>NZ_CP012678.1:0-311372 GCF_001298525.1 Psychrobacter urativorans
CGTTTGGTTGCACAACCGGTAGTCAGTGCTACAGCAGTAGAAAGTACGGCAAGTGCAGCGATTTTGGCAAAACGATTTTTTGATGAGATATGAGATAAAGTGACGTCAGTTGACATGATGAGCTCCTAAATTTTTAATCAAATTTGTTATGTTAAAACTGCTTATAATAAAACTTATGCAATTGCTACCCATAGTAGAGCCAATGTTACGTTATGTAAATAGCATTACTGTAAATCATGTCAAATTTTGCCGATTATTACAATATGCATTGGAATATATTCGTTATGTTTTAGTGGTTTAATCGCACACAGTAGCTTACTTGTTAGCATAGACTCATTATTTTTTATTGATGCTATTCCGTTATAGTAAAGCAAGTTATTATCTGATAATAGATGTGTTTTCATGAGTATGAGCATTCGATAGTCATTTATAATTTACCCTTGAACTTTGATTATTGGCATCAATTTAACCTTAAGGTTAACGACAATTAAAATTAGTCTATAATCCCTATCATTTTTATACGCTAGTACGAAACGCTGCTAGTCGACCATTGCTGTTATCAACAATAATAGGAAACACCATGTCTATCGCTGAAAACGATGCCCAAATTATCAATCCTGAAATGCCTGATGTGCCAGAACATGCGCTTAATGAGAGTAATAATAAAATTAATTTAAAAGACTATCAGCCACCAAGCTTTAATGTGGATACGGTTGATTTAGATATTAAGCTGTTTGAGGATTATGCGCAGGTAGACAGCACGCTAAAGATGGTACGTCAGACGGCGGGCGATTTAGTACTTTTCGGTGAAGATATTGAGCTGCTGCATATTGCTATGAATGGTGAGGGACTTGCGCCTGAAGATTATCAGCAAGATGCGGGTAAGTTGACGATTGCGGATGCACCCGATACAGTAATTTTGGAATTATCCGTTAAAATTTGCCCGCAGACCAATACCGCACTTGAAGGCTTATATATTGCCGGCAGCGGTAGTGAGACGATGTTTGTGACGCAATGTGAGCCTGAAGGCTTTCGCAAGATTACCTTTTATCCGGATCGTCCTGATGTGCTGGCGATATTTACTACTCGTATTGAAGCCGATAAGCGTTATCCAACATTATTAGGTAATGGTAATTTAGTTGAGCAAGGCGACGTAACAGATGCGCCAGACCGTCATTATGCAATTTGGCACGATCCAACGAATAAGCCAAGTTATTTGTTTGCGTGCGTAGTTGCAGATTTAGACGTATTAACCGATTATCATACGACCAGCGAAGGACGTAAAGTCACGCTTGAGCTGTATGCTAAATCGGCGGATATTGATAAGTGTCATGTCGGTATGCAGGCATTGAAAGATTCGATGGTATGGGATGAGGTTAATTATGGTCGCGCTTATGATTTAGATCGTTATATGATTGTTGCGGTCAGTCAATTCAATATGGGTGCGATGGAGAATAAAGGGCTGAATATCTTTAATACTGCCTGCGTTTTATCTAGCCCTGAAACGACAACGGATAGCCGTAGCTTTAATGTAAAAGCGGTGATTGCCCATGAATATTTTCATAATTGGACGGGCAATCGAATTACTTGCCGTGATTGGTTTCAACTGTGTTTAAAAGAAGGGTTTACGGTATTTCGCGATCAGTCCTTTTCAGCCGATCAGCAGTCCAGTGCGGTACAGCGCATTGATGATGTGGCAACATTACGTGCGTATCAGTTTGCAGAAGATGCAGGACCACTGGCGCATCCCGTACGTCCTGAAAGTTTTGTTGAGATTAATAATTTTTATACCACCACGGTGTATGAAAAAGGCGCAGAAATCGTGCGTATGCTTGCCAATACGTTAGGCGCAGAGAATTTCCGTAAAGGTACGGATGAGTATTTTCGTCGTTATGATGGGCAAGCGGTCACGGTTGAGGATTTTTTATCCGCATTAAGTATTACTGATAGTAAAATTGAAAAATTTATCGATTGGTATCGTCAACCAGGTACGCCGGTGGTATCTGGTCATCAACACTATGATGAAAAAATGCAAAACTTGACCATTACTTTAAGTCAGCAGACACGCCATGTAGCAGGATTTGATGCGCCAAAACCGTTACCTATTCCGGTTGCAACGGCACTTTTCAATAGAGAAAGTGGCAATATTATTGCTGCGCAAATGTTACTACTTGACCAAGCATCGCAAACCTTTAGCTTTGATAATGTGACGAGCGAGCCTATCGTGTCATTGCTACGTGATTTTAGTGCGCCAGTGCAGCTTAATTATGACTATCAAGATGAAGATTTAGCGTTTTTATTGACTCATGAAACCAATGGTTTTAACCGCTGGCAAGTGACGCAAATGCTGGTCAATCGTATTTTATTATCAACGAACGACGCTAACAGTAAACCTGATGTCTATTTACAAGCGTTGGCTGAGACATTGCCAAAACTTGCTCATAATGATGCCATGTTAGCCGCGCGCCTACTTGATATCCCATCACCGCAAGAGTTGGCATCGGCTATTCATAAAGAGTATGATCCCGTACTGATTAAGCAGCAGCGCGAAGATTTATATAAGCAAGTGGCTGATTCGCTCAAAGAGCAATGGACGATACTGTATCAGCAATTGCCATTACAGGCATACTCGGACAGTCCTGAAGCGCTTGGTGCGCGAGCGTTGCGCAATATCGTCCTTGATATGGCATTAACCGCAGAAGTTGCAGAAGCTACCAATTGGGCACAGCAGCAATATGATAATGCGAGCTGTATGACGGAGCGTTTTGGTGCATTAAAAGCGATGGTCAATCATCAAGTAGCAGGATATGAGGGCTATTTAGCTGATTTTTATCAGCGTTTTCAAGCGGATGATTTAGTGATTGATTTATGGTTTAGCGTACAAGCTTCCGCAGACCATGTGAGCACAGACACGATTAAATCATTATTGGCGCATGCTGACTTTGATTGGAATACGCCCAATCGTGTGCGTTCAGTGATTAGCGCCTTTACCTCGCAGCCGACCGTACTATGGACGCCAAAAGGCTTAGATATCTATACGGGTGTGATTAAAAAACTGGATGATTCTAATCCACTGATCGCCTCACGCTTATTGCAAGTATTGGCGCGTTGGTATACCTTGGTCGAACCACGTCGACAAATGGCGCATGAGCAGCTGCTTGATTTGCAGCAACACGTGTCCTCTAAGCATGTCCTTGAAAGCTTGGATACAGTGTTAGGCGCAGCAGGTAATTAAACTTAACTCTTATTAATCTATAATAAGAGTTAAGTTGCTTTAGTTATTTTAGCAATAGCAATTTTAGCAATAGTAATGTTAGCAACAAAAAGCCCATCTTAAATAGATGGGCTTTTTAATTTTACACTGTTAATAAAACGAAACGTTCATAAAACGAAGTATTTATAAAAATAATGCTTAGCGATTTGGTAGAACGTCTTTTACCATATCGTGTAGGTTGCGTAGGGCAGTCACGGTGCTATCCCAATCGAGGCAACCGTCAGTAATAGACACGCCATATTCTAAAGCATCCAAATCAGAGGTTAAGTTTTGGTTGCCACCTTTTAGATGACTCTCAATCATCATGCCGATAATAGATTTGTTGCCGTTTTGAATTTGCTCAGCAACGTTTTGGATAACCATTGGTTGTAAGTATGGGTCTTTACCAGAGTTAGCATGACTTGAGTCAATCATGATTTTGCCACTGGTTTTACCTTTAGCCAATTCATTTTCCACTTGAGCCACGGCTGTTTCATCATAGTTTGGTTTGCCATTACCGCCACGTAATACCACGTGCGCGTAAGGGTTGCCTTTAGATTTGATAATACAAACCTTACCATCTGAGGATAGACCTAAGAAGCTGTGACCGGCTTTTACCGCTTGCATGGCGTTAACGGCAACGGTCATGCCGCCATCAGTACCATTTTTAAAGCCAACTGGGCATGATAAGCCTGAGCTCATTTCGCGGTGTGTTTGGCTTTCGGTGGTACGAGCACCAATCGCTGACCAGCTGATTAAGTCTTGCATGTACTGCGGGGTATTGGGGTCAAGGGCTTCGGTCGCACAAGGCAGACCTTTTTCATTCAAGTCAATCAAGAGTTTACGAGCAGTGCGCAGACCTTTTTCGATATCGAAGCTGTCATTCATATCGGGGTCATTAATCATGCCTTTCCAGCCGACCGTGGTACGTGGTTTTTCAAAATAAACCCGCATCACCACAAAAATAGTATCTTCGATTTCTTTTGCCAATACGGCTAAGCGATCCGCATATTCATGCGCTGCTTTAAGGTCATGGATAGAGCAAGGACCGACCACCACGAACAAACGCTTGTCTTTACCGTCCAAGATATCTTGAATAGTATGGCGACCTTTTAAGACGGTGTTATACGCTAAATCTGTTAAAGGGAGCTCAGTTTTTAGCTCGGCGGGAGTGATTAAAGGGATGAATTGTGCAATATTCACGTCATCAATATCTGCGTTATGAGTAGCTGGTGTAGTCATAGTTATATGTCGTCTAGCTAATTTATAGGAATATTCATTATGCGTTGAAAACAGTGCGTTGACAAGGGCAGTCGCCCAGTTAATTACCTGATAACTGGAATGTCAAAACCAAAATTTTGTTATACTTGCCTGTTGATTGGATGCCAGTACGGTTTTATGCGCTTAAAAAGGCGTCCTTAGCTTGATTATTATTGAGAGTTTTTCATGACTGTTATTACCGCGACTGCGGATACTAAGACGCCAAAAATGCCAAAAACGCCCAAGACATCTAGGACATCAAATACCGTGGCAAATATCGCAGGCGCGTCATCCGAACCCGCGCAGCCACTGGTTGTTGGTATTGTCGCCGGTGAGGTGTCAGGTGATAGCTTGGGTGCTGACTTTATGCAGCAAATGAATAATTTGCGCAGTGATATTGTGTGGGTGGGTGTTGGCGGTGCAAAAATGCAGGCGCAAGGCTTACACAGTATTTTTCCGTTATCCCGTTTAGCGGTGATGGGTTTGGTCGAAGTGTTATCACAATTGCCAGACTTGCTGAAAGCACGACGCGAGTTACTGGCTGCTTTTGCAACCGCGCAGATTGATTGGTTTGTAGGAATTGATGCCCCTGATTTTAACCTACGGGTTGCCAAAAAACTGAAGCCCCAAGGCGTATTTTGCGTGCAGTATGTTAGCCCGTCAATTTGGGCATGGCGTGAGTCGCGTATTCACGGTATCAAGGCGGCAACAGACTTAGTACTATGCTTATTCCCATTTGAGCTACCAGTTTATGAGCGTTATCATCATCCAGCGATTTGTGTTGGGCATCCGTTACTACGTACCATTAATCAAGCGTTAATAGACACACCGACCAATCAGTTGCGCAGTGAATTAGTGTGGCACAATGATGGTCTGCAGCAGTTTTTTGTTGAGCGCTTTGAGACGGTCAGTCACCTTATTTGTGTGATGCCAGGGTCAAGGCGTGGTGAAATTACGGCTATTTTACCGCTGATGCTTGATGGTATTCAAAAGTTATTATTACTCGATTCAAAGCTATGTTTTATCGTACCAACCGTTGATAAAAACCATCAATATATTGTGCAAGAGGTGATTGACGAGCGCTCAGAACAACTTCGTGCAGCGATTGCCGTCGTTTATGACGACACTCAGCCTACCTTTAGTCAGCAAGCCATGGCAGCATCGGATATGGTCATGTTGGCATCTGGAACGGCAACGCTTGAGGCGATGCTGCTTGAGCGTCCCATGGTGGTGATTTATCAGCTTAATGAATTGACCTATCAAATTGCTAAACGCTTGGTAAAAGTGCCTTATGTGGCGCTGCCTAACATCTTGGCAGGCACGTCTATTGTGACGGAACTGATTCAAGAGCAGGCTAATGGTGATAGTATTTGCCGCACCGTGACGCGGCTATTGCAGCCACGCGCTTATAAAGAACAATTGCAAGCTCTTAGGCGTACCAAGCAAACGTTACAGCAGCAAAGCAATCATAATCCTGCTAATAGTGTGATTGAGCAGTGGTACACCCAAAACAATACCTCATGCTAACGGGTATAAATAAACAAGAAAATTGAAGTTATGAATATTGAGAACTTACTAGATAATCGTATTATTCCTATTGAGATTAACATTGAAAATATCGATGTTAAAGGTCAGTATCTTAATTTAGCTAAACCGATTCTTTTGAGCGGTCAGCTAAATATCACTAAGTTATTAGCGGAGTATCCCAATAGTTCCAAGCAAGACTTTCAAACGTCACCGTTAAAAATTGGGGTTGATGAAGCAGGGCGCGGACCCTTATTGGGTAGCGTTAATGTGGCAGCGGCTATATTGCCCAATATGTGGTCAGATCTGATTGAGAATAAACCGCTGCAAGATACAGAGCTCTCTATTTTAACGGACTCAAAACAGCTGAGTGAAAAAAAACGCGATATCCTTTATCCATTAGTACAGCAGCATGCTGTAGGATACCTCATCGCTGATATTCCAGCTGCGGTGATAGATCAGGTCAATATTCTGCAAGCGACTATGCTTGGTATGCGCTTATGTACAGAAGGATTATTGGTTGCGCTAGCCAGTCAGCTACAGGCAATGACCAATGATGCTCCTTCTAATATAAAAGCTGAATTATTGTTTGATGGTAATCGCTATCCTGAACTTGATTATTCAATGCTTGCAAAAAAAGGTATAGAAAAGTCATCCATCGACTGCCAAGCGTGGGTAAAAGGTGATGCACGTCATACCAGTATCGCCGCTGCTAGTATCTTAGCGAAAGTCAGCCGTGACCAAACCATGTATGAGCTTGATGCTAAATATCCACAATACGGTATTGCGCAACATAAAGGCTATCCAACCAAGGCACATATGCAGGCGATTGACAATCATGGCGTTTTGCCTGAGCATCGTCGTAGCTTTGCGCCTGTACGGCGGGCATTGGAAGCTCAGTAGCCATTGAATAATTAATAATCTGACATATTAATATAAAATAGCCTAAGCGTTAATAAATTTAATCTAAGATAAGTGACACCCTTGAATACATTAACCAAGAGCATTACGACGGTCATGCTATCGATTCCATTTTTGACCACTTGTGGGGTTATGTATAAAGGAGACACTAAAAAATTATCATCCGTATTATCATTACCAACAATATTTAAACCCCATCAGCCAACTAAATCTAAAAATATTATTAAACCAGATATCGTGTCACAAGTTGGTGAGACAGAAATAAAAGCAGATAAGATTACCAATGAAAACCACAGCCAAGCAGCAGCGGTTGGTTCTATATTAATTAGTAGCGCACGACAAAACTGTGGGTTGGGTGCGGTCACAGTGGATGCAGAACTGACCAAAATCGCCACCCAACACGCGCAATACATGCAGTATATCTTTGCTAACGTCACACCAATTGCATTTAATGCTCATGATGAACATGAAATAGCCGCTATTAAACAGTGGACAGGGCAGAATAATCCCTATTTTAGTGGCGTTACCCTTGCAGACCGTTTGGCTAATGCGCAATACTCTAATCAATTTTATGGTGCGGTTGAGAATATTTCGCATACGGTGCTTTTTAATTCAATCGGTAAAGTAGCATCACCTGATTATGTCGCGCAAACGTTGGTCAAGTCGTTATTAAGCGCGCCTTATCATTTAAGGTCGCTCATGCTACCAACCCTAAGTCATAACGGCTCAAGTGCAATGGCTTACACACCTCACGGTAAAGTCGCAGATAAAAGCAAAGGTTATATTTTTGTCAATGTTTCTTCACCCACCTATAGTACGCACCATAATACAGCGCAAGGAATATTCACCTATCCTTGCGATAATATCATCGGTACGCATACCGCTCTATATGACGAATCTCCAAACCCCGTGGCACGTACCAAGCGCGATTTAAAAGCAGCGCCTATCGGACAACCCATCTATATCAATATGCCGTCCGCTCAGCATATTATCGTTAGGAACATTCGTCTTTACGACATACAGCATACTGCCAAAGTGAAGGTTGAGCTGCTTGATTATCGTAATGATCCGCATAAAGGCACTGATCATGAACTCAAAGAAAATGAAGCCTTTATTTTACCGATTACTGATAATCATAAAAGCTGCGAAGTGGGTGCGCGTAAGGGTTTAAATTGTGGGCTATATGGTCATAGCGAGTATAAAGTCAGCTTTACTGTGTTAGTAGATGGCAAAAAACTGGAGAAAAAACAATTTACCTTTAAAACCGGTAATGTAAATTATTAAATGCCTAAATGCCTAAATGCCTAAATGCCTAAATGCCTAAAAATAAAAAATAACTAAAACGATGAATTAGGCTGCTGTAAAAAGGCAAGCTCTGCCGCTGTAGAGACGCGATTAAGCGCCGCATTACGATGCGGATAACGTCCAAATTTTTCAATGATCGCTTGATGTTTGTAGGCAAAATCAAGGGTTAACGGATCGTTTAACTGCTTAAATAAAGGCAAATATTTCTCATGAATAACTGCAGATTCAGAATGCATAAAGGGCATAATCATAAACTTACGCCACGGCATCGGTAAAGCTGCAAAATTTGGCTGACAAATTGCTTCTTGTGCCAAGACCAGTGACATTTTATCTTGCGCAAATGCACACGCTTGCCCGCGACATAGATTACGTGAAAACTGATCCAGTACGATAATCTCCGCCAAACGTCCAGCAAGATTAATTATTAAAATCTCAGTATCGTCATCTGCTTGATTGATGGTTTGCTGCTCAGTACGTCGCCAATGCGCACATTGTCCTTGTATGGCGGTTTGCCAAATCTTGCCAAACTTATCCTTAATTTGCTTATCAAACGCTTTATCTACTACAAACCAGTACGGTTGATTGTCTTTAGCAAACCAAAACTCTAGTACCGCAAGAGCCTCAGCATTGAGCTTGGTTACATCAGGTTGAGGCTGATGTTGAGATTGAAGTATTGAATTATCCGTTGAGAGCGTCATAAACTATTCTAATTATCATGGGTTTAGTCTACTATAGCGAAAATATGGCTATTAATCATTATCAACTGATATTTGCTACCGTTATTAAATGCTACTAGGTTATCTATTATGAATGTATCGTCTACAAAAACAATCACTGCACCATCAATCACTGTACCAACCCCTTATTACTTGCTTGATGAAGCGGCGATTGTGGCTAATATGCAGATTATCGCGCGTCTGTGTGAATTGTCTGGTGCTAAAGCATTGTTAGCACTGAAATGCTTTGCGACGTGGGGTGTCTTTGATGCGATGGCACCTTATTTACACGGTACGACGTCCTCTTCGCTCAATGAAGTGCGTTTAGGTCGTGAGACTTTTGGTAACCGTGATGATAATGGCGCTGAGAAAGAAACGCATGCGTATAGCGTGGCATATAGCGCGAATGAGATTCCTGAAGTATTAAAGTATGCTGATAAAATCATCTTTAATTCGTTCTCGCAGCTGAGTGCTTTTAAAGACCAAGCCCAGGCGCAAAATATTCCAGTCGGTTTACGTCTCAATCCAAAAACCAGTAACTCCTCCTTTATTATTGCCGATCCTGCACGTCCATTTAGTCGTTTAGGTGAGCATGATAAAGCGCGTATTGCTGCGGTATTAGATGACATTACTGGAGTCATGATACATAACAACTGTGAAAATGACAGTTTTGAAGCGTTTAGCGAAAGCTTGGCGGATATCGAAGCGCGCTTTGGCGATATCTTACAGCAGCTAGAATGGGTCAGCTTAGGTGGTGGCATTCATTTTATCGCCCCTGATTATCCATTGGAAAAATTAGCTGAACGTCTAAAAACTTTTAGCGAAAAGTATGGGGTGCAAGTCTATCTTGAACCGGGTGAAGCGAGTATTCATGGCGCTGGAACGTTGGTCACTACCGTATTAGATACCCTGCATAATGAAAAAAATCTTGCTGTGGTCGATTCTTCTATCGAAGCGCACATGCTCGATTTGCTGATTTATCGTGAGTCCGCGCCGATAGTCGCTATCAATGGTCAGCCTGTCACTATTGCACCTTTAGATACCGCGTTAAATAAAGACGTGGCAGATAGTGATAGTGAGGCATTAGTTAAAAACTCATCAGCAGACAATACCATTATTTACGGTCGTTCTTGTTTAGCGGGTGATATCTTTGGTGAATATAGCTTACCAACGACCTTAAACGTGGGCGATACCGTCACCTTTGGCAATGCAGCAGGTTATACCATGGTCAAAAAGAACTGGTTTAATGGCGTCAATATGCCCGCAATTGTCATTCGTCGTCTTGATGGTACGATTGATATTCAGCGTGAGTTTGATTATCAAGAGTATAAGGCAAGTTTGTCGTAAGCTGTCCGCTGTTTTAGCCCTGATTGACATTATGAATAAGCATGATTAAAAGCGGGCTTATTTAGTGGAGTTATATCGCACGGTTATTTTACGATTAATTTTTACCGAAAAGGTGATGAAAATTGTTATAATCCTCACGGGCAAAACCAATCGTTTTGTTCATTGGGTGTGTGGGTTTTCCTCGGTCTTCCTTTTTAATTCACACATATCATTCACTCGTTTCTGTTTTGCATCGCCATTATTAATGGCACTGACAGGGACACAAAGGAGGATTGTTGCCTTGACATCAACCCAACCAAATAAAAAAAATGTACTTATTATTGGCGCAGGCGGTGTGGCGCAAGTGGTAGCGCATAAATGTGCCATGCATAATGATGTGCTTGGCGAGCTTCATATCGCCTCACGCACCAAAGATAAATGCGATGCTATCGCCGAAAGCGTCGTTGAAAAAGGCAGCTTTAAGCAGCCTGCAATCTTACATACGCATGAGCTTGATGCGCTCGATATTCCAGCAGTGATTGCCTTGATTAACGAAACGGGCATTCAAATTGTTATTAATGTTGGCTCACCTTTCTTAAATATGAGCGTGCTAGAAGCCTGTATCGAAACTGGTGTTGCCTATATTGATACTGCGATTCATGAAGATCCGCGCAAGATTTGTGAGACGCCACCATGGTACAACAACTATGAATGGCAGCGTAAACAGCGTTGTGCCGATAATAATATCACTGCCATTTTAGGTGCAGGCTTTGATCCCGGAATGGTCAATGCCTATGCACGACTTGGCTATGACATGATGGATAAAGGCTCAGTGACTGATATTGATATTATTGATATCAATGCCGGCAGTCATGGCAAGTACTTCGCCACAAACTTCGACCCTGAAATTAATTTCCGTGAATTTACCGGTACGGTCTATTCTTGGCAAGACAGCAAGTGGCAGTCGAATAAAATGTTTGAAGTCAAACGCACTGATGATTTACCAGTTGTTGGCGTGCAAAACAGCTATCTAAGTGGTCATGACGAGATTCATTCGTTATCTGCCAACTTAGATGTGCCAAATATCCGTTTTTGGATGGGCTTTGGTGAGCATTACATCAATGTCTTTACGGTGCTACAAAGCTTAGGTTTATTGTCTGAGCAACCAGTAGTGACTGCTGAAGGCTTAGAAGTTATTCCGCTAAAAGTCGTGAAAGCTGTGCTTCCTGACCCAAGCTCATTAGCACCGAACTATACGGGTAAAACCTGTATTGGCGATGTCGTGAAAGGTAAGAAAGACGGCGTCGATTCAGAGGTATTTATTTATAATATCTCTGACCATAAAGAAGCGTATGAAGCCATGGGCAGCCAAGGTATCTCGTATACCGCAGGTGTTCCACCAGTTGCTGCTGCCATGCTTATCGCTACGGGCGAGTGGGATGCAGGCAAGATGGTCAACGTTGAAGAACTTGATGCTAAGCCATTTATTAACTTACTTAATAAAATCGGCTTACCAACACGTATTAAAGATGCGGATGGTGATAGAGCGCTTGAATTTGATATCTAGTTGATGATTTAGCATGGCTATTATGATTATGATGGCTGAAGTTATCATGCATTAAATAGCAAATTATCCTTAAAAATACCGTATTAAGTTTCGACTTGATGCGGTTTTTTTAATTGTGTCATGCGTAAATTTGCAATTAGGCTGGCACTTATTTATCCTAGTGTATACAAAATACGATAAAGGACTGCTATTTTGACCACAACTTCACCATTAGAACGCTATAAACTCTTTGATTCAATTGAAGATGTCACCCAACTTAACGTGCTGTTGGTGCTAGAGTCACCACATATCAATGAGTATATTCACAGACATCCGGCTGCCGGAAATGCTGCTGCCGAGCTGACGAAATTTTTTACCGCGCAAGGCTATGCCAGCTGTTTTAACGACGATTTGCCCATCGGTTGTAATATTAAAACGCAGCGATATCCATTCTTAGGCATTATAAATTGCTCTTCATTACCGATGAACAAAGAATTCTACCCGTGTACTATGACTATGGCAGAAGAGAAAGCCGTGCTTGTCGATAAGTTAATGGTAATGAGAACTCAATTAAGCAAAGGTATTGACGCAGACTATATCAAACCATCTGCGCCAGAATGTAAGCTGTTTAATGACTTTGCAAAACGCTTAACCAACTTGATTTATGCAACAACATCAGTAGAAAAAGCAGACGACATTATTATTATACCCTGTGGTTATGTCGCAACCAATTTTGTCAAACGATTCCAAGCTAATTATAAAGGCACGTTGAATATTTTGAAGCATCTTCCGCATCCTAGCGCGGCAGACTGGGAAGAGTGTATTAAAAACATCACCATCACCGATAATATTCCGCAAGACATGCTGCCTTAAACGCGGTTATGATAATTAGAATATGATAAACGCTCATATCACTAAAGTATGCATGTTAAGCGATATTAAAGCATAATAAACATCTCGTTAATTGCACGATAAGTCACTTCTAAAAAAACTCATAATGTATCTATGAAATTCAACTTGTTTCTAAATTATTTCATTAATGTGTCAAATGTTTTTTCTTGAATCCTGATTAGTGATAATATAGCTTGCCTAATAACGAGTCTATTAAAACTACATTTAAATAGCATTCACTTAGAAAAAAATGGTGATAATTATAATATTTTTTTAAATTTTATATAAATAGTGAGTTTTTTAGACAGCAATTATAATTATTTTATTCAAAATTATATAGATGGATTTTACTTATGAATGACGCAGTTGCTCAAAGATTTAAAAACGAAAATGAGAAGTTCTGTAGTGAATGTGGCGATAATATTAATGCCAAGGCTGAGATTTGTCCCAAATGCGGCGTTAGGCAGATTCCAGTATCATATGGACGTGTATCAGCACCTAATGGAAAAAATAAGGTGACGGCAGCTCTATTAGCCTTTTTCCTTGGTGGTTTTGGCGCTCATAAATTCTATTTAGGTAAAGTTGGAATGGGGATTCTTTACTTAATATTCTTTTGGACATTTATCCCTGCAATTATTGCGTTTATTGAATTCATTATCTTACTTGTTATGAGTGACGATGAATTTAATAGGAAGTACGGTATGGCTTAAAAGTGTTAAATTATTTAATATTATTTTCTGTTTTATGCAATGAATGATGTTATTAGTACTGAATAAATTGTTTTATTTACGCCTAAGTTTTTCTCCTTCTAATGAATATATTCATAGGCATCCTGCCGCAGGTAATGCACAGCCGAGCTAACGAAATTTTTTACCGATCAAGGCTATGCCAGCTGTTTTAACGACGATTTGCCCATTGGCTGTAATATTAAAATGCAGCACTATTCATTTTTAGATATTATGAATTGTTCCTCATTACCTATGAATAAAGAATTTTATCCGTGCACAATGGCAGAATGTGAGCTGTTTAATGATTTTACTAAACGCTTAGCCATCCTGATTGACGCAACAACATCAGTAGAAAAAGCAGATAAAATTATTCTATTCTATGGTTATGTCGCAACCAATTTCGTCAAGCGTTTCCAAGTAACCTATGAAGATGTACTGAATGTCTTAGAGCATCTATCGCATCCTAGCGCGGCTGACTGGGAAGATTGTATTAAAAACATCACCATCACTGTTCTCATTCCGCAAGACATTCTCCCTTAAACGTGGTTATGATTTGACTGGATTAACCAAGCAGCAAGTCATTGATGACGTGCTTGAGCAATACGAGGCGTATTTGACGTTTTTGACGATGCCTATGGAAACTGATGTGGAGTTAGAGCAAGCAATGCTAGTAGTGGGTAGAAAGTAAAAGGAATGGGCAGATGGTTGGAAGATAATCCTGCCTTTTTCTATTATCTACTCAACTGAGCGGTGAGCTGGCACAGTTTGGCGCATTCCTTCTAAACACTAGACAACGCCAAAACCTCGCCACCGCAATCTACCCAATCGAGTAGGATAACCGCTTTATTTGATATTATTGGCGTATTAAATTTACATTATGAAAACACTAGGATAATTAACTATGGAATGGATCAACAAGCCAGAACATGATTTAGATATAGAAGATACATGGCAAAAATTTGTTAAATTACAAGATGGTAAAGTCTTATCTGATGATTTTGGTACATCCGTAGACTTTGCTAACGCTGATTTTTGGTTTGAAAAAGATAGGGTTATTATAGAGCTGAAAGAGATACAAACAGAATTCTTAGATAAGAACAAGGAAAAGATTCAAGACCTTATCAATAAATATGTTAAAAAAGACAATTTGTCTTTAAAAGACATTTTTGCCGGTAATTTCCCCGACAGTTTTTGGAGTGATTATGTAAGATTAGTTAGACCTGCTATATCCCGAATTTTAAGAAAAGCAAACAAACAAATCAAAGAAACTAGAAAGTATCTAGAGTACCCTGAAGCTAGAGGGATAGTAGTATTGGTTAATGATGGCTTTACATCTTTCTCGGCTCAAACAGTATTAGGTTTAGTATGTAATATTTTGGTTAATATTTATTCATCAATAGATGGTTTCGTTTTATTAACCGTGAATTCATATGTTGCTATTGAAAATTCTAATATACCGTGTCAAGTTTGGATACCCTCCTATAGTCCTGGGATTGAGTATACATCGCTACCTGACTTCGTGAACGAACTAGGTAGAGAGTGGAGGAAGTTTATAGACACATTAATTGGACCGTCTGATTTGTCTGAAGAGCGAGATAGCTTATCTGGGATGGGGTCTATGCCTTATATAAACAGATTAGAGTAAATGATAACATGACATCAATTAAATTAAATCAGGTAAGCAATTAGCAAAGTTAACAAATGTATTGTGAATGTGATAAAAGTAAAGCTTTCTTGATTTTCAAAATATATAAAAGAGTTTTTCTAAAACTCAAGTTCTTAAAACTTCGAGGCTTTCCTACGCACATTACTCAAATAAATCAAATACAACGCGCCAGCGAGTAGAGCAATTGCCGCCATGCGTTTTTCATCCAGTCGCAGTTGGGTATTGCCAAACCAACCAAAATGATCCACCAAAAGTCCCATGATGATTTGTCCAGCGATGACCGCCACAATGGTTGCTGCCGTACCAATACGCGGCACACCAATCACGATTGCCACCATAGAAAACGTACCAAACAGCGCGCCTGATAATTGCCAAGTTGGCACACTGAACATCGTCGATGCTTGTGTTGGCTCAAAGAAAATCACCAGCAACCATAAAATAACCGCCGCGACCACGTTGGCAAGCCATGCTGTCGTCACTACATCGGTACGGACGCTGAGCGTACCATTGATGGAAGACTGCGCGGCAATTGCCATACCACCCATCAATAACAAAGGGAAAGTGAAGGTTAATAGCATGGAATTTTCCTTAACATCGTATTTTTATTTATCTTTATTTTTAATAGATCAGCCAAAGAGCAATCATAATCAGCACCAATGCAAACACTCGATAGATATCAATGGCGCGGCGCTCACTGCCTAAAATCCCAAAATGGTCAATGGCAAGACTGGCGGTGATTTGTCCACATAAAATCCCAACCATCGTTGTGCCAACACCAACTAATGGTGTGGCGATAGTGAGCACAATGGTATATATAAAACCGACCAGACCACCTGTTAATAGCCAGCGTGGCTGCTTGGGTAATATGGCTAAATAGTTGCGTTTGCCTGCAAGTTTTAGCCCAATCATCGCCACACTAAATACCAACACTCCTATCAGAAAGATAGATAAAGACGCCGATAAGCGCCCGATTTCCTCTCCCAATGGTCCTAAAAATGCCGCCTCTAATGCCAGCGCCATGCCGCCCAGAACGACGAATAACAACATCAAAATTTGCTTCATGGCTTCCCTTTTTTTGTGCCAAACGTTACTTTATTCATTACTTTGACCATGCTGATAATGACAGCGCCCACATTGTAGGGCGATGTTGAGCGCTAAGCAACTGGATGGCTTGATACAGTGATATTATTTAATAGATAGTCATTATATTTAATAATAGTTAATTAGTAGGATGCTACCAAAATATTGAGAGACAGATATCACTTTGCCATAATTTCAATTAGACTTTATGGCCAATTGTGGCTCAAGCTATCACTAAAATAGCCCGCTGAACGAGCTGGCTGTTCTATAAATGTGCTATTTATTTTTAGCGTGAATTTTCAAGGAAGAAGAATGCACATTCCAAAGCAGTTTAAGCAAGAAAAGGGTACGGAGCTTTTAGAATTGATGCGCGAGTATCATTTTGCCACACTTGTCACGCATTCCACATCAGGCATGGAGGCGAATCATCTGCCGATATCTTTATCATGGCAAGAAGATAAGCTATACCTGCACGCGCACATTGCTAAAATAAATAGCCTTTGGCAATTTGTAGCTGAGTCCTCAGAAGTGCTGGTCGTTTTTAACGGTCCTAATTGTTATATCTCGCCAAATCATTACCCAACCAAACAGCAAACGGGTAAAGCTGTTCCCACGTGGAATTATGTCACCGTGCATGTCAAAGGTAGCATCTCTTTTATTCATGATGCTGCATGGATATATCAGGCGCTAGAAAAATTAACATCTGAACACGAGTCAGAGCTTGATAATCCATGGGCGATGTCTGATGCACCCGCGCCTTATATTGATAAGATGTTACCTGCCATTGTCGGTATTGAGATAGCGGTGACATCTATGACTGGGCAATGGAAATTAAGTCAAAATCAACCAACGATAAACCAGCTAGGCGTTATTCAAGGATTGTCTGTTAGCAAAAAGCAAAATGATAAAACTGTAGCGGCTATGGTTCAAGCGCAGTTGCAAGCGTAAGCAAATAAATTTTCTGCTAAGAGATATCAATGATTTAAGAAATAAGTTAAACCATATATTTTGTCTTATTTCTTATAATAGGAACTTTTTTTAATGCTACCACCAGTCATTCAAGAAGAAGCCACTGGCTGCGGTATCGCCTCCGTTGCTAATATTTTAGGTAAGAGCTATCAGCAGATGAAGGCAATTGCTAATTCGATGGGTATTTATGCTGACGATAAATCGCTGTGGTCGGATACGGAATACGTCAGAAAACTACTAACAAACGCGGGCGTTAGCCTATCGCCAGAGGAAACGCCTTTTAACTCTTGGGGTAAACTGCCCGATACCGCCTTATTGGCAATTAAGTATCATGTTGTTAATAATATAAATTATTGGCATTGGGTGGTATTTAAGCGTATCAATGGTCAGCCTGTTGTATTGGATTCAGCCAGTTATCTGCCTAACAATATTCTCACGGACTTTGATGCGATGCAGCCAAAATGGTTTATCACAGTGAAAGGTACATAATTCTATTTAAAATGAATAAGACAGACGTAAAATTATTTAAGGAGTTTACCTTGTCAATTGAACTGACAGCGATTACCGAGTATTTCCTTGAGCTTGATGCTTTAAAGCTTATTAACCGTCGAACCTATATAGACGGTGGCGCGCGCCTTGAAAATTCAGCAGAACACTCATGGCATTTAGCGATGGCGTGCTGGACGATATCGAGAAGTTTTAAGCTAGACGTTTCTGAAGAAAAGCTGTTAAAACTGGCGCTCATTCATGATTTGGGTGAAATTGACGCCGGTGATACCTTTCTTTATGGCAGTGATAGAAGTCACGCGCATACCGCTGAGCGTGATGGTGTAAAACGCTTAGAAAGTCATAAAGGCAATGCGGTTACTGAGCTATCCACACTATGGGAAGAGCAAGAAACAGGCAATAGCTTAGAGACTAAATTGCTCAAAGTCGTCGATAGAATGTTGCCTTTTTTACACAATATATCGAGCGAAGGTAAAACGTGGCGCGAGCAGGGTATTAAGAAATCGCAAGTATTAAATGCGCATGCTTTTATTGCCAATGACTTCCCTGATATTCATGCGTGGATGCTTGATAATATTCAAATGGCAGTACAAAAGGGTTGGCTACAGGATGCTTAACGCTATTATTGTTAATCCGACAGGGCTGTAGCGAATACCGACCACAAAATAGCGTATAGTTTAGGATTCAATATTGATACGTCTTTATAAGGGAATATTATGAATGCTTTAGAGCTTAAAATACCTCCTCCATGGCAAGTCATCATTACTGCGACTGCGATGTATGGCGTATCTAAAACGCTGCCAATGTTGCAATTTTCTGTTACGGGCTCAAAGTGGTTAGGTATGGGTTTTGGACTTACTGGGTTAAGCGTTGCCGCTATGGGCGTCACTCAATTTAAAAAAGCCCAAACAACGGTTAATCCGCAAACGCCTGAGAATGCTACTCATTTAGTGACCAGTGGTATTTATCAATATACCCGTAATCCGATGTATGTAGGACTGTTTCTTATCCTGTTGGGATGGGCATTATACTTATCTCATATTTTAGCGTTAGTTTTGCTTGCTGTTTTTATTAGCTATATGACCCGTTTTCAAATTCTGCCTGAAGAAAGGGTGATGACACAAAAGTTTGGTGATAAATATCGAGCTTATCTTGCACGAGTTAGACGCTGGGTTTGAAGACTAATATCTGATAACTACTATAAAATAACGACTATAAATAACCAGTCGATAGCAACTATTTATATACTTCTATCTTTACAACTTATTAGAAATGAGAAAATAATATGCAGCTCGAAATCAATGTGATTGATGCGTTTACGGATACTGTTTTTAAAGGAAACTCGGCAGCAGTTATCATTACGGATTATTGGCTGAGTGATGAGTTAATGCAGTCGATAGCGATGGAAAATAATTTATCCGAAACTGCATTTTTAGTAAAGCAGGACTTAGATGGTGATACTTACCATATCCGTTGGTTTTCGCCATTAACTGAAATTGATTTTTGCGGTCATGCAACCTTAGCATCAGCTTTTGTATTATTTAAGAAAAATCCTACTTTAACCGCCATTAAGCTTTTTGCCAAAGCAGTGGGAATGTTGACAGTAGTACAAACGGATACTGGCAAAATACAAATGGACTTTCCTAATAAAAAGCCTGAAAAAGTTGATGTTATTCCTGATAGTTTGTCTACTGGCTTATCAATTAGTCCGGTTGAAGTGTATCGCAACTCGCAAGCCTATTTTGTGATTTATCCGTCTGAAGCTGATGTACTGTCCATCGTGCGTGATAATGAAAAACTTAAACAGCTTGCACCGTTTAATGTGGTGGTTACCTGTAAATCAGAAAATAATCACTACGATTTTATCTCTAGATATTTTTGGCCAGCAAATGGCGGTGATGAAGACCCTGTTACGGGGTCAGCGCATACGGGACTTGCACCACTATGGGCTGCGCGTTTAGGTAAAAATGAACTGATAGCTTATCAGGCATCAGCTCGTGGTGGCGTACTCGATTGTGTGGTCGCTGGCGATAGAGTGTTCATTTCTGGTCATGCAGTACAGTATTTAACAGGCTTTATCACAGTTTAGGAGTGGATAACTTTGCCTGAATTTTCTGAATTGAGGACGGTTGGTCTTTTTGCGGTTACGGCACTGGCAGAAATAGCCGGTTGCTATCTACCTTATCTTTGGCTACGCGAAGGCAAGTCGATTTGGCTGCTGATACCGGGTGCCTTGAGCTTAATGGCTTTTGTATGGCTCTTGTCGCTGCATCCGACGGCTACGGGCAGGGTTTATGCTGCTTACGGCGGGGTATATATTTTTATGGCGATTATGTGGCTATGGACAGTGGATGGTATTCGCCCATCGACTTGGGATATCGTAGGCTCATTCGTGGCGCTTTGTGGTATGGCAATTATTATGTTTGCGCCGCGTAGTACTTAGCTGACTCATTGAAAATTAAAGCTGAATGGTGATAATTTTAAAAATATACAAACTTCATACAATTAAATTAAAAAATGCCAATCAAATCATGGGATTCGATTGGCATTTTTATTCTCTTAACACTGCTTAGTACTGTATTAACGATTAATGCTTGCCTAAGATGCTGCCGCTATCGTCTTTTTTCGCTTGTTTAGCGGCTTTCTTTTCTTTTGCCGTTAATAGCGGTTTCTTTTTAACATTCTTTTTACTATCTTGAGTCTTTGCCATGAGGCTATCCTTTTAAGTGAATAATGAATAGGTATTAAAGTCAGTATAGCCCTAAGGTTAAGTAATAGATAGCGATGCCTGAGCAAATAGACACTAACGTTAATACATGCTTACTTACGGATAGCACCTGATTTGCTATAACTGTTTTGCTATAATAGCGCATAAGCTTAGCGTTACGCTGGGCAAACTGTCATGTAGTACCCATACAGAATATGGGTGCTCACTGTTTTGGTTAAATTATTATTATGCGTATTCGTAAACTTTTTAAATTTGAAAATGCTCATATCGTCCGCAATTGTAGCTCTGAGCGCTGCAAACACTCTATCCATGGTCACAGCTATCAAATTGAGTTGATTCTTGAAGCCCAACGCTTAGACCATGGGCAAATGGTGTATGATTTTGGCTTATTAAAATCATCAATTAAAGATATTATTGATAGCTTTGATCATGCGATTTGTTTTTGGAATCAAGATGACCCTGAATATATTGCGGCTTGCAAGAAGTTCAGCGCCCGTTGGATAAGCTTACCGGTATCGCCATCGGCTGAGCAATTCTCGCGTGTCATATTCTTTTGGGCACAAGAGATTTTAAAACAAACCCAAATGCAAAATGGTGAGTCGGATGTCAGCGTCTATTCGGTAATTGCCCACGAAACCGCAACGGGCTATGCTCAATGCTTTAGCGATGACGTTGCTAATGAGCAAATGGGTAAACTTGAGCTTGGCGCGTTTGAATTTAGTGAGCAAGTTAGCAGCGAATGGCATGACCCAGAGTTGTATGCCAAATTGATTCGCGGTGAGCGATTTATCAATCCAACCGTGATGATGCAAGTCAGTTCGCAACTAGAGCCGCAGGTGCAGCCCGATGTCTAAAACTGATGAAGCCGCTAATACTAATAAAGAATTGCAAACCGTCATTTTACATTCAGAAGCGGACACGCAACGCCTTGCCGAACAATTGGCGGCGTTACCGTTATCAGGTAGTGTATGGCTGGCAGGTGATTTGGGCGCCGGTAAAACCACCTTGACACGCCATTGGCTGCAGGCATTGGGTCATAGTGGTGCGGTAAAAAGCCCGACGTATACCTTGGTTGAGCCTTATAGTATTCCCCAAAACGATGGCAATATTAAGCCAGTTTATCATGCTGATTTATACCGCCTACAAGACCCTGAAGAGTTATCCTTTATTGGCTTTGATGAATATCTTGATGAGCCAAATGCGTTGGTTATTATCGAATGGGCAAGTCGTGCGGACAGCTATTTACCGCCACCCACTTTATTTATTGATATCACCCAAGCTGCTAACGACAGTCGTCACGTTGAGCTAAAACTCTCAAAAGTTGGGCAAGCACAAGGGTTAGATTTATCTTCAATAAAAATGTAATGCGTACGTTTGATTAGCACTTAAAACCTATACGTTCTAAAAATATATCCTCTCAAAAATATGCTTACCACTATGCCGGATAATTCAACTATTACACGAATCAAAAAATTATCACCGCTGCTCATCAATCAATTAGCAGCCGGCGAGGTCGTTACGCGTCCGGCAGCCGTAGTCAAAGAGCTGCTTGAGAATGCGATTGATGCTGGCGCGACGCATATTGAAGTGCGTATTACCCAAGGCGGCATGGGTATGATTGAGGTCGTAGATAATGGTTTGGGTATTCATCCTGACGATATGGTCATGGCAATTACCCGTCATGCGACCAGTAAAGTTGCTGATATTGCCACCTTACAAGGTATTAATACCTTAGGTTTTCGCGGTGAGGCGCTATCAGCCGTGGCAGCGGTGTCTCGGTTGACCCTGACTAGTAGTCACGATGACAGTGGGGTAGGTCGTCAGCTACATGTGGCAGGCATATTAGCAGATACGCCAAAACTAACACCTGTCGTCCATAATCGCGGCACAACCGTTACGGTAAAAGATTTATACTTTAATGTACCTGCGCGGCGCGGCAATCTAAAATCTATTGGCACTGAATTTGCTCATATTGAAACCATCGTTCGTGAGGTGGCATTAGCGCGCGCAGATGTAACGCTCAGTCTTTTTCATGATAATAAAAAACGCTTATTGTTGTCAGCAAGTTTGGCTGAGACTGATACCAATAATAACAACAGCCGTTTGCCATTATCGCGCCTTGAGCAAGCATTGGGTATAGCATTAACTAGCAACGCCATACCAATCACCATTGATTTATCCAGTTTGCTACAGTCGGGTGCTCAATCGATAGAAGCATCGGCAAGGATTAGTGGTTGGTTATGGACAAGCCAGCAATCGCAGTCGCAAACGACATTACCAAAGCTACTTTACGTCAATGGACGGTTGGTGAAAGAAGTACTCATTAGTAATCAATTACGCCAGCTAGCAGCCAGCGCACAACTCGATGGTATTGGTTATGCGCTATATTTTGACTTGCCAACCCAATGGCTCAATGTCAATGTGCATCCGACCAAGCAGCGCATAAGAATTAGCCCGCTCAATAATATTATGGCGCATTTAGGTCATGCTATTGGTCTTAAACTTAAAAGTATAATTATCCCGAAAATTGCAACACCTGTTGTACCTGTAAAGCACGATGTAGAGCAGGATGTGGAAAGTAAGAGCATAAATAAAGTCTCTTATGTGTCATCAACACCAGTCCATCAGCAAGTGCAAGCCCCAAAACAACTCTATAAGGTGTCGCAAAAAAAGATATTATCAGAAAATAACGCCTATGCTAGTGCTGATGGATTAACACCGAACCAAGGTAGTAATACGGCGTTCATGTCGTCAGCTTCAACTCATTTCACCTCTTTACCGCAGTGTTTAGAAATTATTCAGTCCTTACCCAAAAATACGTCATTATTTACCTCTTTGGCAGTAGATAGTACTCATTTATCATCATTACCATGGTTGTTACTTTATTGGCGAGGTCGGTATTTATTAATGAGTGTGCAGGATTGGCAGGCAAAATTAGCGCTTTTAAATAAGCCTTATCTATTTAATAAGGCTGAAACGCCAGTTAGTGCTGCCATGATAAATCAACAGATAGTCAGTGTGGCTGCGCCGTTATCTGCACAAGATTCTTCAGAATTTACAAATACCCTTGAACAATTGCTTCATACCAGTGCGATTGCCGTGATAGATACTGAGCAATTAGTCACAGTTATGCTATCATCCGCGCCAACATCGCTATTTTCATAAGTATCTTCGCGACTATTAGATTTTTATATTATTTTTATAGGCAATTGCATGCAACTTTCATTGGTTAGTTCGGCTCATAATTTGCATCATACTTTAGCGGATAATAGTGTGGTGTGTTTGATGGCGCCAACCGCGAGTGGCAAAACCGCATTGGCTTATGAGCTTTATGATACAGGTCGTTACGAGCTGATTTCGGTTGATTCTGCACTTATTTATCGTGATATGAATATCGGTACGGCAAAGCCAACGGCAGCTGAACTGCAACGTTATCCGCACCATCTAGTCAATATTATTGACCCCACCCAAAGCTATAACGTGGCTGACTTTATCAGTGACGTGGCTGATCTTATTGAGCGTTGCCATCAGAATGGTAAAATACCGCTACTGGTTGGCGGCACTATGATGTATTACATGGCATTACTTGATGGATTATCGCCTGTACCAGACAGTCATGACAGCGTGCGCGAACAGGTTGAGCAATGGCGTGTAGCAGAAGGCATTAGTGCCTTATATGACTATTTGGGTAAGATTGATCCTATCAGCCACCAGCGTTTAAACGCTACCGATACTCAGCGTATCACTCGAGCCGTAGAGGTGTATTTACAGACAGAGTTGCCGCTTAGCGACTGGCAGCGCCAACCAAAACAAGCGTTAGCACATAATACTAAGCAACAATGGCATGCCTTAGCAGTGATGCCGGATCGTGCTTGGTTACACACACGTATCGCTCAGCGCCTTGATATGATGTGGGATGAAGGGCTCATCTCTGAAGTACTTGCGCTGCTTGAGCGCTATCCGCTTACCCCAAATCTGCCGTCTATGCGCTGCGTTGGCTATCGGCAGGTATTAGAGTATTTGGTACAGACCAATCATCCAATATTTGAGCAGCCTCATTTAGACAAGGCACAATTTTTTGACGCTTTTAGTCCTATTAATGAGAATAGTGACTCTCAAATCAGCCTAAATAATTCCCCAAAACCTACTTTACTATCCTCTTATTCTAAAATTGAGATAGAGGCGCTTGCTTGTCATCAAATGCAAAATAAGGCATTATATGCAACAAGGCAGTTAGCAAAACGGCAATATACATGGCTACGCAAGCTGACTCAGTTACCCATGCATCAGGAAAATACATCGCTGTCATCTGAGACGCTTAATAATAAAATGATGATACAATCATTTATGACGATGGAACAGGCAGGAATCTATTTGCGTTAATAGTCAGTTGATCATACTGTAGAGTATAGCTATAGGCATGATGGTAAATAGCAGAAGAGTTGACAATAAGTTTCAAAGTATAATGATAATAGCTGTTATTATAATAAAATAATGAAGATGGCTGCTTGAATATACTGCGAGCTATTACTAGCTGAATCATTATTATTAAAAATTACTGTAGAAACAACTGGTTACTTAATTTTTTACAATAAAATTTATAATAACGATAAAGTAGAATAACTTAAGAAGAGTTAGTGCTTATTTAGATACGTTTCACTAATAAAAATCATCATTGTATCTGACTCTAACTATTATAATTGAATCAGCACTAATAATATAACGATATACACTATTTAGGAGAGATTTCATGTCAAAAGGACAAACCCTACAAGATCCGTTCTTGAACTCGTTGCGCAAAGATCGCATTCCGGTGTCTATTTTTTTAGTTAATGGCATTAAATTACAAGGTCAAATTGAATCATTTGATCAATATGTAGTATTGCTGAAAAATACGGTCAGCCAAATGGTATATAAACATGCCATCTCGACTGTCGTACCAGCACGCAACCCGCGTACTAGCAGCATGACAACCACAGCAGCAGGTCAACCGCAAGGCGCTACTGCTGGCTATCAAGGTGGTAGCACGGGCGCTGGATTTGAGCGTGGTACGAATCCTAGTAATACCGGCAGTGGCTTCGAAGAGCGTGGCTTTGCTTCTAACCGCAGTAGTTTCAATCGTGGTGGTTTTGGTCAAAGTCAAGACCGTGGCTTTGAGCGCGGTAGTTTTGGTCAAGGTCAGGAACGCGGTTTTGAACGTGGCGGCTTTGGGCAAGATCGTGGCTTCGAAAATCCGTCAGAAAATACAGGTTTCGAAGATATATCAAATAATGATATTGATAATAGCGATAATAATGGCTAAGTATGACGTAACGCTAACAGATAACTATGGTGCGTAACACTCGCTATTGAGCTATTAGAAAAAGACCTGCTACTATAGTGGGTCTTTTTGATTGTATGGATATGGGTTGGTTGCAGATATAAATAGGTATGAGGATAAAATACTTTTAGCAAGTAATTCTGTAAGCCATGTAAGCCATGTAAGCCATACAGAGTTATATAAATCCTGCTTATAACCACGCTGTTACAGATTGTCAGCTATATTATTAATATCAATCATAGTATATTGAAATAACTAGAGTAAAATATATCATTGAATAATAACTACTGAGTCAATCCATGAGCAACAATGCGCTTAGCCTAACCCACGAACAATTTATAACGACTGCCATCGATGCGATTAATACTGAAAAAGCAGCATTATCCTTATTGACTGAGCAGATAGATGATAGGTTTGCACAGGCGTGCGATATTATTTTGGCGTGTCAGGGTCGGGTAGTAGTGACTGGCATGGGTAAATCAGGGTTGATTGGACGTAAAATAGCCGCGACTTTTGCTTCTACAGGTACGCCCTCATTTTTTATGCACCCAGGTGAGGCAGGGCATGGCGATTTAGGCATGGTGGTAAAGGGTGATGTGCTTATTGCGATTTCCAATTCTGGTGAGTCTGATGAAATCAGAACGCTGTTGCCCGTAGTCAAACGTTTAGGAATTCCACTCATTAGTATCAGCCGTGATAAGCGCGGTATGTTGCCACACGCTGCTGATATTGCCTTGACGCTTGGTCATTCACAAGAGGCTTGTCCATTAAACCTTGCCCCGACGTCGAGTACCACCGCTACTCTAGCGCTAGGTGACGCATTAGCCGTTGCGTTAGTTCATGCGCGGAATTTTACCTCAGAGGATTTTGCGTTATCGCATCCTGCGGGCGCTCTTGGACGTCAGCTCTTGACACGGGTTGAGGATTTAATGCATACCCGATTAGAAAACTTACCTATCATTAATCAAAAAGAACCACTACAAAAAGCATTATTCACGATGTCTAATGGGCGTTTGGGCATGACAGTAGTGACTGATGATCATAAAAAAGTGGTAGGTGTATTCACTGATGGCGATTTGCGTCGTGGTTTAGAAAAGGGCATTGAGTTAACCACCCCTATGTATGAAGTAATGACTGCCAGTCCTCGCCATGTCAGTAAAACTATGCGTGCCTCAGATGCCCTTAGTGTGATGAATGAAAATGCGATCAGTCAGCTGCTGGTCATGGATGAGCAGGGTCAGTTAGAAGCCATTATTACTGTTCATGACTTACTAAATGCGGGCGTTAAATAAACGGCTAATTTTTATATAATAACAATACGAACGATATTTCAATTTATTATCATTTTTAATAAGAAGCAATTTAATAAGAGATTAACCATGCAAGACTTAATCAGAAAAGCCGGACAAGTGCGATTATTAGTGCTAGATGTCGATGGCATTTTATCTAATGGGCAGATTATTTATGATGCTAATGGTATTGAAACCAAAGCATTTTCGGTACAAGATGGGGTGGGCGTAAAGTCTCTGGCGCGTTATGGTATTTTGACGGCTATTATTACTGGTCGTAGTAGCGCGATGGTTGATAAACGTGCTGCAGAAATGGGTGTTAATTACGTGGTACAAGGTCGTGATGATAAGCTTGTTGCCTTAAATGAGCTGCTTGCAACCCTTGATCCGGCGCTTAATATAAGCGCCGCTGATTGTGCTTATATGGGCGATGATTTGCCTGATATTAAAGCCATGCAGACAGTAGGTTTTGCTGCTACAGTACCCAATGCCCATGCAGAAGTGATTAATCGTAGCGATATGGTCACCACTCGCGCGGGTGGTTATGGCGCGGTTCGTGAAGTATGCGATCTTATTTTAAAAGGGCATGGTCATTACAAAGACTTTATTGCCCACTATACGCTCGATAGCACTCAGGATAACTTGTCGTGAATACCCGTATTTTAATTGTCTTAGCACTCGTTATTGCGGTCATTGCTGGCTGGTTTTTTCAGCAGCAAGGTAAAATATCGCCACCGATAAAGCTAGAAACCTCAGAGGTTGACTATGAAGCAACGGATATTAAGGCGGTACAGACCAATGAGCAAGGCAACACTGAATATGAGGTGAATGCTAAGTCACTCACTCATAATCCTGTTACCAATCAAGATGAGATGTCAGGCATCACGATGAATTGGGAACCATCAGCTGAGCAGCGTTATCGCATTCAGGCGGGTAGCGCTGCTATCAATCAGCAAACAGGCGAGATGCGTTTATCGGGTGGTTTTATGTTAGCCAGTGAAGAAAAATCAGCGGCGACAGATATAGAGCCGATCAAAATATCAGGGCAGACGCTGATGGGCAATACCAAATCACGGCAAGTTTATAGCAATGAACCGGTTAAAGTTGAACAAGGTATGAACCGCTTTCAGGCATCTAGTATGAAAGCTAATCTTGAGACTGGCGAGTACGAATTTGGGCAAGTTGCCGTTAGTTTTACCCCTGCCAAGCGCCAAGATAAGGCACTGTTCTAATGGTTGTATTAGTCTATATATTGCATTCATTTAGTATAAAATAAGCGTACTAAAAGGTAGTTTGATTCATATTCATTTGCTTTACTGACATTAGCTTTGCCTGACCTTATTATTTACTAATTATTATAAGAGTAACTATCTATGAAATTCGACTTTCTGCCGGTTATGCGCTCATTATCAACGCGTCGCATTCAAGTGCCGTATTATTTACGCACAGTGTCGACAGTCATGTTACTGGCGTTGCCCATTTATAGCCATGCGCTGCCGTCAGATGCCAATCAGCCTATTAAATTATTAGCAGACAAGGCGACCTATAGCGAGCGTACAGGGGTTACCAGCTATTCTGGTAGTGTGATTATCACCCAAGGATCGCTAAAGCTAACGGCTGATAATATCACGGTGAATTTATCACAGCAGCGCAGTATTAATTCAGCAGTTGCCACAGGACGTCCAGCGACAATGCAACAAGTGGTCACGCAAGAAAAGGGTCTCGCAAAAGGGCAGGCAAATAATATTGATTATAATGCCATGAACGGCATTGTTACCTTAACGGGTAATGCTAGATTGGTACAAAATGGCGCGAGTTTTGCCGGTAATGTCATTCGTTATAGTCTAAAAGATGGTGACGTAGAAGCCACTGCGGGTGGTAGTCAGCGCGTTGAATTGGTGTTTCCACCCAATAATAATGCTAGTCAGCGCGGTGTACGCTAAATGATATCTTGATGCCAGTAGTTTTATAGCATCATTACCTTTCAGTTAGACTTTTAAGCTTCTATTAATAAGCCTCTATTAAATTTTGTAATAGCATGAGTATGGTATGAGTGATAATAATTTTAATAGTACCAGTAGCAATAACACCAACAATCGTCATAACAGCACTGACCATAATAACGATACTGACGTGCAGCATGTCACTATTGAAAACAAACCAATTGCTGATACAGCTGCTGCCAAATTAGTTATGCAAAATTTGGGTAAGCGTTACGGTAAACGTTGGGTGGTCAAAGATGTATCATTTTCTGTCGAACAAGGGCAAGTGGTCGGGCTCTTAGGTCCTAATGGAGCAGGTAAGACAACCAGCTTTTATATGGTGGTGGGACTGGTCAATATGGACAAAGGTCGCGTCACCTTAGGAAAAATAGACTTATCAAAATATGCCATGCATGAGCGCGCGCGGGCGGGCATCGGTTACTTGCCGCAAGAGGCGTCTATTTTCCGTAAACTGTCTATCGAAGATAATATCTTAGCGATTTTGCAAACTCGTAAAGAACTCACTGCCGCTGAGCAGCGTCAAGAACTTGAAAAACTCATTGGCGAGTTTCATCTAGAACACGTGCGCCAATCGCTTGGTATGAGTGTATCAGGCGGTGAGCGCAGGCGCTGTGAGATTGCTCGCGCTTTAGCAGCCAACCCTAAGTTTATCTTATTAGATGAGCCGTTTGCTGGGGTTGATCCTATTTCTGTAAGTGATATTAAAGACGTTATCTTAAATCTAAAAAATCGTGGGATTGGGGTATTAATTACCGACCATAATGTCCGAGATACTTTGGCAATTTGTGAAAAAGCTTATATTGTCTCAGAAGGTGCCATTATTGCTGAAGGTACATCGCAAGATATTTTAAATAATGAATTGGTAAAAAGCGTCTATTTAGGCAAGGATTTCCAAGTATAAGGTGCTAGCCTATTTTTAACGTCACTATTTTAATGTTACTAATTTTTAATGTCACTAGATAGTAGGTCATTCTCCTATAATTTTGTATGGTTCATATCACTAATGCTGCAAAAGACGCTGTTTTTTTTATGAATACTCTACGCTCAAAAATTTGCATTGCTCAAGATATACCCTAGAGTAAAGTCATCCCTCGTAAAACTAACGGTCATTATTTATATTCTGCACAACTCAAATCATCAATTAGGCTGCTGTTTATAAAGCAGTGGCAGAAACGTCTAAAAAATTCATAAAATCTGTATTATTTATCGCAAATATTCTCTATTAATTATGATAACTATGATAGTTACCGTGAATATTTTTGATTTATTATCTGAATAAGGCTCATATTTCATGGCAAAAAATAAAAGTAGCTATGTCTGTCAGCATTGCGGTGCTCATTTTGGTAAATGGGCGGGACAATGCACCGATTGCGGTGAATGGAACAGCTTAATTGAAGCCCCAAATGTAAGTATGCCGCATCATAATAAGAGTACCGCTAAACCTCATGCCAATCGTGCCGCGCCGCGTAGTGTAGGTGGTGGCGTACCGACAGGAAACTATTCTGGGACGCATAGTGCGGTTATGCCACTTAATGCGGTCAGTGTCACCTTAGATACGCGTATGTCAACAGGTATTAGCGAGTTTGATCGGGTATTGGGTGGTGGTTTAGTTGCGGGTTCTGTGGTATTAATCGGTGGTGATCCCGGTATTGGTAAGTCAACTATCTTGCTACAAACCGCCACTAATATGGCACGTGCTGATTCGTTAGCAGGTAGTGCCCTTTATGTGACTGGTGAAGAATCGCTCGCGCAGGTGGCTATGCGCGCTAAGCGCTTAGACTTACCTGCTGACCGTCTAAGAGTGCTGGCTGAAACCAATGTGGAAACCATCTGTGCTGCGTTAACGCAAGAACAGCCTGCCATTGCTATTATTGACTCGATTCAGACCATTTATACCGATGCCATTAATTCTGCACCGGGTGGCGTCAGTCAAATTCGTGAATCTGCGGCTATTTTGACGCGTTATGCCAAACAAACAGGCACTGCACTATTTCTAGTGGGTCATGTCACGAAAGAAGGCACGCTGGCAGGACCGCGAGTGCTTGAGCATATGGTAGATACCGTTCTATATTTTGAAGGTCAGTCTGATGCGCGCTTTCGTATGATTCGTGCGGTCAAAAATCGCTTTGGCGCCGTGAATGAGCTGGGTATTTTTGGTATGACCGATATGGGGTTAAAAGAAGTTGCTAACCCTTCTGCTATATTTCTGAGTCGCTATGATAAGCCAGTTGCCGGATCAGTAGTCATGGTCAGCCGTGAAGGCACACGCCCATTATTGGTTGAAGTACAAGCATTGGTTGATGATTCGCAAGGACAGCCAAGGCGCATGGCACTTGGGCTTGATTTTCAGCGTCTATCAATGCTACTTGCGGTTATGCACCGTCACGGTGGTATTCATACCAGCGGTCAAGATGTTTACGTCAACGTTGTTGGCGGTGTAAAGGTGATTGAGACAGGCTCAGACTTAGCGGTACTGTTGGCTTGTGCGTCCAGTATCAAAGAGCGTGCGCTACCTTCATCATTAGCGGTATTTGGCGAGGTGGGCTTGTCAGGTGAAATTCGTCCGGTGCCTAATGGACAAGAACGCTTAAAAGAAGCGATGAAGCATGGTTTTACCCATGCTATCGTACCTAAGTCTAATGCGCCAAGTGCTAATAGTCCTCAATTTTCAGGTATTACCATTATTGCAGTAGAACGCTTGGACGATGCTATTCAGAGAGCCTTTGAATTGTAATAAATACTTATAGAGATGATAATTTGTCGCAATAAAAAGCGCCTTGCTAAATAGTAGCAAGGCGCTTTTTTATGGTCTTAATTGCTTATTTCAGAGCGTTATAAAGAGAAATAAAAGCAAAATAGCCTATTAAGACTGAGGACCTGCAACACGCTCAATAGTAACGTTACCCACCCCTTTACTGGTGATATCTAGTCTTTTAGCAGCGCCATAAGATAAATCCATCACACGATTACCATGGAATGGACCACGGTCATTAACTTTTACCACGACACTTTTGCCATTAGTTTTGTTGGTCACTCGCACATAACAGTTCAAAGGTAGTGAGCGATGAGCAGCCGTTAAGCCGTTCATGTCAAAAGTATCACCGCTGGCAGTTTTACGACCATGGAACTGACGACCATACCAAGACGCCAGACCGTTTTGCTTAAATTTACTGACAGAATTTGATGCTACTGCGGTTAAACGTTCAAGCACATCTTCATCATTGGTTGCTTGAGTACTGTTGCTGGCAAGTAGCGAGCTGCTAAGTGCCAATGATGTGGGCTGACGGGCAGACTTAACTAAGCTTGATGCATTATTATGTTGGCGGGTAAGCTCGCCGAGTACACGATCGATATTGGAGGCGTTATCTTGAGACAAAGTCACAAGAGAGGTTTTGGATTCTGCTGCTTGTACGTTGGAGGCGATTGCTGAGCCTGCAAATATACACAAAGACATAGTCAGTAAACCAGATAAACGCTTATTCATAAATACCTCTATAACTTATACCCTAAAACCTAATCTACGTTAAAACTCACTATTAACGGTCGCAGATTGAGCATGACTTCATTAGACCACTCTAATGACGAGACGTACTCTAAAGCCCTACATAATACGCTATCACTCAAAGAGGGATAGCGTCAAAAGCTTTAATAGATTTTAACGTATGGATAATTTTTTTATTGCATTATCATAAGGATGCAGACGATAGTAAAATAGGCTGAAACTCATGATAAGTTCAAGTGATAGTGAATGCTATCACTCTTAAAAAATATGATTTTACCAAAAAAAAGATTAGTGATGCAATAACAATACCGCTAGATAGCAATGTTAAACTATTCTGTAATAGCTTAACCAATATATAGTTTATATGACGTAGTGTAGTGATTTATTTGTAAATCGTTAACCAAATGTCAGCTCTAAAAACCTAGATGCTCACTATACTGCTGAGCTACAACCTAAATATAATCGAATGCTAACTTTCTTAGTGAGTGTGTATTGCTTATGTATCAAAAATGCATTAAAAAGAGAGTAACGCAATTATTTGTAAAAAACAAGCACTAAAACTGATAAGGAAATATTGACAATAAGTGTACTGCTAGCGTATAGAGAGAGTGAATTTAATGCATTTAATGTAATTATAACAATAGCTTACAAATATTATTTTTTCATAAATACAGTAACTATAGTTAAGTCAAAATTAATAAAGGTCAAACATTTAAAAAATCAACTTGTCCTATAATACCCTAAAGGCACTTCTCCTTACTGCTCTTTTGGAGATAAAAAATCACTTAAAAATATTCATTTATAATCGATACAGTCGTTTAAAGTCAGTAGAGCAACACAGTGAGCTTGTCATTTTTACACAGGTTATTTATATGCGGTCATCGTTACTTTCAAGCTGCAATTGCTAGTAAATATGAGAGGATAACGCTTCAATTGGTCTATTTATATTAGATATGTTATATTATAACATAATGGTGTTTTATAGAAAGTTTTGCGCTTGCTTTTCTATTTAAATGATTTTTACTTTTAATGGTTTTTTATTTTATAAATAGGTTATGTATTACAAACAAAATATAAACTAGACGGTTTTATGAGTATGAATCGACATCAATAAGCCAAATCCTGCCATTAGAGTCACAATGGCAGTGCCACCGTAGCTGATGAAGGGCAGAGGGACGCCAACGATTGGTAAGATGCCACTCACCATGCCCACATTGACAAAGACATAAAGAAAAAATGACATCGTAATTGCCCCAGCTAACAGACGGCTATAAATATCGGAATGACTAAAGGCAATATACAATGCGCGGCTTAATAGGCAAGCGTAGATAAATAGTAATAGTATTACTCCAAGCAAGCCGAACTCCTCAGAGAAAGCGGCAATAATAAAGTCAGTATGACCCTCGGGTAAAAAATGCAAGTGGGATTGCGTGCCGTCCATATAGCCTTTACCGCTCAGACCGCCAGCGCCGATAGCCGTTTGAGATTGAATAATGTTCCAGCCAGCACCTTGGGCATCGATTTCAGGGTTAAATAAGGTCAATACCCGCATTTGCTGATAATCATGTAATAAAAAATGCCATGCAAATATGGCGATGGGTATCGATAACACCAAAGTACCTAAAATCAGCCACCAAGATAATCCTGCCAGAAACAACACAAAGAGACCACTAGCCGCCACTAACAAAGAAGTCCCTAAATCAGGCTCTTTGGCAATCAGTAATACGGGTATAACGATAAGACCTAAAGTGACCACCACACTGAATATAGAGGGTGGTAACTCGCGCTTAGATAGAAACCATGCACACATCATCGGCATACCAAGTTTCATAAACTCTGACGGCTGCATACTGCCAAATCCGGGCAAATTAATCCAGCGTTGGGCGCCCATCCGTACTTCACCAATGATATCTACAAGTACCAATAGCATCAATCCCACAAGATAAAATATAGGTGTCAGGGTACGATAAATACTGGGCGGCACTTGCGCTATCACAAACATGACCATCAACGAGATACCATAACTGACCAGTTGGCGGATCACCATCTCGCTATCTTGCGCGGATGCGCTATATAGAACGGTCAAACCAATACAGCAAATCGTTAGCAGTAGCAGCGTGAGCCATGGATCAATATGAATACGTTGCCATAGTGTGGTTCCGTGATAGTGATCGGAATGCTGGCTTTGGCGCGAAAGCTGATACTGTGAGCTAGAAGACATAGGCGAAGAGTGTCTATAAGTGAGGAGTAGATAAAAATGCAACATAAAATAATGCTTAGACTTGCGCTATCACTATGACGGCTCATCTTTTGCAAATTGATTATGATGCTTGTTTAGAAAAAGTAACATTACAGTAATGAAGTAACGTGATTATAAAAATTCATGAGGATATGTGTTAATAATAAACCACTTAGCCCAGATAAGCGGCGATAGTTTAGCCCGACTATCTGAAATTTGATAGTATCGTTGAAATGTTTTTAGGGGTAATGACCAGCAATGCGCAAATTAAATAATGATGCGAATGGATATACGGATAAGACTGTTCAGGTCGTTACCCATTCATATACCTATCAAAGAAAATTAGCAAATATGATAACCTCAACTTCTTTAACGCCTACTACCTTTTTAACATCTACAGCTTTTAAGCCAATAATAACGCTATTCCTCATGGGTATGAGTAGTGTCAGCGTCCATGCCGCTATTTTAAGTGACAATAGTGAGCGTCGTGTACAAGTTCGGCAAAGTAGCAGCAATGCTTATATTAAACCTGCAACGATCGTCAATAAAACGGTCATTCCTATCCTAACTAATAATACATTCAATAGCGATAGCATGCAGGGACTGATTGAACAAAAGCAACGTCAATTTGATTTTGACGCCAAACTGTCTATAGAAGAAAGCAAGCGTGTCAATACCAAGACGCGTCCATCAGTCTACAATCCTATTTACAATACAACCTATGATCCCGTCTACAGCACCAACAGTAATAATAGTAATAGTTATGGCAATGCTACTATAGACTTTAATAGCTGGTTAAATAGCAATCGCTACCGCGCCCAACAAATTGCAAACTATCAGCGTTATCTAGGTTCACAAATCGGTGCGCAAAATGTCCCGCCTATGGAACAACTGCTGACAACAGCACGTAGCTGGGATAAATGTGGCTACGAGCCCTACCAACTGCCGCCACAAGATCTATGGGCAAATATAGTGCCAACTTTGCGGCTCTACAGTAACCTAAAAAATCAAGGCATCTTGCCAGCCAGTACCGAGATTCGTTCGGTATATCGTGATGCAGGGCTGAATAACTGTGCAGGTGGTGCCAATAGTAGTAAGCATATGACCGCTGGTGCGATAGATATATGGGTGCCAGAATATGAAAATGATCAATGGCGCGTTAATAGCGTGCAAGATGGTTTGTGTCAGTTTTGGCAATATCAAGGGGGAAACCATGACTTTGGGCTTGGGTTATATGCAACTGGAGCCATTCATCTAGATACCCAAGGCTATAGAAAATGGGGCTTTGAGCATGCCAGTCGTGGCTCAGCCTGCCGCTCTTGATAGCAAAAGCTAACGAGGTGTTGACTGCTAGAAAAGGGCGTCAAGTATTTGCTAGAAAAGGGCGTCAAGTATTTTTAATAGACTAAAATCTGCTTGTCAACTACTGGATATCTGCTTTCCTTATCCATTAAAGGTTTGACAAAAAGTATAAAAATACAGACGAATAGACGAATAGACGCATGGGTCATGAAAGAATATTTAAATTTTAGGTAAGTATCTCTGTAATATCTACAGATTATTGTTCGTTATTATAACTAACGCTCATCTCAACACTTGACACTTGCTATTTTAAATTATGAATGACAAGAAATGATGATGAACGGGCATAAGTGAGATTTATGAAAAAATTATGGTCAGTATTAACAAAAACGCATAATTTTCACCTGAGTAAACACCTCATTATTCCTGTAAATATCCTTCATATCTTCCTCGTTATTGCTGCTATATTGGCATTGTTGATTATTAAAGCATGCACACCACAACCGTCTATTGAAACGATTGCCAATACCAAGTCTGCTTCAAAACAACAAAAAATTGCTGAGATTGAGGACAGTATTAATAACTCATATGCAAGGCTAGCTGCCCAGCATGCAGATATTTGTCCAAAGCTGCTACAAAAGGAAGTGGATAAGGATACGATAGAACGGGTTGCAGAAGTTATGGTAGATGAGCATTGTGATTATTTCTTATATCCCCGTACGGGTCAAAAAATAGCTATCACAGTGAATAACAGTCAAATTGAAGCGCTATTGATTGTACCAGACTTGCATAACTTTGCTGATGGCGACTATGAAGTTGCCTCTTATGATAAGCACGTCATTCGCCTATCTTATAATGGGGCAACCTATAAGCCTGAACGTCTAAGCTATGATGTTGCAATCAGCGTTAATGATTAAACGCTTAATTTGCAACACCGTCATTTACGATATTTTTCAACACATAAATACTTAACTTCCAAATATATTACCGGCGCTCAGAAATAGCTATATTTAGGGTTTCGCTTTCGCTGCCGGTTTTTTAGTATCCCAAGGGTTATCCTGCCCAACGGTTACAATCAAAAATTTATCAGGCTGAAGTGTTTCACGCATGGTTTGATTCACTGCCGCAAGCTGCACATTTTCGATACGGCTCATATAATCAGTCAAATAGTCATCAGGCAGCTGATAAAAATTCATCATACCTAATAAGCCATTAATCCCCGCATTACTAGCAAAACTCATCGGAAAACTGTTCTTTAAATTATCTGTGGTTAACGTCATCTCAGCTGCTGTAATACCCTTATTTAAGGTGGTATTAATCACCTCGACACTGGCATCAATCGCTGCTCGGGCTTTATCGTTGCGGGTAGAAAAGCTAATTTGATAAGGACCACGCGCCAGCATCGGACTCATCGAGCCTGAGATACCATAAGTGTAGCCCAGATTTTGGCGGATTTCCGTCATCAGCCGCGCATTGAAACTACCGCCTGCTAAGACATCATTGCCGACGGCAAAGTTGGTTTGCTGTTGCTGTGATTTGGGGTCGGTCGCGCGCTTATTACCCAATTGTCCCATTAATACTGTAGTTTGAGTACTGGAGAAAGGAATATGAATATGCTGAGCTTTGGTCAGTGGTTTCGGCTCTGGTAGAACAGCTGCTGCTTTGCCGATTGGTAAGCCGATAGTGAGGTCTTCGGCAAGTTTTTCAGCTTGCTTGCGCGTTAAATTACCGGTGACTGCTAGTGAAGCATTGGCAGCAACCAAATAGCGTTTTTGAAAGTCAATTAAGTCTTTTTTCTGAATACTAGGAACTGTCTCAAGCGTGCCCGAGGTAGGGTGAGCATAAGGGTGCGTACCGTATAACGCTTTATTAAAAGCAAGGCTGGCAAGACTGCCGGGATCTTGTTTTTGTTGCTGCAAGCCGACCACTAAGCGCGCTTTATTGCGCTCTAAAATTTGCGTCTCAAATTTTGGCTCAGTCAGCAGTTGCGTCATTAAATCAACAGCAGGCAGTAGGTGTTCGTCATCAGATAAGCTGCGTAAGGATACGATAAACATATCTTTATACACGCTGCTATCTAAATTAATCCCTAGGGTTTCAACGGCGCGTGTAAAGTCATCTTCATCTAAGTTTTTTGTGCCTTGGGTGAGCATGGTGGCAGTCATATTAGCAATCCCAAAACCGTCCGTACGAATATCGCTATCGCGAGCGCTACCTGCATTAAAACGCAGGTCAATATCGACAATCGGTAAAGTTTCAGCACGTACAAAGGAGACTGGCACACCAGACTTGGTTTTAAAATGTTGAATATTCGGTACGTTGACTTTCAGGGGTTTGACGTTATCAAGGCTACTCAGTTTGGAGAGTGCGGCGATGGGTGCGCTAGTATCTACTGTCGCCGCTGACGCACGATTGTCGTCCGCATAAGCCGGTGCCGCTACTGTGCTGAATCCTATGGCGATACTTAGCGTTAAAGATAATAACCGTGCTGAGAATGCGGGATAGGGTGTGCTTGTTGTTTTTATTAGGTTTGTAGACGCCTTATCAATCATAACGGTCTTCTTAATAAATGGGTTTTCAATAAAAGGTTGCTTAATAAAATGCGGATTAAAAAATTTCGCGCACTTTAAATTAATAATGATATCAATCTCAAAATAAGCGCTTTGTTAATTGGCTACTTTAGGCTTACTTATTTTAGATTTATCAATGGCTTTATTAGTAGGTTTATTAGGGGCTTTTTCCGTAGGTGGGACGACATACATCACCGTGAGATTGTCTTTTACTAGATATTTTTTGCTGGCTGTTTGGATATCGGCAACCGTGACGCTGTCAAGTTTCGCCGGTAACGTGGCAAGTAGTCTGTCATCAAGCCCAATAGATTGTAGTGAGCCGATGATTTGTGCTTGTCCTTCCATACTGTCTTGAGCATAGACCAGACCAGTGACGGTATTGGTTTTGGCACGGCTGATTTCATCATCAGCAATCGGGTCAGTACCAAGTTTATTAATTTCAGCCGTAATAGCTTGCTGTGCTTGCTCTAAGCTGACGCCTTCACGTGGCGTTGCTTGGATGAGAAACAGTCCGTCACCGCGATCTAGTAAGTCATAAGACGTACCAACGCTGGTTAATAATCCTTGTTCACGTATTAATCGGCTTTCTAGGCGCGCAGACAGTCCACCATCTAACACATCTTGTGCGAGTGATAGTGCGTAAGCTTGTTTTTCGTTCGTTGGCGCGGCAGTCAATAGACTGGGGACGTTATAACCCATTAATAAAACCGGAACTTGTACGGCTTGCTCAGAGCTGACTTGTTGATAGCCACGGAATCCTTGTTGGCGAACCGTAGGGCGCTTAGGTATTTTGCTTGCAGGTAAATCCTCAAAGTAGCGTTTGACTTGGGTTAATACCTCTGTTGGATTGACGTCACCGACGATAACTAACGTGGCATTATTAGGCGCATACCATGTTTTATACCAGTCTTTTAGCTCGGGCAAGGTAATCGATTCAAGCTCGCTCATTGGTCCAATGACAGATTCACCTTTAGGGCTATCAGGTAGGGCAAGCAAGCGAAATGATTCATACGCCTTGGCAAGTGGATTGTCGTCGGTACGTTGGCGACGTTCTTCCATTACCACTTGATGCTCTTTAGCAAACGCCTTGTCATCAAAGCGTAAGTTAGTCATGCGATCCGCTTCTAGCTCTAACGCTAGCGGTAAGCGATTTGCGGGAAACAGCTCGTAATATCCCGTATAGTCGTAACTGGTAAACGCATTATTTACCCCGCCAAACTTAGCAATTAAGCGCTCAAAGTCATCACTAGACACATCCGCTGTGCCCTTAAACATCATATGTTCTAGTAAATGTGAGATACCGCCTTTATCAAGGGGTTCGTCCGTTGAGCCGACCCGATACCAAATTTGTGTCACCACCACGGGCGCACGGTGGTCTTCTTTAACAATAATCTTTAAGCCATTATCCAACTGATACTCATGACGACCTGACACATCTATCGTCAAGTCTGCTGGCTTATCGGTATGTGGCGTCGGCGTTACCAATGTTCCGTTAGGTTGGGTAGTTTGTTTTAGGTTATTAGTTTGACAAGCAGTAAGCGACGTAACCGATACTAAAGACAAAGCTAAAGCGCAAGCCACACGTAGCGTTATAGATGAAGACATAGTGGTTTCTACTTATAAAAATGGCGACTAAATATAAAAATATTAAAAACAGCCATCAGCTAACGATAGCCATGGCTACGGTTATATAGAATTTTTTATATTAGAGATTAAAATGGCGGTTGGCTCAAGGGCTTGAAGTGTTTGACAACCTACCGCTGAAAAAGACAAAGCCGCGATAATAAATGTAAAAGCTATCGTAGTGGCGGTTTTATGTCGCTTTTGCTTATCATTATAATGATGGAGTTGAGGTGTAGATTGCAATGAGGACGACATGATAAACCCTACTGATATAAAATAACGAGTGAATATACGGCTGTTAAACCTTGATATATTAAATTTTGATAGGTTAAATCTTAATATAAATATTAATATAAAAGTGTCTTAACATTATAGCGATTTATGAGCACCAACTATTACACTAGCAGTCGGTTTAAATTCGTGTGTCGTATTGCATCCGGTCGCTGAAACTGTCAATGCGACTATAGTCAGTGCCAAACCAGTATTTAACCATTTATTAGAACGGGTTTTAAATGTTTGAGTGCTCAGTGATTGATGAGGCTTAAGATTTGATGACATAACATTTCCTAATAGATGATAGATAGCTGCTGAATACTGATAATAAAATCAGAGTGGCATAACGTTTAGCAGACTGTAGCGAAATTTTGCCCAGCAAAAGTCAGAGTTTTGTGTCTAAACCTTAAGCGAAGCTTTCACATTCGATTTAAGTGCGTTTGTTATCCCTATCCATCATGTCGCTGAGCCGCGGCTGAATTATGCTAAACTATCACAAAAATGAGTGTCAGTGCTGAGATAACCCATAGTGCTACTATAAATGGAAATGGCACCATAAATACATTACTAACAGTGCTAACTTTTAGGGCGAACTTATGAATAATGCAAATAATGTGAATCGCGTAGTCATCAATCTCGATGGCGACTTTGATGATTTAGATGACGACGATATTACCTTACCGAGCTTGCCTGCGCAATCCGTGCCTATTATTGACGAATCCGACCTTCAGGCTCAAAGTGAAGCTTCGACTAAACCATCGTCTAATAACCCGCCTAAGAAAGAGTCGCAATCCGAAAATATAAAAGTATCCAGTGCCGATGCAGCTGCAAATATCGCATTGGGTTCGCCGATTGTGTCACCAGAAGTAAAAACGCCTACTGATAGCACATTGCCTAGTGACAGTCAGCCGAAGCAGACGATTGATCAAGCAGCGATACCAAAAATGCCGTTGCAGGCGCAATTAGGGGATAGTGCAAGTGTTAGCGCTAAAAGTAGCAGCGTTGAGCCTGCTGTGGTAAAGCAAGAACAGACAAGTGAGACACAAGGACCTCACCAAAATGTTCAAGACGACCTTCAACAAGACGCTCAACAAAAGAGCCAGCAAGACAAGCAAAAAGGCAGTTGGTTTAACCGTATGAAGTCGGGGTTGAGCAAGTCACGTAAGAATTTAGCTGAAGGCATGGTCAGTATTCTTATTGGTGGGAAAGAAATTGATGATGAGTTATTAGAAGAAGTTGAAGACCAACTGTTGGTGGCTGATATTGGGGTAAGCGCCACCAATCGCATTATTAAGAGCTTAACGGAACAAACGACCCGTGGTGACTTGATTTATGCGCATTCGCTTTATAAAGCATTACAAACTGAATTGGTCGATATTTTAACCCCAAAAGTTGCGCCATTGATTATCGATACCAGTAAAAAACCTTTTGTTATTTTAGTGGTTGGGGTTAATGGTGTGGGTAAAACTACTACGATTGGTAAACTTGCCAAGCGTTTGCAAGGCGAGGGTAAGTCGGTCATGCTTGCTGCTGGTGATACTTTCCGAGCTGCTGCCACTGAACAGCTACAAATTTGGGGCGATCGCAATAATATCCCAGTCGTGGCACAAGGTCATGGCTCAGACAGCGCCTCAGTTATCTTTGACGCCATGCAATCTGCGAAAGCTAAAAATATTGACGTATTGATTGCTGATACGGCTGGGCGTTTGCAAAATAAAACTTACTTAATGGCAGAGTTAGAAAAAGTTGTGCGCGTCATGCGTAAGGCAGATCCTAGCGCACCCCACGAAGGGATGATTGTGCTCGATGCAGGCACGGGTCAGAATGCGATTAACCAAGTTGAGTTATTTAATAAAGTCGTGCCGCTAACCGGTATTACCATTACTAAACTTGATGGTACGGCAAAAGGTGGTGTGGTATTTAATATCGCTGAAACGACCGATGTACCTATTCGGTATATTGGGGTTGGTGAGTCGATTGATGACCTGCGTGCCTTTAGTCCGAAGCAGTTTGTCGCGGCATTGTTTGAGACTGATGATAAAGAATAATGGTGTTTGATGGTAAGCAGATAGTATGAAATGGTAGGACAACAGTATTAAAGGGATAAATATTATGATTATAACCAGTATTGTATTATCTGATATCGCTCAACATCACTTGCCCTCTCAAAATGCGTCTTTATTGCTGGCAAGCCATAGCATAGGAAATACTGCAACGCTTATCTGCTGTAATTGGTTAGCAGCAGATGAGCATTGGCAAGATAGTGTTAATCTAGCTAAGTTAGCCAAGAATTATAAATTTAATGCTATCAATGCCCAGTTTGTGCCTGCTTCAGCATTAAATGCTAACGACCCTGAACAGCAGTTATTGTTAGCCACTATTGCGCAGTTACAGCAATATTTGCAAGGCACACGTTGCGATTTTGATTTACCGCTTGATGCCACTCTAGGTACGCCATTTCAGCAAAAAGTTTGGCAAGCCCTGTTAGATATTAAGCATGGTGAAACTATCAGTTATGCTACACTCGCGCAGCGTGTTGATAGTCCCAAAGGTTTCCGCGCAGTTGCTCAAGCCAATAGCAACAACCCAATTAGTATTATTATTCCTTGTCATCGAGTTATTAGTAGCGATGGTAAATTGGGTGGCTATACGGGCGGGGTAGATAAAAAAGAGTATTTACTAGCGCTTGAAGGCGTTCAATGTAAACTATAATTTTTAATATCATAGCTTTGATATTAAAAGCTCAGGTTTTTAAGAGCGTTTTAGAAAAATACAGCATAAAAAAAGCCAAACGTGTTTAAACGTTTGGCTTTTTTATGCGGTTTCATTTAATCAGTGATATTTAATAAATGATATTTGCTAACTGCTATTGTTCTTCAAGCTGCACCATTACTTCGTCTGAGAAGTTCACATTGCTATAAACTTCTTGGACATCATCGATATCTTCCAACATATCAATCATTTTCATAACCTTTATTGCGTCATCGAGATTATCAATATCGGCACTGGTCGCTGGTGACATCGTAACTTCTGCGTTATCAGAAACCAATCCGGCTGCATTTAACGCATCTTTTACTTGCCCGAAATGCTCTACGTCAGTGATAACCAATAGTGTCTCACCATCATTTTCAACATCAAGCGCACCGGCATCCAAAGCCGCTAACAATACCTCGTCTTCTAAGCTGACATCGTTAAAGCTAATCTCGCCACGCTTATTAAATAAATAGGCAACCGAGCCTGACGTACCTAAATTACCATCGTGCTTGGTAAAGGCATGGCGTACTTCGCTGACGGTACGATTGACATTGTCCGTCATGGTTTCAACCAATACCGCGACGCCGCCGATGCCGTAGCCTTCATAGGTGATGTCTTCCATGTTGTCATTATCACCGCCGCCAGTACCGCGCGCAACTGCACGATTGATCGTATCTCGTGTCATATTGACGGATAGGGCTTTTTCAACGATAGCGCGCAAGCGTGGATTTTTATCAGGATCGGGGTCACCTTGCTTGGCAGCGGAGACAATTTCACGGATAATTTTGGTAAATATTTTACCTTTTACCGCATCTTGACGGGCTTTACGGTGTTTGATGTTTGCCCATTTTGAGTGACCTGCCATAGTATATCCTTAAGTTTTGCTTACCATTTATGGTGCTCATAAAATAGCCGTTTATGACCGCTATTTATAGTTGTTCATGCAATTTTGATTATTTACACAGTTTGCTTATGCAAGCTCAACGACATTAATACGCTGATATGCAAGTTAACGAATTGTATGTCGTTAATGGCGATTTTTTGCTACACTGTGAGCACTTGAATCGTGACGGTTTAATATTATAAACCACTTCTGCACAATTTAACCAACCTAGACTTATCTATCCTACTTTAACTCTCTCGTATCTATGAAACTATTGATTTCACGAAGCTACTGATCTTATGAAGCAACCGACTGCTGAAGCTATTGCCCACCTACGTAACCGTATTCATATCATTGTTGAAGGTACGGATACGCGCTTGGGTAAATTTTTTGATATTGTGCTCTTGATTGCCATTTTAGCCAGCGTGTCTGTAGTCATGCTCGATAGTGTGCTCTACATGCGTTTGCAGTTTGGCACTATATTCTTTTATGCCGAATGGTTTTTTACCATTTTATTTACGATTGAATATTTATTAAGACTGTTTTCAGCACCCAACAGATTGCGTTACGCGTTTAGTTTCTTTGGGGTTGTAGATTTATTATCGGTACTGCCAAGCTATTTAAGCCTGATGTTTGTGGGTGTGCAATATCTATTGGTGGTACGAATCTTGAGAATATTACGGGTGTTTCGCGTACTCAAGCTCAAAGCGTATATGCAGCAAGCAGGGTTTTTAGCATCAGCGCTAAAGACCAGTCAGCAAAAGATTACCGTGTTTTTCTTGTCTCTCGTATTATTAGTTACGATTTTTGGCGCGGTTATCTATGTCGTTGAAGGGCCGGAAAATGGTTTTACCAGTATTCCAGTGTCTATTTATTGGGCGGTTGTGACGGTAACCACGACCGGCTATGGTGATATGTCTCCTAAAACGCCAATCGGGCAAGCGATTGCATCAATGGTCATGATAACGGGTTACTCTATTATTGCCGTACCGACCGGTATTTTTACTGCTGAGCTTGCGCGTAATATGCGCCCACAGCTGAACCCTATAGCTTGTCCAAACTGTGGAAAATTTGGTCATGCCGTCAATGCAGAATTTTGTGATCGCTGTGGTCATGCTTTGCACATCTAGCCGCAACTCATAACGTGCTATCAGTTTATGAGTTTGTCGGTCTTCTTAGCTAAAAAAGTATCTGTACAAGTATAGGTACATAAGTATCTTTAAGTAGGCATATCTAAATAGTGATGCACCAGCGGTGATAAATCAATCTCAACGCCTAAATTAACCAAATTCCAATATTGTCCAGATACGGTGCGATCCATCATCATGGTGGTTGCTGACGGTTGAAACTGTCCAAAATATTTTAATGATGCGCGCATCTGGGTAATTGCTTCGTGATGCACTTGGCTCTTGGAAAAATCGAACGCACCTTCTTGATAAGGAGGAATGGATAATGATTTTAGCCCAATAGACAGCCATTTTTGATAAAACTCACCCGGTACATGGGTTTTATTGTCGCGACGCACTTCTAAGGCAATTAAATCTTGTTCAAGGGCGGTCACATCACCTTTGATAGCGTGTTGAGCAAAGCGTCGAAACAGCTGTACTTCACTGTCGCTATAGCTGCGAATGCCACCAAAGTCATAAGCAACGACGCTACCATCAGCACGAAAAGCAAAATTTCCTGGATGCGGGTCGCAGTGCATACGATATAAGCCAAACAGTTGTCCTGCACTAAAGTGAAACAAATGCGTCGCAATTTTTTGCTTAATATCGTTATCCCATGTTGCGGCAATCGCTAACGGCTCGCCCATCTCTTCAGTCAACGTCAGAACCCGTTTGGAAGAATGACTACTGATAACTCTTGGAATAATGATACCGTCATCTCTAGAATGAAACGCGCCAAATACTCGTAAGTTATGCGCCTCTTTAATATAGTCAAGCTCATCATGTAAGCTTTGACGAATCTCATGAAACAGCTGTTCTTGTAGCGTACGGCTCATATTGAGCACGCCAGCAATTTTCAGCGCCATACGCACTTGTTTTAAATCACTATCGCAGTTTTTATCGACATCGGGATACTGTACTTTGACGACGACTTTTTGACCTGATGGCAGAATGGCTCTGTGCACTTGTCCGATAGACGCTGCCGCAAATGGTATTTCTTCAAAGCTGATAAATAAATCATTAATATTACCTTGCAGCTCATTTTCAACTTGCGCCCGTATCTGCGCATAAGGCATCGCCGGTGCATCTTTTTGCAACTTTTCTAAAGCGCTTGCCACTTCAGGTGGAAACACATCTTTATACTGCGAGGCAATTTGACCCACCTTCATGACCGCGCCTTTCATCTCACCAAGGGTCTCGGCAATTTGAATGCCCACGTCTTGCATCATCTCTGAGCGCGCTTGTAGGCGTTTCTCTTCGTCACTAGAGAAATGCTTCAATGAATTCTTCGCCGCCTTACCCGCAATACTTGCTGTCATACCTGCCAATTTCATAAAGCGTTTTCCGGACGATTTTGCCATTCATATCACCGTGTATTATTGACTATATAGTGTGTATTGAGCTGTTATGTGCTGAGCTGTTATTTTTTGAGCGGTGGATGACTGCGGCTCGTGGTTCTTAGTTCAGCGTTGATATTGTAATGAAGCATCACTTATTTAACCAGTAGGCTTCAGTTACCGAGGTTGTTATTCCGCTAAATTAATGTTGTACGTGTTCACTAACCAATAATTTAGCGCCATCTGATAGCCAAGATGCCCTAGACCGCAAATCACGCCGACTGCCACATCACTCAAATAAGAAAGATGTCGAAATGGCTCACGCGTATGAACATTGGACAAATGCACTTCGATAAAGGGCTTTTGGGTGGCGAGCAGCGCATCACGGAGCGCAACGGACGTATGTGTAAAAGCAGCAGGATTAATAATAATGGCATCAACTTGCTCAGTAGCGGGTGCTAATAAGCCATAATGCTGAATGTCATCAATCAGTTTACCTTCATGATTGGACTGAATGCAAATAAGTTCAATACCATGTTCAGCCGCACATGCGCTTAATTGTGCCTCGATATCAGCCAGAGTAGTGTGACCATATATTTCAGGCTCACGCTTACCAAGTAGATTGAGATTCACGCCATTAACTAACAGTAATTTACGCGTCAAAGATTGGGCTTCGTCGGACGATAGGGATATGTTTTGCGTTGAGGATTGAGAAGTCGCGCTCATAATTTTCTCTATATATAAGGAAGTAAAGAGGTAAAAGTAAATAAGGGATAGCGATTTTTTAAATGTTTTATTATTAAACTGTGGCGATTGTCCTTTATCATAACAGTTTGACTGGCATTTTATAAAGTAATGATAGAAAAGGTCATAGAGCCGTCAAAAATCGAGTTAAAATGCTTTATGTTGCTATAAACCCGTGTTATGATGTTTTTTAGGTAATAAATATTGCAAGCTTGTTACTGGTACGCTTGCAAGCGGCTCATTTTTAAGTCCGTTTAACGAATGATTATGATGATAGTTATATGTGTATCCATACTTTTTAGTTAAATAACTGGTCTTAAATTCTGATTTTATGACTTTACTTAGATTCCGTCTATATACAATGTAGCAAATAAATAGGCGACTAAGCACAATTTTTAGGAAATATGATTATGTCAGCTCGTGAACAAGGTATCGTCAAGTGGTTTAATGACTCAAAAGGTTTTGGCTTCATTCAACGTGACAGTGGCGAAGATATTTTTGTCCATTTCCGCGCGATTCAAGGTGATGGCTATCGCTCATTGCAAGATGGTGAAAAAGTTGAATTCATCGTTACTGAAGGTGAAAAAGGTCTGCAAGCTGAAGAAGTTAGAAAAGTAGGCGAGTAAGCCATTTAGTCATTATTGCAGTTTAGCGTTAATGGCAGAGTGAACTACTGATATACTACTGAGTCAAGCCTGTCTTATCTTACCGAGGTGCAGAGTATCACCATGCATTCGGTAAAATATAGATATTGGGCTTGGCTTTTTTGCGTTTGATGGCGTTTTATAGTTAAACGGTCATTATATAATCATATAAGGATAATTTTTTGAGTAACTTCACGACTTTTACGGACTTACCACTGTCAGCACCGACATTAAAAGCAATCGATGACTTAGGGTTTACCGAGCTGACTGCCATTCAAGCGCAAATATTGCCACATACCTTAGCGCATCAAGATGCTATCGGGCAGGCGCAAACGGGTACAGGAAAGACCGCCACATTTTTGCTGACAATTATGGAAGCATTGCTTACGCGTCCTTTTGCGAGTGATGAAGATCGCTATTTAGGTGAGCCACGTGCCGTTGTGATGGCGCCTACTCGCGAGCTTGCGCAGCAGATATTTGATGATTGTATCGCATTGACTAAATATACCTCGCTGCATAGTGTATGTATCATGGGTGGTACGAATTATGAAACGCAGCAGCATGAGCTTGAGCGTCAATATGTTGATATTTTGATTGCCACACCAGGACGTCTGATTGATTTAATGAATAAAGGCATGGTATATCTTGACCGTGTGGAAGTATTGGTATTAGATGAAGCCGACCGTATGTTGGATATGGGTTTTATTCCTGATATCAAGCGTTTGGTAGGTAGAATGCCGCCGAATACTGACCGCCAAAGCTTACTGTTTTCGGCAACATTTAACCAAGATGTGATGAATTTAGCCTATCGCTGGTTGCATGAGCCACAGTTTGTCGAAATTGAGCCGGAACATAAGACCAGTGAGCTGGTAGAGCAGCATTTTTATCTACTAACAGAAAGTCAGAAATTAGAAGCACTAGAGCGTATTCTCAACGATGAGGGCGTGGATAAAGTTATTATCTTTGCCAATCGTAAAGACCAAGTGAAACGTCTGTATCATAAACTGCGTCAAGGGCATAACATCGTTATGCTATCTGGTGATGTGATTCAGCAAAAACGTGAGAAATATTTACAGCGTTTTAAGGATGGTCATGCGTCAATATTGGTAGCGACCGATGTCGCTGGGCGCGGTATTCATGTTGACGATATCAGTCATGTGATTAATTATACGTTGCCAGAACAACCTGATGATTATGTGCATCGTATTGGACGCACTGGACGCGCTGGACAGACAGGCATTAGTATTAGCTTTGTTAGCGAAGACGATGCCTTTAATTTACCAGCATTAGAGAAGCATTTAGATACCAAGTTCACTCTTGAGCAATGGCAGCAGTAATTGTTCATAGTTATTGTCGAGCACTTTTACACTAGTAGTGTGTTTTCACTATAAGTGATAAATGCTTAATAAGTAATAAATAATTAACCATAAAAAAACCATCAACGTTATCAGTAGCATTGATGGTTTTTTTCTTACTGTCGTTATATTTTACATAAAAAGTTAGCGGTGATTATTTGTTATTAATGGGCATGTTCCATGGTAGCGGTATGCTCATTATTCATATTGTGCTCGCTTGGCATAGCACTCATATCATGCATGCTATGATCCATATTAGGTGCCATTTCAGGCGTCATAGTATGATTCATTTGGCTCATATCATGATGTGCGGACGTACCAGCATCAGATATCATCGCTGAATGACTACTATGATCCATTTGCATATCGCCACCATGACTACTGTGTCCACCATGCATACTGCTCATCGCCATCGGCACGACAATGACAGCCAGTCCTGATAGCATCATGATAGCGCCATTCATTTGTCGCAAGCGCAAGCGCCCAATTTGATTGCGCAACCAGCTCACGGTTTCATGGGTGGCAACCAACATGGGTACAGTACCTAACCCAAACGCAAACATCAAGACCGCACCAGTTAAAGGTTCATGACCAACAACAGCGATAAGTAGCGCACCATAAACCAGTCCGCAAGGTAAAAACCCCCATAATAAACCTGCCGTCAATGCTCGTGGAAAGGTGGTGAGAGGAAATACTTTTTTGCGTAAGGGCGCCAAAGCTTGCCAAAAGCGCATACCTAGACGTTCAAGTTTCGTTAAAAAAGGTGCGCCAAGCATCGTCATGCCCACAAATACTAATACCAAACCCAGTAAAATACGCGGGATATTATTACCTACCATGACAGGCGCTAGGACAGTTGTACCAATTAAACCCGCAATTAACCCTAAAGAGGCGTAGCTAAGCAAACGCCCAAGATGGTACGTTGCAATCAAGCCACGACGTTTGGCTGGGCTAACATCTTTCATGGATAAACCAAAAGCGGCAACAAGACCGCCACACATACCCAAGCAATGTGGTGAACCAAAAAATCCCATCAGTAATGCGGCGACTAATAAAGCGATGGTCATAATGAACGTCTCTTCAAATAAAAGATAGTTTGGGAAAAACTGTCGATAGCTCATAGTATTGAGCATTGGTTGTTACTTATTAAGCTTCTAAAATTATAACATAATATATTATTATATAATATATTTAACTAATATTCGGTTTCGTTTTTATTATTATCGTTTGTAAGCGATGTTTGAATGCTCGCTTCATTAATTGTAGATTGATCTATAGGATTGTTGCCAGTGTTGGTGTAGTCGTGAGCTTGAAGGGTTTGGCGGCGCTCTTGGCGATCGTCTAAAATAATGCGCTGTGACGCGTTGTCCAAATCCTCAAACTGATTGGATTTCACCGCGTAACGTACCGCCCAAATAGCCACCACAAACAGCATTAGACTCAATGGAATTAATAAAAAAATGCTGAGCATGATAGACCTCGAAGCGGATAATTTTTGGATAGGCTGTAAGTCCTATTATACGCTGTTTATCCATAGAGTAAGTATTGATGCTTACTCTAAGTGATATTAAATGCAGATAACTATATTTAATATCACTGTGTTTTTGATAACGTTATTTTTAATAAGAGTATTTAGTTAAAGGTCTTTATCGCATTACCTCTTGGCGTTAATAATTGCTGTTCACTCACCTCGTCAGCGTGGCGACAGTTCGACTGCGGTCGAATCACATCGCGCAGATAGGCGGCAATTTCGTATACTGCACGGCGAGAATGGCTTAGATTTTGTGCTGGTTGCATCCAATCACGCCTAACTGGTAATGGTGCATCAATTGGGGTGGTGTTAATATTATTTAACGCAAACTGCCGACGCGCACGTGCCATATGATAGCTGTCAGTGACGAGGTAAACGTGATGTAAGGGGATGCGTTTAGCGGTGAAACGCGCATTTTCGCACGTGTTCATACTGGCATTTTCGCTGATAATCCCATCGATACCATGCTCAATGAGCCATTGCCCAAGCCAAGGCGCTTCAGCACCACTCAATACTACAGGTAGCGGCAGATCATGGTATGCCGTCGCAGTAGTACGAACACGGTTGAGACTATAGCCATTTAATATAATACGATTGTCACTATCATTAGTCAGACCACCACCAAGTATTACATAAGCCGTCGGCGGCGAGCTCATCGCCGCGCCAGTCATAGTGGGTAATGGCAAATGCTGAAAAATATAAATAACGACGCGAGAAAATAATGGGGTAAATAAACTGACCAATACCACAATAATAATCGCTGAGCCAACCACAAAAGTAATATGAATGATGCGAAAGACTTTAATCGTACGCTCCGCTGAGCGCAAATAGTAGCGCCACAGGCGTTTAGATAATAGTCGCTTAGACAGCATACTGACCCTGTCCAATAGTGGCATCAGCATTAACCCAAACAGGCTCACGTGCCAAAGTTATCGCAAATTTGTCGTAAACACAGGAAGCAATATAGTTTTGGGCGTTAGCAACATCGTCTTGGGTCGACTGATATGGACTGTGATTCGTCAAAACCAGCGCTTGTTGTTGATGCGTAAACACAGGAGCGATACCGCCACCTTTTAAGCCTGCCTGTTCAATGAGCCAACCTGCCGCCACTTTGACCGTTGATTCAGGCATAGGATAGCCGACAATATGGGGATAAGAGACTTGTAGGGCGGTAAATTGCGCTTGACTAATAATAGGGTTTTGGAAAAAACTCCCACAATTAGGCAATTGCTTAGGGTCAGGTAATTTTTGTTGTCTAATATCAATAATTGCCTGCATCACATCCGCAGGATTCGGCTGCTCGCGTCCGTCCTGTGTCGCATAAGTTTGCGCCACTGTTTGTACATCGCCATAACTTGCCAAAACTCGCGCAGCGTCCGTATGCAAACGAAAGCCCACACGGCTAATCAACCACGTATTTGGGGCTCGTTTAAACAGACTATCACGATAGCCAAACTGGCAATCATTGGCTGATAAACGCTGCCACGTTTTACTCGGTAAATGATACGCACGGACATATTGTAGACAGTCCTCTAGTTGTACGCCATACGCACCAATATTTTGTACTGGAGCAGCACCAGTTAATCCGGGTATCAGCGCTAAATTCTCTAGCCCATAGAATCCTTGACTGACAGTATGCGTAACCAAATCATGCCAGTTTTCACCTGCCATCACTTCAATGTCGACATACTCATCGGTCTGTTGCGTGATGTTAATACCACGCATCTGTGGTTGTAATACCGTCGCGTGTAGCTTGGCGGGTAACAGGACATTACTACCGCCAGACAATACGAATAACGGCACACTGCCATCATCGCTTGCCATAAACTCATCAAGCTGCGCCTCATCCGTTAACGTCACCACAGTATCCGCCACGCAAGCTAATGCCATCGTGTTTGCATGTGACAAGTCATGCGATAAGTTATGATGTGGTTTATGAGATAAGCCCTGTTGGACTGTAGGAGTAGAGTGTAAAGCTAGGGTCATAACACAACCTATTGGGCGAACAGATAAGGTTTAATTGGTTAATAAATGATAATAAAGTCATCATCAATATACAGAACAGTATAAGGGATAAGCCATTAAAAAGTAGATAAAATAGCTAATTTTTAATGGCGAATTGTGTCTATCTTTATACGGTCAAATAATAACGAACCCGCTGAAATTTAGTTGGTTCTCCAGCTTTCAATCCAAGCCTGCGAGCTTGACTCAATACGCTCAATCACTTCCTCAAAAGCATCACCATCACCTTGATAAGGGTCGGGTACGTCGTCGCCACCATAGGTAGGGTCTTCTTCACTAAACAAAGCCAGTTTAGCCAAGCTGTCTTCTGTGTCCGTCATGCTGTCTTTAATGACTTGGAGGTCGGCTAAGTTTTGACCATCCATTGCCAAAATCAAATCAAAATTACGAAAGTCATCTACATTTACTTGGCGTGCTTTCAGTTTACTGATGTTATAGCCGTGCGCTTTGGCATGACGCTGAGCTCGCTCATCGGGTGCATGCCCAATATGCCAATTTCCTGTACCCGCTGAGTCTACTTTCATTGCAAGCCCTGCCACCGCTGCTTGCTGACGGAAAATCTCCTCGGCAGTCGGTGACCTGCAAATATTGCCCAAACAAACCAACAATACAGATGATGGTGTAGACGCTTTCATGAGCATAGTGAGACCTTTTATAACAAAAAAACATGCCATAAAAAACCAGCACTGATAATGCGGCTTATGAGCATGCTAATGGATAAATAAATCAGTATTTAGCGTAACGCTTAATACCTAAAATGGCAAGTGTCTAGGTTAGACAATAGCGTTCATTCGTTGAAACGCCAAGGATACTGTGGTTTAGCTTAAACGCTTAATAAGTGACTGATCATAAATTGAGCAAGCAAATGTTGATACAGAACACATTAGTCTCGACTATTTTTAAAGCGATGCAAATCACGGCGTTCTTTCTTATTGGGCTTATTATCAGGACGCGCAAGGTTGGCAAGTTTACGCTGTTCGGCAAAATAGGCGCGGCGCTCTTCGCTTTCAGTAGTCTCTGAATATAAGACTTGGGCGGCAGTAGCATCGCCTCGCTGAGCTGTGAGCGCTTCAACGGTCACTGTTTTTTCAGTCATTGCAGTGGCAGACCCTTGACGAATGGTCAGCTCGTCACCGACCGTAATCTCTTTACTGCTCTTCACGCGGCTACCACCGTAATGTACGCGCCCGCTTTCGATTGCTTGTTTAGCAAGCGAGCGCGTTCTATAAAAGCGTGCCGCCCACAGCCATTTATCAAGACGAATTTTGCTTGGCGTACTGGGTATATCGTTATTTTTACTCATCAAAACCTCATATGATATTAATACTATTTAATCAATTAATTTTAATGGAATGTGTTTCTAAACCATTCAAAGATATGATTACATTTTCAATAAAAGATACTTCTTTTATAAAAATAACATAGTTATTAACGACAGAATTGGTCTTCGCAAGGAATACCGTCATTATTGCCATCCATTTTAGTATTGGGACAATGTTTTATAAAGTAGGTGGCTTCTTCACAGGATTTCATTTGTGAACAGTGCTGTCTACCATCACAAGTGAAACTGGGTGTATTCGGTGATGTATTAGTTGCAGTAGTCATTGGTGTAGTCAGCGCTTGCGGTTCAGGAGATGAATCATTATAAGACGGTGGTATGTTTTCTAAGTCAGCAGCAGTGAAAGTAGGCACAGTAGTAGCGGATTCAGTCTCAGTTACTTGAAATTTTTGATAGCCATAAAATGCTAAAACACATAACGCCATAATGATTAGAATTTGCTTCATAACATCTCAATCAAAAATATCTCAATTAAAAAGAACACTGAACCGCAAGTTTAAGCCGTAAATTTATCTTATTTTAAAAATAATTGATAACCAATATTATCACTGACGGTCGTACATTGGTAGCCGATATCAAGGAGCGCGTCTTGTAGTAAACGCGAGTTGCTCTCGGAGGCTTGCAAGCCTACCAACACGCGTCCTTCAGCAGCGCCGTGATTACGATAATGGAATAAGGTAATATTAAAATCATCGCCCAATTTTTCTAAGAAGGTCAATAGTGCGCCCGGACGTTCAGGAAATCTAATCTTGAGTAATTGTTCGTTTTCTACATGCGCATGACCACCAATCAAATGGCGAATATGCGATTTAGCAATATCGTCATCAGTTAAATCGTGTGCTGTGTAACCATCAGCGGCTAACTGTGTACTGATAGTTTGACGCTCTTTTTCACCTTCTTTTAAGGCAATACCCACAAAAATCGCTGCAGGTTCCATTGAGTCCGGTGACTTTTGATTGTCTGCACGATAGTTAAATTCAGTGATATTGCGACCATGTAGACTACGGCAGAAGTCTAAAAATGCGCCTGTTTTTTCGGGAATGGTCACGGCAAAGATGGCTTCTTTTTTCTCACCAATTTCAGTGCGCTCAGCGATATAACGCAAGCGATCAAAGTTCATGTTCGCACCGCAAATAATACCAACGCAGTTTTTACCTTGTAAGTTATTGGCTTTAATATATTTTTTCATACCGGCAACGGATAATGCGCCAGCTGGCTCAACGATGCTGCGATTTTCTTCAAAGACGTCCTTGATCGCAGCGCATACTTCATCATTGGTACAGGTCACAACTTCAGGCTCGACCACTGGTCCTGAACCATCGCTTTTTTGCATACGAATAACGTCAAATGGTATCTTGCCGATTTCTGCCACCGCCACGCCATCAACGAAAAGACCGACTTGTGGTAAGCGCACCCGTTCACCGGCTGCAAGCGCCGCTTTTAAACAGGCAGCTTCTTCCGCTTCTACTGAAATAACTTTTACATGCGGGGCAACTTCACCTAAGAATGCGGCAACACCTGCGATAAGACCACCGCCACCAGTAGCGACAAAAACATAATCCATGTCGCGCCATTGTTGGGTCAGTTCAAGCCCAATCGTCCCTTGTCCCGCAATCACTAACTCGTCGTCATACGGTGGAATAAAAGTTAAGCCTTCACGCTCAGCGCGATCGATAGCGTAGCGGTTAGCTTCATCAAAGCTATCACCATACAAATCTACGTTACCGCCCAGTGCTTTAACCGCGTCAACTTTGATATCAGGGGTCGTGGTCGGCATGACAATAATATTATTAAGAGATAGTTTTCGTGCCGAGTAAGCCACCCCTTGCGCATGATTGCCTGCTGAGGCACAAATGACCCCACGTGCCTTTTGCTCGTCGCTTAATTGGCTAATGCGGTTATAAGCACCGCGTAATTTAAAGGAAAAAACAGGTTGCAGGTCTTCGCGCTTCAGACGAATGTCATTGGCGAAACGCTGGGTCAGCTTCGGTGCAGGCTCAAGAGGGGTCTGAATAGCAACATCATAGACAGTGGCTTGCAATATGGCTCGTACCCAGTGTGACAACATAATTTTTCCTAAATAAACGGTAGATAAAAATAAAAAAAGAGGTGAGTATAAAAATAGCTAGATTAGCCTATGCCGATTTTCAGCATCTTGCAAGACTCAATTGCAATTTTAAGTCCTGTTTTGGGAAGACAATAAAGTTTTTAGCGCGTTCTAAAGTTGAGATTATAGTTAAATAACCTTTAAATAGGGACTAAATTAGAATTTGTATCAGCCAGACTTCCGTTATAATAGGCGCGCATTTTTATATTCTTTTACGTTGCCAAGGATTTATGATGAGTGATCAGCACGCACAAAAGCAAGCCGCTGCTAAAGCCGCGTTACGTTATATCGAAGACGATATGATACTTGGGGTAGGGACGGGCAGCACGGTTAATTGCCTGATTGAATTGTTACCCACGCTCAGGCTTGCCGGTGCGGTTGCTAGCTCGCAAGTGACCGAAGATAAGCTCCGTGCGCTTGGTATTGAAATAGTAGATTTAAACTTTGCCGGTACGCTTGACCTTTACATCGATGGCGCAGATGAAGTGAATGTACAATTGCAACTGATTAAAGGTGGCGGCGGTGCATTGACTCGAGAAAAAATCGTCGCGGCGGCATCTAATAAGTTTGTATGTATGGTTGATGACAGCAAGATGGTTGAGGTGCTTGGGCGCGCATTTCCTGTGCCGATTGAAGTATTGCCGCAAGCGCGCTCGTATGTTGCTCGTCAATTGGCACAATTGGGCGGCGAACCAGTCTATCGTGAAGATTTCGTCACCGATTATGGAAACGTGATTTTGGATACTTATGACTTGGATGTTAGCGACCCTATCGCCCTTGAGCAGCAATTAAACAATATCGTTGGTGTGGTTTGTAACGGTATTTTTGCCGCCAACCAAGCGGATATCCTATTAAAAGCAGGGAGTGAAGGTGTTAAAACCATTTTGCGCTAATGCTTGCTTAATAAATATCATGTATTGATACTTAGGTATAAAACATAAAAAAGGCAGGTTACGTTAAGTAGCCTGCCTTTTTTATGTGTTTTTTATTTATGCGCTTTTTAATGACGTTTTTATATGATTAAGACAATTTAATTTTATCTTTTAATAAAAATTCCATCAGTGCTTTTTGCGCATGTAAACGGTTTTCAGCTTCATCCCAAACCACTGAACGCGGGTCATCAAGCATATCATGAGAAATCTCTTCGCCACGATGCGCAGGCAAGCAGTGCATAAACACCACTTCAGGATCGGCTTTATCTAATAGTGAAGGCGTCACTTGATAAGGCGCAAAACGGCGCGCACGGGTGCTTTGCTCAGACTCTTGCCCCATACTTGCCCACACATCGGTGACAATCAGGTTAGAATCTTTCGCGGCATCTTGGACATTTTCAACTAGGCTGACGCAATGTGAGAAGCGTTCCATCAGTACCGGATCAGGCTCAAAGCCATAAGGTGCTGCTATGCGTAGCTCAAAGCCAAACTGATTTGCCGCTTGCATATAGGAGGCGCACATATTATTACCATCACCAACCCATGTGACGATTTTATTTTCGATACTGCCGTGATGCTCATAATACGTTTGCATATCCGCCAATAATTGGCACGGATGAAACTCATCGGTTAAAGCATTGATAATCGGTACACTAGAGTACTCAGCAAAGGTCTCAACTTTTTCATGCCCAAAGGTACGAATCATAATGATATCGACCATGCTCGATATGACACGGGCTGAATCTTCTAATGGCTCACCGCGACCCAGTTGCGTGTCATTTGGCGATAAAAAAATGGCACTGCCACCAAACTGCCCCATACCAGTCTCAAACGAGATACGCGTACGGGTAGAGGATTTTTCAAAAATCATGCCCAACGTCCGACCAACAAAAGGTTGGTAAATCTCGCCCGCATGCTGCATTTTTCGCAACTCGCTGCCGCGTTTAATAAGGGCTTCTAGTTCTTGTTTGGTTAAATCAGATAAAGTTAAAAAATGGCGCAAGCTCATAGCAATCCTAGCAGTCGAACACAGTCAGTGAAAAATGGGAGGTTATCAGTAGGCGACGGCATGGTAAAATGACCAATACCGTGCTGACAACAAAATTTTAGTATAGCGTAATTGAGGATAATGTAAACGCCCAATTTTGCCATAATAAGTAAGGCTGTTTTTTAAGCAATCAGCCTACCATTTTATCTATGTTATTTATATTAACTATGTTATTTATCTGTGCTATTTGATGAGCGTAAAACCACGTTTTTATTCTAATGATGACGTTTGTGTACGAACAGGTCGGGTACTCAATCGGCATAGCAGCTCATAGCCAATAGTGCCTGCATGATTTGCTACTTCATCAACATGGGGAACGCTGCCCCAAAGTATCACCTTGCTATTTAAAGCAAGCGTTGTCGGCGTTGAGCTGATATCAATGACAATCATATCCATTGCCACCCGACCACGAACGGGGCAAGGATAGCTTTGCTTGCTGCTTTCATCAATCACAGAAACATAGGCGTTTTTATCGAGTATGCGTGGATAGCCATCGCCATAGCCGATACTGACCAGCGCGGTTCTGGTTTCTTGCTGCGCAATCCAGTGACTGCCATAACCAATGGCATCGCCCACTTTTATCGTTTGTAGCGCCATAATTTGGGCGCTAAAATCCATCGCGGGTTGCAAATTTAACTCATTTGCAGAGGTATTCTTAATGGGTGAGCTGCCATATAGCATGATACCGGGGCGCACCCAATCATAATGACTGTCGGGAAAATTGACCAAACCGGCTGAATTACATAGCGAGCCTTGAACATCTTGACTCACAGTGTCACGCAATCGCGCTAGCATATCAGCAAAGCGTTGTTTTTGAATGGTATTGAGCGGGTGATCAACGTCGTCAGCATTGGCAAAATGAGTGGTTAATATCATTCGATAACCGGCATCATGCAGACGCTGAGCAGCATCCAAAATAGTCTGCTCATTGAAGCCCAAGCGGTTCATGCCAGTATTATATTTTAGCCAAACCTGCCGCGCTTGGTTGGCAATCGCAGGGACATTGTCTAACGCCCATTCAAGCTGCGGATAATGATGAATCACACAGCTTAAGTCATTGTCAATCGCCTGCTGCCATTCTGCTTGGTTAAATACCCCTTCAATTAAGCCGATCATTTTATTCCAACCCAAGTCGCGTGCTTCTAACGCCTCTATCAGCGTTGCCACGCCAATACCATCTGCTTGCTGCAAGGCAGGCAATACAGCTTTAACCCCATGACCATACGCATTGGCTTTTACCATTGCTAATATTTTGGCAGTGGGTGCTCGTTTTTTGACTTGATTTAAGTTGTGGGTGAGTGCTTGAGGCTTAATCGTGATGGTGCGCATAATCGGCTTCTTTATTAGCAGGGTGGTAAAGCAAAGCTACAGATTAGTCAAAGCTCTTTTTATGAATAGCGATTTACTATCTGTAGCGGAATGGGATGAAAAATAAATGTATAAAAATAAATTAATGAATGATAAGCAAGCACTTAAATGCTACTCATCATCAAAGCTCTTGCCTTGATAATATTCAGGCGTCAGGTTGGTAAAGCGGGTAAATTGTCCCTCAAACGCCAATCTCAGCGTGCCAATAGGACCATTACGTTGCTTACCAATAATAATTTCAGCCACGCCTTTGTGGTCTGAATTCTCATTATAAACCTCATCACGATAAATAAACATAATCAAATCGGCATCCTGCTCAATCGCTCCAGATTCACGCAAATCGGACATAATCGGGCGTTTATTGGGGCGATTCTCCAAGCTGCGATTTAACTGCGATAACGCGATAACTGGGCATTCAAGCTCACGTGCTAAGGCTTTTAAACTGCGTGAAATCTCGGAAATCTCCCCAACGCGGTTGCCATCAAGACTCGGCACTTTCATTAATTGTAGATAATCGACAATAATAGCGCCGAGCTTACCGTCATGGTTTTTGGCAATACGGCGACAGCGTGAGCGCAGCTCGGATGGCGGTAGCGCAGTGCTGTCATCAATGTATAAATGCTTCGATTGCAAATGCTGAATGGCGTTCATCATTTTTGCCCATTCATCTTCATTCATCTGCCCTGAGCGTAGGTGAGTTTGATTAATCGCGCCCCACGAGGACAGCAGACGCATGACGATAGACTCAGCAGGCATCTCCATCGAGAACACCACGACGGGCAAATCTTCATTAAACAAAATCCCTTCCGCCAAGTTCATGGCAAAGGTAGTTTTACCCATAGACGGACGCGCCGCAACAATCACCAAATCGCCTGCTTGTAAGCCTTGGGTTTTATTATTTAATTCCACAAAAGGCGTTTGTAGACCAATCATGCCGTCAGGATTGGATTTCAGCTCTTGTATTTTATCGATAACATTGGTTAAAACGGCAGTAATGCCAACGGGTCCACGCTGTTCAGCGCGCTTATTATGTTGCTCATTAATGCTAAAAATCTTAGCTTCTACACTGTCTAAAATATCACTGACGGTTCTGTCTTTAGGGTTATATGCAAGGGTCAGCATATCGTTCCCAGTAGTAATCAACTGACGCAGGGTTGATAGCTCGCGGACACGCTGCGCATAGGCAGTCAAGTTAAATAACGTCGCTGGGCTTTGGCTTAAAATATCGGCAAGATAGCTGTCACCGCCTGCATTTTTTAAGAGTTTTTGTGCCTCTAACCAATCATGCACCATCACCGTATCATAAGGCTCATTTACCGCTGCCAAATGCGCAATCGCATCAAAAATATGCTGATGTCGTCCAGCATAAAAATCGTCTTTAGAGACGATATCGGCAATCTTGTCATACGCCTCTTCAATACTCATCAAAGAAGCCAGTAACGCCTTTTCGATATCAATATTATGCGGCGGGGTCTGGTTGAGTAAGTCGTCAGTTTTATCTATGTCTGCCATGAGTGCCTAATGATTTATCAGTATATAAACGTTAAAAGGGGTAGAGTTTTAAATTGTAAAATCGAGCACGCTGTGACTCTTGCTATCACCAGCGCTTACCATGATGAGCAATTACTATCATGAACAATTACCATTATAAGCAAATGCTGTCACCAGCAATATCTTCAAAACACGTATTAAATACCAACAATAGCGGTACCAAAACGCGCGCTAATGACGCGGTAATTGATGTTACAATCAAGGGCGAAAGTCTATCACATTACAAGCGCACTGAGTCTGAATTGATTGTTTTTCATCATAACTTTAGTGCGATTATAAATGTGAATCATGCGTAAAACGGTATTTTAAAACAGTAGAAAGTATTCAAAAAACACAATAAAAACTGATAGTTATTATCTTAATAAGGATATTTTGATGCAAAAACAACCTTTACTCCTAACCACGGGTGAGCCTGCTGGCATTGGTATGGATGTGGTGCTAATCTTGGCGCAAGAAAATAAATTACAAGGTTTTGGGCGTCCTATTTGGGTGACAGCTGATGCGGAAGCTATGCAGGCTCGTGCCGAGCAGCTTATCGCTGCGGGCGTGTTACAAAGTTGCCCTTCGTGGCAAATCGTAGACGCACAAGCGGAAGCAACGGATTTTGTTGAGGCGGTAGCACAGCAGTCGGGTGAGGATGCGAGTGCCAATACCAATGATTTTATCTTGCTCGATGTGCCATGCGGTGCGCCTGTAATTGCCGGACAAATTGACATTAATAACGCGATTATGGTCGCTCAGCAGTTGGAGATTGCTCATAAACTTGCGGTCACTCACAATGTTGCTGCCATTGTCACGGGTCCTTTGCAAAAATCTGCATTGATTGATGCGGATATTAAACTGTTAGATGGCACCATGTTTAGCGGTCATACTGAATTTTTTATGCAGCAAAGTGGCTGTGATAAAGTAGTGATGATGCTTGCCAATCAAGCCATGAAAGTCGCGCTTGTCACTACCCATTTGGCATTAAGAGATGTTCCTGCGGCAATCACTAAAGACAATGTACGCCAAACGGTACAAATTGTACTCGATGATATGCAGTCGAAATTCGGTCTTAAAAATCCGCGTATTTTAGTGTGCGGTCTGAATCCGCATGCAGGCGAGGGCGGTCATCTAGGCATGGAAGAGATTGATATTATCAATCCTGTCTTGCAAGAGTTTATCGTAAAAGGGGCTGATATTTCAGAAGCCATGCCCGCTGATACTTTATTTACGCCACGACATTTGAGTGATTGCGATGCCGTGATTGCGATGTTCCATGACCAAGGTTTACCTGTGCTGAAATCTCATGGTTTTGGTGATACCGTTAATTTAACCTTGGGCTTGCCTTATATTCGCACCTCAGTTGATCATGGTACGGCGCTTGATTTGGCAGGGCGTGGCGATGCTAGTGCTACTAGCTTATATCAAGCGTTAGTAATGGCAGATGAGATGGCAAGTAAAGCGTTAGCAGATTAACTGGGCAATTTGTCACAGCGGAAGCGAATGCAAAATACAGTCTGATAATGAGCTGTGATATAATTTAAATATGATAAACGCCTCATTTATTGCCTGATTCCATGGCAGTGACTATTTTACTTTTTAATTAAGAACTATTTATGTCTAAGCCTTCATTTGACGCCCAAACTTTGTCCGCCAGTTTACGAGCCGCAAAACACCAACCGCGAAAACGCTTTGGTCAAAATTTCTTACATGATCGTAGCGTGATTCGTGAGATTGTTGAAAGCATTCGCTTAGAGCGCGATGATAATTTAATAGAAATCGGTCCTGGTATGGGTGCATTGACCGAGCCATTATTGGCTGAAGTCGATGCCATGACAGTGATTGAGTTAGATCGTGATTTGGCAGATAGCTTACGTATACGTATTGGCGCTAATAGCCATCCGAACTTTACGATTATTAAAGACAATGCCATGAATGTCGACTATCGTGCGCTGTATAGTGCAGAGCGTGGCAAACTGCGGGTGGTCGGCAACTTGCCTTATAATATTTCTACACCGATATTGTTTCATTTGCTCAGTTATGCTGATGTGATTCAAGACATGCATTTTATGCTGCAAAAAGAAGTCGTTGAGCGTATTACTGCTGATGTGGGCAGCAAAACCTATGGTCGTCTGTCCGTCATTATGCAGTATCATTGTGATACGGATTATTTATTGACAGTTCCTCGTGGCGCGTTTAATCCACCGCCAAAAGTTACCAGTGCAGTTTTTCGTTTAACACCGCATATTAATAAGCCCATCGTCGCAGAAGATGAACAGTATTTTGCCATTGTAGTACGCGAAACCTTTAATCATCGCCGCAAAACCCTCCGCGCTATCTTTAAAAACTCAACCTTGCTACCTACATTAAGCGAAGATGATTTTGCTGCTTGTGGTATTGATCCGCAGGCACGTCCAGAAACCCTGAGCGTGAGTGATTTTGTGGCACTGAGTAATCGGGCAAAATCGTTAGAAGCTTGAGTAGTTAGAGGCTTAAATCGTTAGAAGCCTAATACGGCAAGAGACGAGACAAAATAAGATCATATAAAATAAGTAGGGCTATTTCTATTCTTAGCAATAGCAGCCATTCATAAAAGCGATTATCAACCAATCCTGTTGATAATCGTTATCTGTCATTGTAATTGAGGTAATATGAGCTTTCGCCATCAATATGTCATTGGTGACCTACAGGGTTGCCATGCTGCGTTTTTGCAATTTCTTGAAAAACTAGATTTCGATCCTAAACAAGATAAGTTATGGTTTGCCGGTGACTTGGTTGCGCGCGGTGAAGATTCGCTAAATACGTTGCGTGATGTGAAGGCATTGTGTGAGCAAGGGGCAGCAGCAACAGTGCTTGGCAATCATGATTTAAATTTGCTCGCCGTATGGCGCGGTGCGACCAAAATGCGTAAAAAGGACAAGACCGCACCAATTTTTGCAGCAGAGGATAAAGATGAGTTGCTGCAATGGTTGCGCCATCAGCCAATATTGGCTTATCCGGACGCGCATACCGTACTGGTACATGCAGGTATTCCACCGCATTGGAGTTTGGATGAAGCAGCTGAGTATGCAAAGCAGCTAGAATCGCAACTGCGAGGCAGCCTATATCAGCTTGATAGGGTACTTCCGCATTTATATAGTAAGACGGCAGATGATTGGACGGCGGATATCAATGGCTTTACGAAAATACGGGCGATTGCCAATTATTTCACGCGTATGCGCCTTTGTAAGCAGGATGGCACCTTGGAGTTTAGCTTTACCTCTAGCCTTGATGATGCGATGCCGGATAATTTTTCTCCGTGGTTTGAATGGCAAGTACCACGCGAGCGCAAGATATTGTTCGGGCATTGGGCGGCGTTGAAAGGTAAAGTTGATTTGCCTTATGCGCGCGCGCTTGACGGTGGCTGCGTTTGGGGCAACTATTTGATGGCGTATCGCTTAAGTGATGGCACAGTTTTCACTTCAAGCGCCAAATGTCCTAAGCCCTAATCATTAAACCCTAATTTTAAACCCAAAATTTCAGCCGACCCGATTACTGTTTTTGATATGCATTTTAGTAAAACACGCTTTAGTAAAATGCGCCAGCCGTCCTAAATTCACACCAAATTAATTGGGAAGTTTAGGCGGTTTTTTAGGTTTTGGTAATGGTGTTTTGGCATCACCAGCAGCTTTGCTATCAGGGTTTGTAGCATCGATTACGCCTGTATCTTTATATTCGCTATTATTTCCCAGTGTTTTGGTGGTTTTATCATATTGGATATCATCGCTATAGGGAGTGCTATTCAGTTCCTCATCGATTAGACCATCATCAAGGTCTATAACCTTTTTAGGTGAAGTATTAGATAATGTAGTAGGCACTTCTTGTCCGCTATTAATATCTTTACCTTGAGGTTGATTCTCATAATGAATGTCCGTTTCTGCTGTAGTAGCTAGCTTAGATTTAGGCAATATTTTGACATCAGACAAGCGTCTAACCACATAGTTACTAGGTAAGGGTTTACCACTATTTTGCGTGGCACTATCGTCAAATATCATATGACCTTGGCTATCGATACGTGCGTACTTCATCGGTTTATCACGGGGCCAAATAAAGTCGGACGGATGAGTAAGTAAATGGCTCAATAGCTGTTTGGCTAGGCGACTCCATTCCAGAAATTGGACTTCTTTAGAACGTAATGCCACAAATAGCGCGAGTGAAAAACTCACCATCAAGTTGACCATACCAATCATCAACACACCCATGATAGACAGGACTACTATTTGCCAACTCATTTGCTCGGGTGCTAAATTAAATAGTCCATGCGCTAGGTTCGCTGAGGCAAAGGCAATGTGACGAATATCAATGGGTAAACCAAAGATGAAGCCAATGGTGGCAGTACTGCCTAAGAAGATACCGAATATAAAATTACCCATAATCGCGCCAAGATTGGCTTCTATAAAGCCACCTAAACGCTCAAGCCATGCTTTGGGCAGCATATATTGTAGTAGCCAGTGCCGACGTACGCGCTCACCGATATTATTGTAAACGGCTAAATTATCATAGTAGCCCGCAATCAGACCAGATAAAAATAAATATACCCCTGCAATAGCAGCGTGGGGCAGTGCTAATGAAGTAAAAGGGTCAAGCTCATGCAGTAAGTGACCTGCCTTATCCGTATTAATCATTGGCACGCCAATAACATGTAGCCACGTATAAGAGATAATCAACGCGACCGGAATCGCCATCATAACGTTACCCATGATAGCGATGAACTGAGTACGCAAAATATCGACGACCAACTCTGATAGCTTGGTCAGCTGATGTGACTTTTTACCAGAGCCGTCTGAGATGGTTGATGCAATAGCCGCCGCCGTCATCGCCGGCTGTTTAGTCGCCACCGTACCATGCACGATATGAATAAAGACAAAGCCTAAACCATAAATCATACTGTTTAAAAACGCCCGTGCCATAGGTGCAATGGCTAACTGATACGTCACTATCTTAATGGTCGCCATAAAAGCAATGATAAAGCCGCCAATCGAGGCTTTTTTAAACATTTTCTGGTAGCCAGATTTATCGGTACTGATATAGTGCTCACCGACGCGACCTGCATTCTCGGTTACTTTGCGGGATAACAGCTTGGTATTATTATCAATCAAATAGCCGATGCTATAGCGCCGATTGGCAGTAATGACCAAAGTTTGAATCAGCTCAATAATGGCGCGATCACGCTTAATCCCATCAACTGACACCAATTTGGTTAGAATGCGCATCCGCTGCAAACTTTGGTCTAAGCGCAGCATCATATTGGTCAAACGAATAGAGATACCGGTTTTATAAATACGTTTGCGTACCGTTGCGACAATATCCTCGCATTGCTCTAGCATGACCAATAAAGGGGCAGGACTCACTGCTTGTGCAGGGGTGATATCGGTTAAATTATCCAGTTCGTGCGCTTGCCGATATTGATTGACGAATAAGACGGCTTCTTGATTTTGGGCAACAAAAGACGCTGAGTAGTTCAATATTTGCGGATAAGATTCCATTAAGTCTGGATGCAAGCCAATACCACTAATACGATATGATAAGATAACGATGGCGTTCAAAATATTATTTTTAGCGTTAGCAACCAAGTCCAAATGTTCTTTTTTGACTTTGAGTAATTCGACCAGTACTTCCCATTTGTCTTTATCGATGCTAGCAAGCCAATGCTCGTCTAGGCGTTGATCAAATAAGTAGCCTACCAATTCAACAACCGAATCATCTTGCGGTAATAAAGGTAAAAACCGATGACCGACCAAACGCCGCAGACTGCTAAAAAAGCCCTCGTCTGACATGATGCCAGTATCAGTGTACAGCGCAATTTGCCGATATTGAATGATTAGCTTTAAGACAAAGCTGGCAAGCCCATCACCATATTCTGGATGCAGCTGCATTACCTCAATTAATGACTGAATCTTTCTATTGGCAAGCACTGGATTTTTTTCAGTGACCCGAAGCTCATCAATCAAGCGTTTAAGCACCGAGGCATCGGGCACGTCGCTTAAGGCAGTAATCTGCTGTAAAATGCGTTTAATTTCTGACACAAGGTACCCTTTATGATGGCTATAATTGTAATTGTTTTTGACTCATGTGTTTCCTATTTCCGCATAAAGCATGGCACTTCAAAAGTATTTAGCAGAAAAATATAAGGAGATAAAAGTAAGCATAAGCGCGATAAACCCGGTAATATTACACAAAACAGGCCGTTGCGCTAGAGAAGATTGGGATGATACAAAGTATTGTTGGTTATTTAATACTCATTTGTGAATGTTTTATACTCGATATTTCGTGGTTGTTACTGATGACTATTGCCAGTTATTCTAAACTGAACGACGAAAAGATGGGTAATTATTTTGTTAGCAATTAATATGGTATAAAAAAGGCAGTAACCAGACTGCCTTTTTTAGTTGAAGATGCGTGTTAACTAATATGAACTTTATCTAATATGTATGTTAACTCAGTTGACTGTTAACTTAAAAAAAATGCTACTAACTATAATTAGCTGGCGGATATTTGAAAGTAATCAATATCGAAGCTCATAATAGGGTCGCTGCCAGATTTGACCATTTGCGCGTGCGCATCAAGGCGCGGGAGAATACGACCAACAAAATAATCCGCAAGCTTGGCTTTATTGGTATAAAAGTCGCCTGATTTACCATTTGCCGCTTCTACCATCATGGCAAACATATAGGCGTAGCATAGATAGCCAACCGCATGCATATAATCGACTGCACAGCCATTAATCTCGCTTTTACGGGTGCTGATATTAGCAAGTACTGTTGTGGTTAATGCTTCAATGGTATCCGCTGCGGCTAACGTTGCTTGCTTAATGCCGTGCTCTGCGCTCATTGAAGCAACATAATCACGAATCTCACCTAAGAAATGGGTGATATATTTGCCGTCATTACGTGCCACTTTACGACCGAGTAAGTCGAGCGCCTGAATACCGTTTGCGCCTTCATAAATCTGCGCAATACGGGTATCACGGACGATTTGTTCCATACCCCACTCTTTAATATAACCATGACCACCAAAGACTTGCTGACAATCGACAGTTGCCTCTAACGCTTTGTCGGTCAAGAAAGCTTTAGCAATCGGCGTTAGTAAAGCAACACGTGCTGCCGCTGCTTGTGCCGCTTCAGGGTCCGTGCTGAATTTTTCCGTATCGAGTTGTTTGGCAACATACATCGCAAAGCAGCGTGATGCTTCAGAATTAGCTTTAGCATTTAACAGCATACGGCGTACATCGGCATGATAAATAATGGCATCCGCTGGCTTTTCGGGGCTTTGAATTTGCGTATCGCTGCGCCCTTGACCACGCTCTAGCGCATATAAAGCTGCGTTCTGATAAGCAAGCTCCGTACCGCCAAGCCCTTGTAGACCCATCGTCACACGCTCATAGTTCATCATAATAAACATCGATGACAAACCAGTATTCTCAGCACCAACCATCCAGCCTTTGGCATTATCAAAGTTCATGACACAAGTGGCGGAAGCTTTGATACCCATTTTATGCTCAATAGAACCTACCGCTAAAGTATTGCGCTCGCCTAAACTGCCATCATCATTTACTAGGAATTTTGGTACGACGAATAGTGAAATTCCTTTTGAGCCTTCAGGTGCATTAGGCGTTTTTGCCAATACCAAATGAATGATATTATCGGTTAAATCGTGCTCACCGCCCGTAATAAAAATTTTAGTACCAGAAATTTGATAACTGCCATCGTCATTAGGGATGGCTTTAGTTTTGATAATACCTAAATCCGTGCCCGCGTGCGGCTCAGTTAAGCACATCGTACCTGACCACTCACCAGAATACATTTTTTCTAAATAGGTTTGTTTTTGTTCTTCACTTGCCGCAGCGTTTAGGCATAAAGTCGCCCCAACCGTTAAGTTAGGATAAAGGGCAAATGATTGATTGGTGGTAAATAGCATCTCTTCAGTCAGCATCGTCACCATTTTTGGAAAGCCTTGCCCGCCGTATTCAGGATTACCGCCTAAACCAACCCAGCCTGATTCTGCATATTGCTGATACGCTTCTTTAAAGCCTGCTGGAGTGGTGACTACGCCATTACCTTGGAATGTCGCGCCTTCTTCATCACCGCTTTGGTTAATGGGAAGTAGCACGTTCTTAGACAATTTTGCCATTTCTTCTAAAATCATATCGACCGTTTCCATGTCAACATGAGATAAGTTCGCGTTATTTTGCCAAAACTCAGGGGCTTTAAAAACATCCGTTAAGATAAAGCGCATGTCATTAAGGGGGGCGTTATAAATGGACATAGACATTCCTTTGATTCAGATGAATAAATTAAAAAGGCTAAAATGTTTAATTTTTTTAGGTATAGCCGTGATTATCGATGCTTGAAGTTTAGCAAATTAGACTCTGAGCTTGTGTATCTCTTCGTGAATTGTGCGTACACTAAAAATCGCTAGCCACACTTGTCATATTCAAATAAAGTAAGTTCAAATAAAGTAAAACGGCAACATTCCGAAGTATGTTGCCGATTGCGCTACATTCAAAATCTGTTAAATTCAAAGTCAGTTAACTTTAACAGTGCTTACAACGAGTGATAAATGGTGCTAATTAAAAAGCAAATTGCTCAACATCCATGCTCATATATGGTTCAACACCGGTGCTGATACGTTGGACATAAGTCGTGGTACGCGGTAGCAATTTGGCATAATAAAACTGCGCGGTTTTGATTTTGGCATAATAAAAAGCGGATTCAGTTGTGCCCTCAGCAATCGCTGTTTGCGCAACCAGTGCCATACGCGCCCATAAATAGGCGAGAGTGACGTAGCCACTAAAATAGAGATAATCAACCGCTGCACCGCCAACTGCTTCCGGATTTTCGGTCGCTTGCATACCGATACGCGAGGTCAGGTCGCCCCATTCTTTGAGATGCTTGATAAGTGGGCGGATAAATTGTCCCATCTCATCATTGTCTTTATGTTCTTCACAGAACTGTTCAATCACTTGTACAAAGTTGGCAAGTAATTTGCCTTGTGAACCTAGCACTTTACGACCCAACAAATCTAAAGCTTGAATTTCAGTGGTGCCTTCATACAGACAAGCAATACGCGTATCACGGACATTTTGTTCCATGCCCCATTCGCTGATAAATCCATGACCACCATAAACTTGTACGCCATGATTGGCAGCTTCTAATCCAGTTTCAGTTAAGAATGCTTTGGCAATAGGGGTCAATAACGACAGCATTTGGTCGGCAAATTCTTGCTCAGCGCCATTGCCTTTGGCTACGGTATCAACGAAATGCGATAAATAATACATCAAGGCACGACCGCCTTCAGCAAATGCTTTTTGAGTCAATAACATATTGCGTACGGCTGGATGCACGATGATTGGGTCGGCAACTTTATCAGGGGCTTTAACACCCGATAGTGCGCGCATGGCAAGACGGTCTTTAGCATAGGCAAGTGACCCTTGGAACGCATATTCAGCAGCCGTAACCCCTTGCACTGCGGTGCCGATACGTGCCACATTCATAAAGGTAAACATACATTGCAGCCCGCGATTTTCAGGACCAATCAAGTAACCGACTGCGCCATCAAAGTTCATCACACAAGTAGAGGAAGCTTTGATACCCATTTTATGCTCGATAGAGCCGCAGACGACTTTATTTCTGTCACCCAAGCTACCATCTTCATTGACCATCACTTTAGGCACGATAAATAATGAGATACCTTTGGTGCCAGCTGGTGCACCCGGCAGACGTGCTAATACAATATGAATAATATTGTCGGTTAAGTCGTGCTCGCCCGCTGAGATGAAAATCTTTTGTCCTGTAATATTGTAGCTGCCATCATCATTTGGCTCCGCTTTAGTACGGATAATACCTAAGTCAGAACCCGCATGCGCTTCAGTCAGACACATCGTACCTGACCATTCGCCCGTGACCATTTTTTCTAAATAAGTGTTTTTTTGGGCGTCTGTTCCATGATGTTCGATGGTTTGAATCGCGCCGTGCGACAGACCGGGATACATAGAAAACGACCAGTTCGCTGTGCCAACCATCTCATTAATCACCGTGGATAATGAGAACGGCATATTTTGCCCACCAAAGGCTTCTTCCGCTGACAATGCCGGAAAGCCAAGCTCACAAAACGCCTTATAGGCTTCTTTAAAACCTTTTGGGGTGGTGACTTCACCATTATTAAAATGACAGCCTTCAGCATCGCCACTTTGATTAAGCGGTGACAGCTCATTTTCCGCAAAGCTTGCCGCCATCTCAAACAAACTGTCCATCAATTCACGGTCAGTGTCTTCAAATTCGGGGATGGTTTTATAATGGCTTTCGCTATCAAGCAGTTCATGCATGACAAATTTGATATCGCGTAGGGGTGCTTTGTATTGCATAACGTCCTGTCCTATCTTGAATATGAAATGGAATATGACCGAATATGTTGTCAAAAATGCCGTATTATTAGGGTCATATTTATGCATAAAAGATAGGCGTTCATAGATAAATATACAAGTTTGGCACTAATACTGGTAAGTCATGAACCTTTCTTGCATCCTATAATCAATCAAAGGTAGCGGATAAGATATTAATATGGTTAATAATAAAAAATCCAATATTATTAGGACGTTATGTAATTTTATATTAAGTGTTGAGGTGGATTTTTTTTTGCTCTTGAGTCAACATTGCTGTGGCTGCCTCAGCCGTAACGGGGCGACTGAACCAATAACCTTGCCCATAAGTACAGCCAATTTTTAGTAATAAATCGCGTTGTGCTTCAGTTTCGATACCCTCAGCAATCACTTTCATATCTAAAGCGGTCGCTAAATCTAAAATAGCTTTGACAATAGCATGTTGCGTATGATCATCCACAATTTTTGAGATAAAGCTCTTGTCAATTTTGATAAAATCAAAAGGGTATTCTTGCAAATAACTGAGTGATGCATAGCCCGTACCAAAATCGTCTAATGCTAAATAAATCCCCAAATCTTTGAGTACTGCGAGTTGTTTTTTGACGCTGGCGTGACGTAACATTAATGAGGATTCAGTCACTTCAATATGTAATTGATGAGGATGGATATAGTGTTTGGTAAATAAACTACTGATAAAATTGAAGAATTCAGGGTGGCTAAACTCAGCGGCGTCAGCATTAATACAGATATGCTGGGTAAGCCCCATTGCCTCCCAAATGGCTAACTGTTTAGCAGTTTGCAGCGCCATTTGACAAAATAGCTCGAAAGACAGTTTGTTTTTAATAATACCATCAATAAATTCGATAGGGTTTAACAAACCGCGTGTGGGATGCTGCCAGCGGACTAGGGCTTCAAAACCAGTAATGGCACCAGTTGCCAGCGCAATTTTGGGTTGATAATGCGGTATAAATTGACACTCATCAATAGCGATGCGCAATTCCGCCTCTAACTGCAAGCTATTGCTGGTAGCAGCATTGATGCCTTCATGATACCAACAGACATCATCGCCACCGTGCTGCTTAATATGGTCTAGTGCCTTTTCTGCTTTTGTCAGCAAGCCCGCCAACTGATTGCCGTGTTCCGGGAAATAACTGACACCGACAGAAATATGCAAATAAATGATATTGTCTTTGAGTAAAAAGGGACGTTCACACATCTGCATCAGAATGTCCAGCTGGTGGCGCACCATATGCGCATCGCTGAATTCAAAAAGTAGGGCAAAATCATCACCGCCAAAATGGGAAAAGCAGTGTAAGTTATCCATATCGAGTTGACGAACCCGAGCAACAAAGTGTTCGATTAAAGTATTAACATTATTGGTTCCCAAAGTACTCACAAGAGTACGATAGCGATCGATATTGAAACGCACCAACACGACTTCCTGATAGCTTTCTAACAGTAATTCACTGGTCTGGCTTAAAAATACTTTGCGATTGGGCAGTCCCGTTATTTGGTCATAATTTAATAAATGGTCTACTTTTTCTTTATCTTTAATCACAGCGGAGATATCACGCACCATACCGATATGATATAGCGTTCCTTCAATAAAAATATTCCGAAAAGTCATATGACAATTTAACGTTTGTCCGTAACGGGTTGCCATAGCAAAGTTATTTTCATAAAACCCACCATTTTCTAAATTACTGGCAATATTATTTAAAATAATCCGTTCTTTTTCAGCTAAAAATTCTGCTGCGTAAATACCCAGTGGACGTCCAACTAAGAAAGCTTCATGGTAACCAATCATAATCTCATAGGTCGCGTTGACTGACATATAGCGTAGATTAGCATCTAATATGAATATGGCATCTTCGAGATTTTCGCACAATTGGGTGAGTAATTGCTGCTTAATGAGTTCAGTAATCGGGGTAAAAATAGACATAATATCAGCTCATCAAAGAAGAGTTCTTACAAAGTTAGCAGGGTTATCAGAGTAATTCTGATAATAAGGATTTTTATTTTTTATAATTAATAATTTTTACTTGATTTATAGTTAACTTATATTGATGAGTGCATGTAAAGTAGCAAGTGCTACTACGGGCGCCGTTTCAGTACGCAGCACCCTTGCACCGATTTGCCATGGCGAAAATCCAGTACGCTCAGCTTGCGCACATTCCTCGTTACTCAGTCCGCCCTCAGAACCAATTAATAGCTCAATATAAGGCTTATCTTGTGCCAACACCGGTAATAATGCTGCTGGCATCAAGGGCTGATCGGCTGCTGGCACACTCAACATCAAGCGTAAATCAGACTGGCTATTGAGTATTTGATAATAAGTGTCGGTACTGAGCGTTGCTATTATTGGACTGACGGACATATCTGTATCGATGCTATCAGACGCTAAATGCTGTAGCCATTCAGCAATAGGCTTTGGTGCTAAGATAAGTGGCGGACGATTTAGTCCACATTGCTCACAAGCAGCGATAGCGACTTGTTGCCAATGATGTAATTTTTTCTCAACTTGTGCTGGTTTTAAATTGACCTCACCATGTTGGCTACTGAGCAGCTGAATGGCGGTGACGCCCAGTTCAGTGGCTTTTTGAATGGCGTAATCCATACGTTCGCCACGGCTCATGACTAAGCCAACTTTACTGATAATAGGTGCGTCTCGATCATCGCCCGTTGATGCTAATAAAACGACGGTTGCTTGTTTTTTACTGATAGTGTGTAGCTGTACTTGATACTCTCCACCAAAACCATCGAATAAAATCCCTTGATCACCGATATTGGCACGCAATACACGGCACCAGTGGTGGCTAATACTATCGGTTAAAATAATGCTGTCACCAATAGAAAAGGTGCTCAGTTTAGAGCGCTGGGGTTCGCTATCATTAGTATTATTCTCTGGCTCATTATCAAGTGCATAAAAAAAACGTCTCACGATATCTTATTCCTGTTTTTTCAATTATTTTTAAATGATTTTTCAAATTATTATTTAAATAGCTGGTGCAAGTATTAATTAGTTAATCGGTAGTTATTTTTTTAATATTAAGTAACCTACTTATCCATATTATTTACCAATACTACTTATCAATATTATACTTATACAGTAAATTTATAATCAAAAAACTGAAATAAAGTTTACTGTAACAAATGCGTAGCAAAATAGGGTAAAACGATGATGGAGTGTCTGATAAAAAGGATAAAATACAAAAAAACTGGCGCTCCTAAGAACGCCAGTTGCTGTAATCATAAGAGTAAAAATTTTAAGAAGTCAGTCCTAGAGCTTCTACTAAGCGCTTATTTGGCTCAACCTTATTCATGCTATAAAAATGCATGGCTGGTACACCTTCAGCAATCAAACGCTCGCCTAAGCGGTAGACGACATCAAAGCCAAACTCACGAATCGCTTTACCATCATCACCAAAGTCAGCAAGCTGCTTACGCACATAACGAGGAATATCAGCGCCACAGCTATCCGCAAAACGCATTAAATTACTGGAGTTAGTAATGGGCATAATGCCTGCAATTAGCTTCTGTTTTGTAGTGTCGATACCGCGACTTTCTAAAGCATCACGCAAGTATAGATAGCTGTCTGCATTATAGAAAAACTGCGTAATGGCTGCATTAGCACCTGCGTTGAACTTATTGACTAAGTTGTCAATATCAGACACAAAGCTGCGTGCTTGCGGATGCATCTCAGGGTAAGCGGCAACCTCGATATGAAAATGATCACCTGCATACTCACGGATAAATTTGACTAAATCGACCGCAAATGGCAGCTCACCCATGCCGACTTGTCCTGATGGTAAGTCACCACGCAGCGCGACAAGGCGTTTGATACCTAAGCTTTTATAATGGTCGAGCAACCCTGTAATTTCAGATTTGTCATCACCAATACAAGACATGTGCGGTGCAATGGCAGTTCCACCACGTGCGCACAATGCTTGCACGATATCTAAAGTTCGGCTACGGGTCGAACCACCAGCGCCATAGGTCACCGAAAAATAGGCAGGTGACAGCTTATTAAGCTCATCATAAATACTGAGCAGTTTTTCATGCCCTTTATCAGTATTGGCAGGGAAAAACTCAAAAGAAAAAGCCGGCTTACTCACAGTCATGCTCCTCGGTACTACGATTAGTATTTGTAAGCATCAGGCTTGAAAGGTCCTTCAACCGGCACACCTAAGTATTCCGCTTGCTTGTCTGTCAGCTTGGTCAATGTACCGTTAAAACCAGCAACCATTGCCGCAGCCACTTCTTCATCTAGTTTTTTCGGCAATACTTTAACATATAAATTTTCGGTACGCTTATCTGCTGGCAAGTCCGCGAACTTTTCTTCAAACAGATACATTTGCGCCAATACTTGGTTAGCAAATGAGCCGTCCATCACACGTGATGGGTGACCAGTCGCATTACCCAAGTTTACCAAACGACCTTCAGCTAACAAGATGAGATAGTCATTAACATCGTCAGAGCGGAAAATTTGATGCACTTGTGGCTTCACTTCTTCCCAGCGCCAGTTATCACGCATAAATTGGGTGTCAATTTCGGTGTCAAAGTGACCGATATTGCACACTACAGCGCCTTTTTTCAGCGCGGCTAGCATGTTTTTGTCACACACATGATAGTTACCAGTAGTGGTGACTATCATATCAGTATCTTCTAGCAGGCGAGTGTTGATGCCTTCCGCGCCGCCAGTGTTATCGCCATTAATGTACGGTGACAATACTTCATAACCATCCATACAGGCCTGCATTGCACAGATAGGGTCGACTTCTGATACCCGTACAATCATACCTTCTTGACGTAAGCTTTGCGCTGAGCCTTTGCCCACATCGCCATAACCGATAACAAGGGCGCGACGACCAGCGAGGAACATATCCGTTCCGCGTTTAATCGCATCATTTAAGCTATGACGGCAGCCATATTTATTATCGTTTTTAGACTTAGTTACCGCATCATTAACGTTGATAGCAGGTACTTTTAATGTACCTTTATTCAACATTTCAATTAAGCGATGCACGCCAGTCGTGGTTTCTTCTGAGATACCATGCATGTTATCAAGAAGCTCTGCATAATCATTATGAATTAATGACGTTAAATCGCCACCATCATCCAAGATTAAGTTCGCATCCCAAAGTTTGCCTGACTCTTCGCCGCCAACGTGGACTTGTTGACGTAAGCACCATTCGTACTCTGCGTCCGTTTCGCCTTTCCAAGCAAATACAGGAATACCGGCAGCAGCAATCGCAGCAGCAGCGTGGTCTTGAGTTGAGAAAATGTTACATGACGTCCAACGTACTTCCGCACCAAGCGCGACTAAAGTCTCGATAAGTACCGCAGTCTGAATCGTCATATGAATACAGCCGACGATTTTTGCGCCTTTTAATGGCTGAGCGGCTTCATAGCGACGACGCAAGCCCATTAGGGCAGGCATTTCAGCTTCAGCAAGAGTAATTTCACGGCGACCGTAATCGGCTAAGCTAATGTCAGCGACTTTATAATCTGTGAAAGCGGGGTTGATCGTATGGGCAGAGGGGGCTTTAGACACTGCGTCCATAATATGCTCCTATCAGTGGTAAATTTATGATAAAAAGAATAATAACGCAGGTGCCGTTGTTTGCCCTGTCAATAATCAGCGCCAATGGATAGGGTGATTATTCAACAGTTACCGAGCCTAACATAAAGAATAAATAGTAAGTTTTAAATATAAACCAAACTATTATTTATGGTGCAACACCTCTCGGAGGTCGTTATTGTAAAGTATGATGGGTAATTTGTCACCTATTGGCTGATAAAAAGGCTATGTACTCAACTGATAAATGATATCTCTGTGTGCCTAAAAGCAAGTGAATGGGCATAAAAAAGGTCACCAAACATTGATGACCTTTTTATTTATTTAAACTTTGATAAGCTTAACTGAGTTTAGAACCAGTTATAGGTAAGTGAGGTAAAGAAGTTGGTGCCGTCTTGACCATAGCGAGTACCAAAACCTTCGTTAGTTGTATAGTCTTTGTTGGTTAAGTTATTGATACGACTATTTAACGATAGATTTGGATTAATATAATAATTACCACTAATGTTGAATAGCGTATAGTCATCAATAAAAGTGGTTTCGTTTGCAGAGTTATAAGTCTTACCGACATATTCTGCTTCAGTACGTATATCAAAGTTGCCAGCTTGGTAGCCTATATAAGCCAATCCAGTATTTTTAGGACGATATGCTAATTGTTTACCTTTATTAGCTCCTGTACGTTCCTCTGCATTGGTACGAGTATATTGACCACCAAACAGGATGTTGCTTAGCTGCCAATCTGAAGTAAAGCTGTAACCTGTTAAGCGAGCTTTATTAATATTAACGGCTTTATATTTTTTAGTGGAATCGTCATAAGCATTATCAATAAGATTATCGACGTCACTACTAAACCCTGTTAAGCGAGTGATTTGCGCTGCAGTATTAGATTCAATAAATACTTCTATATTTTTACTTTTTTCAACTTTTAGATTTTCATTTGGAACGTAGTAAACGCTTTCGATATACAGGTCGTTTAGAGTAGGCGCTCTATAACCGGTAGCAAAGCTAGTACCAATACGTAGACTCGGCGCTAACTTTAAAGCATAACCAAGACCAAATGTAGTTTCATCACCAAACTGTGAATTATCATCAACGCGAACATTGGCTTGAAAATCGTAGGCATCTTCGTTAATCTGATAACCAGCAAATCCACTTTTTATAGTACGGTCATTTATTTTATAACTATCTCGACCAGTTGCAGGTGTATTATCTGTAACATTAACGTCTTGTTTGAGCCATTCAGCACCTGCCTGTAGTTGCCCCATAGATAGCTTATAGATAGTCAATAGATTTACTTGTTTTTGCTTGGTTTCAAAGGCATCACCAATTCTATTATTGAGTTTATCTAAACTCTGACCGCCGGACAGACGTACTGTGAGATTATCTTTTTCATATTGTGAAAAAGCTGATACTACACCATTTTTTTGATCGGTTTCTGCGTTAGAAACATTACTGTAGTCGTCAAATTCAGAAATCGATTTGGCAAAGATCCCAGTTGCCCCAACACTAATATCTTGAGTAATAGGCATGCTAGCATTTAGAGAAAAGTTATTGCTTCTAAAGCCATCGTCGTCGCTATTATTGCCTATTTGGTTCTCAATAGCGCTGATGCCCTTAGTTTGATTGCGACTGGCAGAAAGGCTAAGTTTTACACCTTGAGCGTTTGCAAACTGAGCTCCTGCACCGTAAACATAATGATCGTGTGAGCCGACACCTGCGGTAACAGAAACATTGCTTTGGTCAATGTCATGACCTTTAGTAAAGATTTGAATCACGCCACCCATTGCATCAGAACCATAAATACTAGACCCAGATGCGCCATATAAAATTTCGATACGGTCAATTTGGTCGGCAGGTAATAACCCCAGTGTAGGTTGTCCAGTTGACATTGAGCCATAACGAATACCATCTATGAGTACTAATACGCGTTTACTATCATATCCCCGCAGATAAAAATTACTATTTGTACCCATTCCGCCATCTTGTTTAACGCTAAAGCCTGGCTGGCGTCTTAAGACTTCCATCACTGTCTGACCTTGAAAGCGCTTTAAGTCTTCTTTATCTACAACACGAGTTTGTGCAATGACATTACTGGTTTTAGTCGGCGTACGCGTGGCAGTTACAACAATTTTATCAAGCTCAACTTGTGGTAGTTCATTATCGCTGACGACATTTAATTCATTAGTGGCTGCGGTAGCGCTAACGGCAAATGCACCAAAGGCACTTAAAATACACAACCGAAGATAAGTGGTCGAAGATGAGCGTGATAAAACCATATTTAATTCCAAAGTAAACATATCAAAAAATTACAGAAGCGAAAAGTCAGGCAGCTAAAAATTACAAAAAGTAATCAATAAATGACGCGCCGCCATTATCTATAAAAATGTCTCCTTTATAAACCACTTTAACCTAATTTTTATTCATCATAAGATGAATTAATTTCACACTAAGGCTTTATTGTTATTGTCAAAGGTTGCAGCGGACTTGCAGTCATCCATCGTTGTTATCATAGACTGCACAATACATACATTTTATTGGTGCCATAATCCTTTAAAATAGGCTGCTAAAATTAACATCTATAGTGATATCAAATAAAGAGGTTTGTTTTGTCTATTGAGCGTCATCCAAGTTTACCTAGTTCGCTGTTAACATTTATAGCGCTGCTATTCGTATTGCTATTGAGTCTGATGTTGCCGAAGCCTGCCTTAGCGGTTGAAGGTAGCGTACTGGGTATTGGCGGTAATAAAGAGGAAAGTGTCAGCGAGCCATTGCCCGATTCTTTTGGGCGTGATTCGCCGCGTCATACGGTGCAGGGATTTATCAGTGCACTTGGTGAAAACGATTTTTTATTGGCAAGCAATTATCTAAATTTATCCAAATCTGATAATCCAACCACTATTGTACGTCAGTTTAAACAAGCACTGGATGCAGGCGGACGTTTTCAGCCTGATTTACAGATTAATAATACACCAGAGGGCAATTTAACCGATCAGCTGCCACCTAGCCAAGAGAAAGTCGGTAGCATTAATATTGGTGAAAAAAGTGTGCCGTTGTTATTAGAGCGGGTAGTGTCGAAAAACGGGGAGCAGTATTGGCAGTTTTCTAGTGACACGCTCAGCTCTATTCCAGAAGTTATAGAAAATACGCAGCCGACCCTTATATCGCGCTACACCTTTGATGGGCTTGAAGGTAAAAAGCTGTTTAGTTATCAAGTAACGGATTTAACTGCTGCAGTTGCCATCACTATTGGCAGTTTTATACTAACTTATATGCTGGTTTGGCTATTGTATCATTTGTTAAATATTATCTATCCACGTGTACGCGGTGTGCCATTGGGCTTACCAAATAAAGTGATATTACCGCTTGCTGTGGTTATTATGGCATTGATATTATCCGAAATTATGGTCTATTTTGGCGTGTCTGTGACGCTGCGTGAACCTGTAAATCGCTTTACCGATATTGCTTCTTGGCTTGCAACAACATGGTTATTGCTACGAGTTATCGATTCAATATTTACCCGTGCTGTAAATCTAAGCTATAAAAAGAACTATATCGAGCGCGTTTCCATCTTGGGGTTGATGCGTAAAATCGTCAAAGCCTTGCTATTGATATTTGCGGTTATTGTTATTTTTGGCAATTTAGGTTTTGATTTAACGACTGGTATTGCAGCATTAGGGGTTGGTGGTTTAGCGTTAGCATTGGGTGCGCAAAAGACCATCGAGAATTTGGTCGGCAGTGTGGTCGTGGTCGCTGATTCGCCTGTACGTATCGGAGATTATTGTAAATTTGGCACATACGAAGGCACGGTAGTAGATATTGGTATTCGTTCGTCGCGTGTGCGTACGCTTAACCGTACGATAGTAACCGTGCCAAATGGTGACTTTTCATCTATGCAAATTGAAAACTTTACTTCACGCGATATGTTCCACTTTTTGCATCATTTGTATATCAAGCGCAATGCTGATATCGACGTGGTGTTTAAAATGGTCGAAGCGTTAAGTCAGTTTTTAGACACCCATAAATTGACCAATCAAGAATGGAATCAGGCGAACATTTCAGAGCTGCGTCAAGATTGTTACGTCATACAATTGCGTGCTTATGTGAATGCGGTTAGTGCAACCGAGTTTTATGGGAAACAAGATATTTTGTTGGTTGATGTGTTATCGCTAGTAAAAAAATATAACGTTGAACAAGCCTTGCCGACTCAGCAGCTTTTGGTCAATCCAGATGAACTGAAGCATCAGTTAGAAAAGGCGACTGAAGATAAAGTAGAGAAGGTCGAACTGACGAATACTAATGTCACTCACGATGATAATAAGCCTGTCAACTTAAGCAAGGAAACTGAAGCGACTGGCTTTGAAGTTGATAATGAGGTAAAGAACAATGAAGAGGATAAACCAATCGTTAAACGCCAGTTTAGGCATTTAAAAAAAGGCTTTAGATTTCCTAAAGTAAAAAAACATGAGCCTCGTTAAGAGGTAATAAATATAAAATTATAAAAAAGGACTGCGCTTAGGCAGTCCTTTTTTTATAGCTAATTTATGATAATTATCAATATTTATTTTTCTGCATCGGTCTTGTTCTTTTTTAACAATACCAATACCGCACCATTACCACCGTCTTTTGGTGGTGCTGAACAAAATGCTAACACTTCTGGTAATTGACGTAACCAACCATTGACACAGGTTTTAAGAATAGCTTCACTACCTTTACCATGGACGATTTTTACTGATGTTTCATTGTTTTGCTTGGCTTGGCTAAGCAGTTGCGTCATTGCTACACGTGCCTCTTCAATGGTACAACCATGAATATCTACCGCATCATACCAACGCAATTTACCTTGTTTTAACTGGGTAAATATCTTGTTCTGCAAAGTTGGGTTTTTATAAGATAAATACGCTTCACCAGCGACAGGGTTCAGTAGCGCTTGCATATCGGATAAGCCTGCGCCCAGTTCTACGGCATCACTACCTTGTGCAGCGGCACGTTTTGATAAAGTTGCTGCATCAGGTTTACTGCCTTTTTTAGCATTGGCAGGCGAGCGCACGTTTTTATCATCGAGCTGATTAACGCCGTGCATCGCTTGCATAAACAAGACTTTATCGTCGTCAATATGCTCAGAGTCCATTTGCTTGACGGTTTTCTTCACTTGTTTTTGGGTAAGTAGAGAAACCGGCTCTGTTGGTTTGCCATTATCGCCATCTGGGGACGTGGTATCACGACCTTTGCTGAGTTGACCTTTAAGCTCTTTGAGTTGGTCTTGCATTTCTTGTGAAAATAGAGAATTTGACATAGAAGTTAGCGCGTCTGTTTAATGAGTGAATAGGTAAAAATAGTTAAATAGGTGCTGCTATATTCGCTACTTTACGCGCTCACAGCGACGCCTGCAAGTAACGATTGTAACGCCTGCCCAGGGTGGTCAGTTTTCATAAACTGCTCACCAATTAAAAAGTGTTGAATATCGTGTTTCAGCATCAGATGAATATCAGCGGCGTTATGAATACCACTTTCGGTGACAATCAGCGGTTTTAATAATGAGTCTTCGCCATCATTATGGTCATTATTAGCCAAGGCTTGCAACAGCGTGTTTTTTAAGTCTAAGGTGGTTTGTAAGTCCACTTCAAAAGTATTTAAATTACGGTTATTAATACCATAAATATTATGGACTGAGCGCGGTAATTGTAGGGCGCGTTCAAGCTCTTCGGCAGTATGTATTTCAATTAAAACATCCATACCGAGTTTAATGCTGAGCGCGTGCAATTCTTGCAACTGCGTATCTTCTAGACACGCCATAATGAGTAAAATACAGTCAGCGCCCAGTAAATACGATTGATAAATTTGATACACATCAATCATAAAATCTTTACGCAATATCGGTAAATTGCAGGCTTCGCGCGCTTGGATAAGATAGCTATCATCACCTTGAAAATAATCGCGATCGGTCAAGATGGATAGGCAGCTTGCTCCTGCTTGCTCATATTGCGCAGCAAAGGCGGCAGGGGCAAAATTATGGTTGATAATGCCTTTAGAGGGTGAAGCTTTTTTAATCTCAGCGATAATACCAATATCGGCAGCACGTAAGGCGTTAGCGAAGCCACGACGTGGGCGCTTATCAGCAGCAACTTGTGCTTGCAATTCTGTCAGTGACAGCGCGTTACTGGCGGCTTTAACTTCGTCGCGTTTGGTGGCGACAATACGCTGTAATACTGAAGGAATGTGAGCGTCTGAGCTTGTATTAGTTTGAGTGTTTGTAGTCATTATATTATCCAGCTAGCAATCAGTTTAATAGGGCAATCAATAGTAATGTTTTATTAAAATAAAACAGTGGCAAATCAAGCACTCGCAGCAAGTTGCTGGGTATACTCAGCTAGAGATTCAAGCTTGGTTAATGCGGAACCGTTTTGAATAACCGCCTGTGCTTGACTGACGCCATCTTTATAGTTACTGGCAAGCCCTGCCGTATAAATCGCTGCCCCTGCATTGAGGGCAATCATATCGCGGGCTTTGAGTATTGAGCGCTCAGTAGTGGCATTACCCGATAAGGCGGCACGAATCAGCTCAAGGCTTTCTTCTGGTGACTCTACATCAAGTCCAATAAGGGTCTGGGACTCGATACCTGCATCTTCTGGCATAATGTCATAGACGGAGATTTCACCATCTTTGAGCTCAGCGACGGTGGTGGAGGTCGCAAGGCTGATTTCATCTAAGCCATCTTTTGCGCCAACAATCATCACATGACGTGCGCCCAGATTTCTCATCACCTTTGCCATTGGCTCACATAAGCGCGCGGTAAAGACCCCAATCACCAAATTAGGGACGCCAGCAGGATTGGTTAAAGGACCTAAAATATTAAAAATCGTGCGGGATTTTAACTCACGGCGTACCGGATTGGCATAACGCATGGCGCTGTGGTGATTTGGCGCAAACAAAAAGCCAATGCCTTGGTTTTCAATGCAATCAAGCGTTTGCGTTGGGGTGAGCGCCAGACTGATACCCGCTTGCTCTAGCAAGTCTGAGCTACCAGAGCGCGTAGATACTCCGCGGTTACCGTGTTTAGCGACTTGTGCGCCAGCCGCAGCAGCAACCAAAGCTGAAGCAGTAGACACGTTAAATAAATTAGCGCCATCACCACCAGTACCAACAATATCAACCAGATAATCGCAAGCATTCGGTGCAATGTTTTCTGCTAAAGCTCGCATGGCACTGGCGGCAGCGGTAATCTCATCAATGGATTCACCTTTCATGCGCAGTCCGGTCAAAATAGCGCCCATCATCGCGTTGCTACATTTGCCATGCATAATAATCAGCATGACTTGGTACATCTCATCAAAGGTTAAATCAATATGTTGAAAAATGCGGTCTAAAGCACTGGTAAGCAGTGTGTGAATGTCTGCATCCGAAAGTTTAGCAATGTCTTCAGGCGTATTTATGGAGGCTAGCGGTGCATCTTGTTTGTGCCTATCCTTTATATGAGCAATGGTCATGATGGTCTCGTTTACTATTATTTTTTTATGTAATGATACAAAGTATTTTGGGTCATTAGCCAACTTGTGGTAACTGATCGGTGCTCAGTTTTGCTAAGTTGTGGGTTCTTAAGAAGTTATTCAGCAGCTGGTAACCGGCTTCACTTAAGATAGATTCTGGGTGAAATTGCACCCCTTCTATCGCAAATTCTTTATGACGAAAGCCCATAATTTCTTCAATACTGCCATCTGTATTCTGTGTCCATGCCGTAACTTCTAAACAATCGGGTAGGCTGGTTTTATCCACCACTAAAGAGTGATAACGCGTGGCTTGCGAAGGATTGGGCAAGTCTACAAATACGCCTTGATTGTTATGATAAACGGCAGATAAGCGACCATGCATGACCTCGCCAGCTTTGACCACTTGTCCACCAAATGCTTGACCAATGGCTTGATGACCCAAGCAAATACCCAAAATAGGAATAATCCCTTTAAACGTATCAATAATATCTAGTGAGATACCCGCACGATCAGGATCGCAAGGACCTGGACCAATGACAATGATATCCGGCGCCAGTGTTTTAACGTCGTCTAAAGTGACCTGATCATTACGCCAGACGGTGATGTCCTGCTGCAATTCACCGAAATACTGTACAATATTGTACGTAAAGCTGTCGTAATTATCGATCATTAGAATCATTATGGGTTCAACCTATTAATGTGTTTTTGTTTTATAAAGGTAGGCTTATTACTGTGTATGACATTACGCATCTAACATGACGTTAGAGCAATGCCTATTGCTCGTATTTGTTGTCGATGTTTATGGTATCAGTTAGATTTTCATCCAGTATGTTACCACTAGGTACATTATCACTGAGCAGGTTATCTTACCACTATTTTGTGTTCTATTAAATGTCGTCTACTGCTGCACGCTAATCAAAAATATTATTCATATAAATCTATACAAAAACCCTGAATAATGAGAATCTTAGCCTCGATAATGACAAATGTCATGTTGATGAGTGCATAACAGTTCAGCATTATTGGTCAGATATTGCTAAAATAGCACCAGCGCTGATTATCCCTATGAAACTTTGGGGTAATGGTAAGTGAGCACCGTCAAACACCACAATAAAGCTGTCTCGACAACGAGTACAGAAACTTTAAATCGTTATAATCTGATAACCACGAGGGAAATTTTTTATGTCGAATAAATTACTAGATCTTATCAAGTCATCTAATGCCAAATGGGTTGACTTTCGTTTTACGGATACTCGCGGCAAAGAGCATCATATGAGCTTTCCATCTCATAGCGTTGATGAAGAATCAATGGAAGATGGCAAGATGTTTGATGGTTCATCAATCGCTGGTTGGAAAGGTATCGAAGCGTCAGATATGATCTTGCGTCCTGATCCAGAGACTGCATTTATCGACCCGTTCTTTGATGCGGTTACTGTGGTGGTGACTTGTGACATCATTGAACCATCAACGCTACAAGGTTATGACCGTGACCCACGCTCTATCGCGCGCCGTGCCGAAGAATACTTGAAATCTACTGGCATTGGTGATACCGCTTATTTCGGTCCTGAGCCAGAATTTTTTGTATTTGACGAAGTAAAATGGTCTATTGATATGTCAGGCGTGAGCCATGAGATTGTCGCTGAAGAAGCCGCATGGTCAACCAATAAGGACTATGAATGGGGCAATATGGGACACCGCCCACGTGTTAAGGGCGCGTACGTTCCTGTACCACCAGTCGATAGCTCACAAGATATGCGTGCCGTGATGTGTGACCGTATCGAAGATATCGTTGGTGAAGGTTGCATCGAAGTCCATCATCATGAAGTTGCGCCTTGTCAGTTAGAAATTGGTGTCGCGTTTAATACCCTAGTGCGTAAAGCGGATGAAGTACAGCAGCTAAAATATGCGGTACATAACGTCGCGCATCAGTTTGGCAAAACAGCGACCTTTATGCCTAAGCCTATCGTTGGTGACAATGGTTCAGGTATGCATGTACATATTTCTATTTCAAAAGACGGCGTAAATACCTTCTCTGGTGACGAATATGCGGGTCTGTCTGAATCGGCGCTATATTTCATCGGTGGTATCATTAAGCACGCCCGCGCGCTAAATGCGATTACCAATCCTTCAACCAATAGCTACAAGCGCCTTGTGCCGCATTATGAAGCGCCAATTAAGTTGGCATATTCGGCATCTAACCGTTCAGCGTCTATTCGTATTCCACACGTATCAAGCCCAAAAGCGGTACGTGTTGAAGCGCGATTCCCTGATCCAGCCGCCAACCCATATCTAGCCTTTGCCGCGTTATTGATGGCGGGTCTTGATGGTATTCAAAACAAAATCCATCCAGGCGAAGCGGCTGATAAAAACTTGTATGACTTACCACCAGAAGAAGAAGCACTCATCCCAACGGTTGCTGAAAATTTAGAAGTGGCACTACAAGCGTTAAGAGACGATCATGAGTTCTTATTAAAAGGTGATGTATTCACCAAAGATATGTTAGAAGCTTATATCGCGCTCAAAGAAGAAGAAGTGCAACGCGTCAACATTACCGTGCATCCTGTTGAGTTTGACTTGTACTATAGCTGCTAATTTTAGCTCATCCGCTCAATTATTTTAAATGATAAAAAACCAGCTCAGCGCGTCTTAGCTGGTTTTTTTATGGTTGTTTATAAGGTAAATAGTATTAATAAACTATCTGATAAAAAATTAACGCTTCTCATCTTAAAAAGACCGCGTTATAAGGGTTATAATCATGATTAATAACGCTCATTAACGAGGTTGACTGACTATGACTCTATTATCCACATCGCCACGACTGACGAAGATGGCAGCGGCTACAGGCAATAAATCATCAGGCAAGAAGTCATCACGTAAAAATAGCCTGCTAAATGGTATCCTGCTGGGTATGGTAGTTTTTTACGCACCATTAACCAATGCCTCCTCTATTTATAAAGTGATTGATCAGCAAACAGGGCGTGTGACGTTTACGGACAATGTACAAAAATATGAGCAGCAAACAGGCAAGAAAATTAGCCAAACGGGCATTACTACTGAAACCCATGCTCATAGCGCAACGAGTGGTCAATCAGGTACGGCTAATACTGAGTCGAGTGCATCGACACAAACCATTGGCGCCGCACAAAATACCTCAACGGCAACCAAAGCGCCCCGAGTAAATTATCAGTTGACCATGACTGAACCCAGCGAAGAACGTGCTTATCATCGTCCGGCACAAAATATCGTCGTCAACGTACAACTCAAGCCTGCGCTGCAAGCTGGTGATAGTGTGAGTATCTACTTAGATGGTAATCAGGTCACCCAAGGCTTAAGCGCATCAATCGCTACGGTAGATCTCTTGCCTGGTGCGCATACTATCAAAGTAGTGGTGAGCAATGAGAAAGGGCAGAGCGTGGCGCAAGTTTCGCGCACTGTCTACGTGCTTCAAAATACGGCAATGTTGCAAAATAACAAGAAAATTGCCCAACAGCTTTTAGCGTATGAGCAGTTGCCATGGCATCAAAAGGTATTATTGAAATTGCGCCAAGATGGTAAACAACCCAATATACAATCATCCGCTAAGCCGCAAGCGGATACACCGATGACACTTGAGCAGCCAGCAATTAAATAACTATTGGTAAAGTGCGTGATTTATTAACCCGTACTTTACTGATAAAACATCTGATTAAATGATAAATCGTGTCGGCTTATATTGATAAATAAAATAAAGGCAATCGCTATATTTAGCGATTGCCTTTATTGTTAAGCGTTATTGTCTTTTTATACAGACATCTTCATTACTATCTTGTCAATTCAATCGTACCACCTGCCGTCACCGAAATAGTGCTATTACCCGACTCAAAGCTTTGGCTTGGTACTGAGTCTTCCATGGCTGCTGCTTTCATGCTGTACATTGGGCGTGGATAGTTATTATTGTTGGTATTAAGGTTGACCGTTACTACGCGATAGCTACTTGCATCCCAAGCACGGGTTAAGTTTTTTGCTTGTAGTTGAAAGGCGCGCGAGGCACTGGTCATCAGTTTTTGTTCTATGGCATCTTTCTTACTATCTGAAACCCCAAAGTTGAGATTGTTCATGACCAATGTTTCTTGCAAATCGGCAATCAGCTGGCTAGTCGCTGCAAAGTCGGTACTTTTTATGTCGATATTGGCTTGTCCAGTCCAGCCGATAATTTTTTCGTTTTTATCATAGCGTGGATAGGTGCTTTGCTGTCCGGTGCTGACCGTGACGCTAGGATAGCGCTTAGCAATGTTTAACGCTTTATTTACCGCGGTATTAAGCTGTGTTGCTAACGTTTTGGCATCAGTGGCTTGCAGTTTTTTATATAAACTGGCGCGTACTTCATCATTTGCTACTTCTTCTTTGACTTCTGTTTGAAAGCTGAGTTGGTCATAACCAGTTGGGGCGGCTTGCGCTCCTGTCATGGCAAAAGTAAGAAGGCAGGCAGCACTAGATGCCATAAATAATTTGTTTAATAGAGTGTTTTTCATTATAAATTCCTTAATAAGTACAGCGATAAAATAGGTTTTTGTTTATTATCTGGCTAAAATAGCAAATTTTAACTAAGATGCTGTGATAATTTTGTCAGCATATTGCTAGATTCTACAGTGCTCTGACAGAAAAATTTACTTTAGGGCTTGTAATATTAAAAAAACCTTGTATAATTTGCGACTGGTGGCTCCATTGGTAGCCTCGCAACGTTAAATTATGAACCCCGCCAGGACCGGAAGGTAGCAACGGTATTAATTATAATGTGTGCCGAGGATGTGCTGATGGAGTCGCTTTTTTTTGCCTAAAATTTGATAATATAGCTATAACGTAATTAGTTATCAAACAATGAGTTATAAAATAATATTTAAAACTCTTGTTTGTTATTCGAAGCCCTTCATTTGTAAGGGCTTTTTTTTGTTTAGCGTTTTATAACGTATTTTAATTGATTTTTAAGGTTCGCTTATTAATATCGATTAAAATATAATGTACGCATTTATATCCATATTGATTGCTTTGAGACTTTATTATGAAAACGTTCGTTTGGTTATTTATTGCAGTGACGATGTTGGTAATTGTGGTTGGGGTGACGATATTTAATCAATTGGTACGTGGACGTAATCAGGCAAAAAATGGCTTTGCGCAAATAGATGTGCAGCTAAAGCGCCGTCATGATTTGATTCCTAATTTGGTGGAAACCGCAAAGCGCTATTTAGCGCATGAGGAAGAGACGCTCACACGGGTCATTAGTGCCCGTAATCGTGCCCAAAATCTGCAAGATTCTAGCAAGCATCAGCCTGAATCGTTGGAACATATGGCGCTGTTTGCGCAAGCAGAAGGGATGCTGTCCAAAGCGCTCGGGCAGTTTTATGCGGTTGTGGAGGCGTATCCTGAGCTAAAAGCGGACAGCTTAATTAAAGAGTTGATGGATGAGTTGACCAATACCGAGAATCGCATCGGTTTTGCGCGTCAGCATTATAATGACAGTGTGATGTTTTATAATAATAATCGCGAAGTGTTTCCAAATAATTTAGTGAGTACGACCTTTGGTTTTCGTCCGTTAAGTCCATTGGTATTTGCCGATAAAGCAATGATTAGCCAAGCGCCTAAGGTTAATTTTAATCAGTAATGCGCCTAAGGTTAATTTAATCAGTAATTTTAACCAGTAATATCAACCCGCTTTTTTAATAAAATGACTGATAAGCTTTGGAGTGAATGTTGGCTGGGTTTGAGCAAGATGAACGCATAGATTTTTTTGCTGAACAGCGTACCCGCACGCGGCGTAGTCTATTGCTCTATGGGTTATTTTTGCTCATTGTCTTGGCGCATATGGCAGTAGCGCTAGGTATTATGGCGTTATTATTAACCGTTTTTACTGGCGGCATTTATCATTGGGTGTTGGTGCTGGTTATTATTTGGACGTTATTTAGCTTCATTATCGGAAGTTTTTTAGAATATCGTCGCCTAAAGGCAGGCGGACGCGCCATTGCTCAGCGGGTCGGAGCGATTCGCTTATTTATTGATAATAGCCATGACGCTTGGGAGCATAGTCAGGGCATAGCGCATCAGCACGAATCGTTAATGCCTGTGCGCTATACCTCGCGGCATATCGCGGTGCGTCATGAGCGTGATTTTCCAGCGGTGTACCGACGCTATTATGAGTTTGCACAGCAGTTAGCCATTGCTTCGGGATTGACCATGCCGATATTGTATGTGCTGCCTAATGAGCAAGGGATTAATGGCTTTGTGGCAGGTCGGCACAGCAATGATATGGTGATGGTCGTCACGCAAGGGGCGCTCGATAAGTTGTCCGATGAGGCGCTATATGGTCTTATTGGGCATGAGTATGGGCATATTTTGCACGGCGATGCGAAGTTTAATCTACAGTTAATGGTCGTGCTGGCAGGGTTGCAATTACTCTATGATTGGAGTAATTCAATCAATAATTTTTCTGCTCAAGGGACGTCACGACATACCAGTTACTTTGATGACGCGGTTAATCAAACTATGCCGTTATCTCAACGAGAGGTTGATGCTAGAGCGCGCAGTACAGAAGCACAGACAGCGAATTTCACCTCGCATAGTGAATGGGTCACTTATTGGCAATCTCAGTCACAGTCTCAATTTCAAATACAACACCGAGCTTTATCAACCCATTCTTTATCCCTATTAACCTCTAGTAGCGCTGAGCCTGATCGTAGCTCACCGCGTAATATTTGGACGTTAATCGTCCACGCTTTTAGCTTTTCGAGTATGGCAAGTGCGCAATTAATTAAGCACAGTTTTAACCGTGAGCGCGAGCTATTGGCGGACGCGACCAGTATTCAGCTCACGCGTTCGCCTGCTATTTTAGAAACCTTAAAAGCCATTCATCAAGACCCATTAGGCTCACGGTTATCGGACACCACCGATATTAACGGGCTGAGTCACTTCTTTTTTGCCAGTAGTGGCGCAGATTTAGGCGACGTATCATGGTTTGCTACCCATCCGAGCTTGTCTGAACGTATGAGCGCGATTAATGCCAACGCTTATCAAGACTTTGCGGTACAAGTGGCGCAGCAGAAACGCTTAAACCAACAAAAAATTAAAGAAATCTATGAGCAGCGTCGGTTGGGTGATTGGAGTGAACGCTATGCTAGTATTAACCTTAATAATTTCCCTATCAATAACAATACTAAAGCCGACGCTGAACAAGTAATTTCACCTGATAATAATACATTGGCTGAACCTGCTGGCTTAACTCAGCCGGAAGATAACGAAGAAGGATTGTCTTTTAAACAAGAAGTGGATGTGATTATTGATGGGCGTTTACAGGTTAATATTGCCGCTGATAAGGATATGATTGCGCAGGAATTGTTAAAACCGTGGCAAGCATTGCCTGATAATGACTTACCTGCTGATAAACTTGTAGAGTTGGCGGATATTCAGCAAGTGTCTCTACCACATTATCTGCTGAATCACAGTCACCATCCGCTAGGCGCACTGGCACTGATTGAAGCTGTAATGTTGTGTCACCAAGATCATGCTTTATCGACGGCTACTACCTATAGTCTCACTGATATTTGGTGCGGTTTGGCTCAATCAGGCGCTGCAGCAGAAAATTCAGATAATAATTTAGTTGCTAACCTCCATCACTTAATATTACCGCATACTATCGATGCCAAGCTCTTAGAAATAGTCGCCACTCTGGATAGGCGTTTAGATAGTAGTTTAATAGCCATCGCACTGAATCAGTTACGCAAACAGGACTTATCACTCCTGACGATAGAGCAGTTGCAGCAGCAAAGTCTAATGAGTCATCGTTTTCAAGATCAGCAACATTATGAACAACAGCAAAAATGTCGTGCGATGCTATTACGTTATCAGCAAGGGTTTATCAAGCTATTTAATCATCAATTAACTGCTGATTTAACTTCCAGTCAACCTTGTTGTCAACATAGCATGACCGATATACAGTCAGAAATAGCGCCAACTAAAAATAAAACCTTATCTATTATATCTTTGTGGCAAGCGCTACATTTGCAGCAGTTACTGCCTGTATTATCACAAGTATTAGGTTCTAATAACGGTGCTGATAACAAGGGGCATGATAATAAGAAAAATGCGGATAAGGAAAATGCTGATAAGAAAAACGATAATAAGCCGATAAGCGATAGAGCCTATTCGGCTGTTTTGCAAGCTAGATTACCGGATAGTATTGCTCAGCTTGATCCATCAGGGAATATTTTTGCAGGATTAAGTACTGGTAAGCGTACTATGTTGATTGTATTTGCCTATCGCCTTGCTAAAGATGCCGTGTTAAAAAATAAGCGTCAAGACCAAATAAAGGCATATTTATCAAACCATAATATCTGTTATGTCACAGATTTAAGACGCCATGCCCGTTTAATTGATATCGATTTATCAGTAGTAAAGGATGCCGATTTACAATGGTTATTATTAACCGCGCAACGCCTAAATAGTATTCAGCTATTTGCCATTATTGATACGATAGCAGCCTATACACCTGAGCCAAGAACGACAGCATCTACTGCGGATAACTCACATAACAACCGGCCAACTAGCAGCCAAATAGCTTATAATACGCACCGGCTATGGCTGAGCACCTTGCATACCGTCATGTTGCACGATACGATCATCAGTCAAGACGAATATGACTGCTTGACCTTATTAGCAGAGCATTGGCTTGGCGTCCGTCAGTTATGCGATTGATGATTTAGGCTGCCACTAGCGTTTAAATCTTTAGCCCATCAATAAGTAAGTGGTTATAAATAACTAGGATAGTACCCAATCATGAGTGACACGCAAGACGAGATACGCTTAAACACACGCCAAATGCAACAACGTCAGATACTGGCGATGATGGGGATACCGCAATGGGTACAGCCAGACTCACCAACGATAAATATGGCAGATATTATACTGCCAGAAGCTCATTTAAATCAGCGCGCAGTTACAGAAACACATGGTTTAAATGTTGAACCAAACAACGCTCAGGTTTTAGCGCCTTTGTATAACGCACCCGTGTTATCTGCTAACGAAGGCATCATTGAAGCGTATGTAGACGCGTTATCACAAAGTCCGGTGAATCCTAGTGATGAAAATAATCTTTTTCCAACGCTAGAAAAAACATATCGTATTGATACGCTGTCTGATGCATCGCAAATACTCGAACCACTCATCAATGACGTGGATAACCAAGCATCAAGTGATCATCATACCACCATTGCGCCATTTGACTTGCAAGGCGGATGCTATGGTAATTGGGTATTATTGGTCGATATCCAAGCACTGAATCATGACAGCCAAAAATTGTGGCAAAATATCACGCACGCGTTGTCACTCTCTTGTGAGACCAGCTCTTTTCCCATTTGTGCCGGCATGGATACTGTTGAGCTTGCCAATGCCAGTCTCGCCGGTTATATCTTTAAGTTGGGTAGACGCGAGGATATCCAAGTGGCGGTCTTGACGGCATTACCAGATGGATTGATACATCCCAATTTTGTGAGCGTACCGACATTAACTGATATGCTTAACGATGCCAGCCTAAAGCGTAAGTTGTGGAATAGTTTGTCAAATCAGCAATAAAAAATGACTCAAATCTTTAAATGAGTGCTATTTTTAATAAAAATTTGATAAATAGCATAATATACTTTCGTTAAAAATAAGCCATGTTGCATTCGATGCGGTACTGATTTAAAGTAAGACGGTTGTTGCAAGCACGAGTTACACACTCTCAGTTATCGCGATTCTTTTGTTACTACTTCACACCTAGGATAATAATCATGACCACATCAACCGCCCCGCATCGCCTACCGAATTTCTGTGCAGGTCCGGCAGCCATTCCTACCCCTGTCTTAATGCGTGCCCAAGAGGAACTGCTAGATTGGCAAGGTCGCGGACTGTCAGTGATGGAAATGAGCCATCGCAGTAAGGATTATATTGCCATTACCCAAAAGGCAGAAACTCAGCTGCGCTCGTTGATGGAGATTCCAGATAATTATAAAGTGCTGTTTTTGCAAGGTGGCGCAAGTTTGCAGTTTTCTGCTATTCCGCTGAATCTATTAAATGGTGGACGTGCCGATTACCTAACCACAGGGGCGTGGTCAGGTAAAGCCATAAAAGAGGCACAACGTTATGCCGCGCTAGGCTTAGGTGAGATTAACTTAGTCGCAACGGGCAAAGAGAGTAACTTTACGGATGTGCCTGCGCAAAGTGAGTGGAATATTAGTGACGATGCGTCTTATTTTCATTATTGTGCCAATGAGACCATTCACGGTTTACAAATATTTGAGCCACCACAAGTTGATGCGCCTATCATCGTTGATATGTCATCTTGTATTTTGTCACAGCCGATAGACGTGTCAAAGTTTGGTATGATTTACGCTGGTGCGCAAAAAAATATTGGTCCTGCAGGATTGGTTATTGTCATCATTCGCGAGGATTTATTAGGGCAGGCGAGTGAGTGGTGTCCTATGCTGCTTAATTACGAACATCAAGTAGATAAAGAGTCGATGTCCAATACCCCAGCCACTTATTCTTGGTATTTAGCTGGCTTAGTATTTGACTGGTTAGAAGAGCAGGGTGGCATTGCTGCTATTGGTAAAATTAATCAGCAAAAAGCGGCATTATTGTACGATACCATTGATAACAGCACTTTTTATAATAACCCAGTAGCGCCTAAACATCGCTCTATCATGAACGTGCCGTTTACCCTAGCATACAGTAATCTTGATAAAGTATTCTTAGAAGAATCAGAAAAAGCAGGCTTGCTTAATCTAAAAGGTCATCGTGATGTGGGCGGTATGCGAGCCAGTATCTATAATGCCGTACCGCTTGAGTGGGTACAGCTGTTGGTCGACTTTATGAAAGATTTTGAAAAAAAATACGCCTAAGCTCATATGGCTAAGTTTAAAAGATAACTTTCATAGCAATAAAAAACGTCGCTACAATAGTGGCGTTTTTTTATCTGAAAAGAATTTACCTGAGCGCATTACTGCAAAGCATTAGGTTAAAAAAGCTAAGTTTGATATGATAATTTCCATAAATGGCATCTCATGATGCCACTCTTATTTCTAATTGCAGGTGTGCTATCACTATCATGCTCACAAAAATAATGCCCAAAAAAAATAAGCTGATAACAGCCATTCTGCTCAGCCTAACTATCGGCTGGGTATCTAGCAGTGTTGCTGCACCCATTACGACGTCGGCACTTGGACATAATAGTACCGCTGAGTATGTTGATGCGCCCTTTATGCCTTACGCCAATCCAAATGCCCCAACGGGCGGCACGCTGTCACTTGATGTACGCGGCACTTTTAATAGCGCCAATAAATGGATGACGACTGGCGTAGCGATGATTGGCACCGATTATCTCTATGATACCTTGATGACGGGCTCCTTAAACGAAGCCTTTACCATGTATCCGCAGCTGGCAACGAGCGTTACTTATGACCCTGATGACAGCAGTTGGATTATTTATCACATCAATCCAAAAGCACGGTTTTGGGATGGCACACCGGTTACCAGTAGCGACGTTAAGGCGACTTATGACGCATTATTGACTAAAGGTCCCATGTTTGTTCGCAGCTATTTGGGTGATATTAAAGAGGTTAAAACCCTTGATAAGCAACAAGTAAAATTCATCTTTAAATCTAATGATAATAAGGAAATATTACTCACGGTTGGTCAATTTCCAATTTTTGCCAAGTCCTCTATTGATGCCAATTTTGAAAAAATAAGCTTAACGCCATTGATGGGTAGTGGTCCTTATCAGCTCGGACGTGTTGATGTTGGGCGCTCCGTCAGCTATGTGCGTGACCCAAATTATTGGGGTCGCGAGCTAATGGTCAATCGGGGTCGCTATAATTTTGATATGATTAAGTTCGTCTATTATCAGAGTGATGAGATTGCTTTTGAAGGCTTTAAATCAGGTCAATATCGCTTTCGTCCCGAAAACAAAGCCTCTAACTGGGCAACAGGATATAATTTCCCTGCTGTCAAAGCAGGATTGATTAATAAAGAATCGATAACCAGTCAAAATCCAGTGCCCATGCAAGGGCTTGTCATGAATATACGCCGACCGATTTTTCAAGATATTCGCGTCCGCCAAGCCTTAACGGCGGCGTATGACTTTGAATGGATGAATAAAACTTTATTTTATGGTCAGTATGAGCGCCTGCAAAGCTTTTTTCATGGCTCAGAGCTTGCCGCAATGGGCACACCATCAAGTGCAGAAATGCAAATTATAACGCCTTTATTATCAAAGCTTGAACCGCTACAGCGCCAAGCGGTATTGGATGAATGGCAATTGCCTGCGAGTGATGGCGGCGGTTTTAATCGTCAAGAATTATTAAAGGCGCGGCAATTATTATTAGATGCCGGATTTTATTATAAAAATATGCAGCTGTATCAACCAGATGGTAAGCGTGCCGAGATTGAAGTGTTAATGACGGGCGATACCATGGGGCGGGTATTGCTGCCTTATATTCGTAATTTAACGCGCTTAGGTTTTGATACCCAATTACGCCAAGTTGATGGACCACAGTACTACGAGCGCATGCGCAACTTTGATTATGATATGACCGTTGATGTGTTTGCGCAGAGTTTATCTCCCGGTGCTGAGCAAGCGGCTTTTTGGGGCAGTATTGCCGCTGATGAGGCGGGTAATAATAATACCATCGGTATTAAAAATGAGGCTATTGATAGCGTTATCGCTAAACTTAGTGATGCCAAAAGTCGTGAAGATATTGTCTTATATACTCATGTGCTTGACCGTTTATTGCGGGCTGGATATTATTTAGTCCCGTTATATGGTAAGTCAGAAACCAATGTTGCCTACTGGAATCAATATCGTCATGCTGAAAAACTACCGACGAATGCGGTTGGTATTGATTACTGGTGGGTCGATAAAAAAGCGGAAGCACGCGTTGATAAATATCTTGGACAATAAGCTATTATCATAATAGTAAACGGTTAAGGTATGATGGACAGGATTTTTAGGACATGGCATTGATAAAATATGGCATCAAGATAGTCAAGTCATCGCCTTTAACTATTTGATAAAAACCAAAGATAATTTTTGCTAAGGATTTAATATGAGTATCCATATCCACCCGATTAAAGCATTTAATGACAATTATATTTGGACGTTAATTAATGAAGGTAATAAACAAGCCATCGTGATTGATCCCGGTCAATCCGCGCCAGTAATCGATTATTTAGAAGCACACGGACTGGAGCTGACCGCGATTTGGACGACTCATCATCACCATGACCATATTGGCGGTGTGGCTGAGTTACAAGAGTATTTTCCAATGACTCACCTTGTTGCGCACAGTGAGCACAATGTTGACGAAGACCAAACGGTTAAAGACGGCAGCAAGGTCAGCGCTTGGGGTTACTCTGCCCAAGTTTGGGATATCTCAGGACATACTGCGAGCCATATCGCTTATATTTTAGATATTGATGGACTTAAGCATTGTTTTTGCGGGGACACTTTATTTAGTGGCGGTTGTGGTCGCGTCTTTACCGGCACAATTGAGCAACTCTATGACAGCTTTAAACGCTTAAATGGCTTGCCTGCGGAGACGCTGCTATATCCGGCACATGAATATACTGCCAGTAATATGCGCTTTGGTTTATCTATCGAGCCTGAAAATATAGCCATACAGCAAGCATTGCTGCAAGCGGAAGAAAAAACAGCGCAGGGCATTCCAACCTTACCGGTAACGTTAGAACATGAACGCGCCGTGAACGTATTTTTGCGTGCAGATAAGCTGAGTGTGATTGCAGGGGTAGAGACAAAAACGAAGCTTGTAGATAATAAGCCTTTGACGGTATTTGCAGCGTTACGTGCGCTTAAGAATAATTTTTAAAAAATATTATTACTTTTAGCCATTATTATTCGTATTCTAGGAAGTCGCCATCATGGGTCGTTATATCTTAAAAAGGTTGCTATTGATATTACCGACGCTATTTTTAATATTGCTCGCGAACTTTGTGATAGTGCAAGCCGCTCCCGGTGGTCCTGTTGAGCAGCAAATTGCATCAATTGAACAAAGTGCGAAATATGATGCTGTCAATGGTGGTGTTGGGGCGGGTAGTGCGGGTAATAATAGCACTTACCAAGGGACGCGCGGATTGTCGGAAGAAATGGTGGCGGCAATCAATGCGCAATATGGCTTTGATAAATCTGCGCCCGAGCGTTTTTGGCTAATGCTCAAGAACTACGCCCGTCTAGATTTTGGTGAATCATTTTTTAAAGGGCAATCGGTGACGGATTTAATCATCGAAAAATTACCAGTTTCTATTTCCATTGGACTATGGAGTACGTTGCTGATTTATTTGATTGCGATTCCTTTGGGGATTTATAAAGCGATGCATCATGGTTCAGCGGTGGATAAAGCGACCGCCATGTTGCTTGCAGTTGGGCACGCAATTCCCGTATTTGTATTTGCAGTCATTTTATTAGTATTTTTTGCGGGTGGAAGCTATTGGCATATTTTTCCGCTACAAGGATTGACGTCAGAGAATTTTGACCAATTATCCCTCATTGGTAAGATTAAAGATTACTTTTGGCATTTGGCGTTACCATTGCTGGCAAGTACCGTCGGCGGTTTCGCAGGATTGACGTACTTAACCAAGTTTAGCTTTTTGGAAGAATTGGGTAAGCAATACGTGCTGACAGCGCGTGCTAAAGGTCTAAATGAGCGGCAAGTGCTCTATGGTCATGTGTTCCGCAATGCGATGTTGATTATTATTGCCGGTATTCCTGCGGCGATTGTTGGTATATTTTTTGCGGGTAATTTCTTAATTGAGATTATTTTTAAACTTGATGGACTAGGCTTGCTTGGCTTTGAAGCGATTCAGCAGCGCGATTATCCAGTAATTTTTGGTACGTTGTTTATTTTTACTTTGCTCGGGCTGTTATTACAGTTGATTAGTGATTTGAGTTATCACCTGATTGATCCGCGTATTGATTTTGAGGGGCGTTAATGTCAAATAGTCAGCTACCATTAACGAATAACGCTGCTCATACTCCGCCACCTAATCAGCCAAAAACAATGCTTCCAACGCCACAAAAAAGCCAATTAAATCCGATATGGCAAGCACGCTTAAAGCGTTTTCGGAACAATCGCTTAGGGGTTATATCGCTGATTGTGTTTACGCTGGTTTTTGTGGTTTGTATGGCAGCGAATGTGATTGCCAATGACAAACCCCTTATCGTGCAATATGACGGTGCTTATTATTTTCCAGTGGTCAAAGCTTATCCTGAGACGACCTTTGGCGGTATTTTTGAGACTGAAACCAATTATAAAGACCCTGCGGTGCAAACGCTGATTAATAGTCAGGGTTATTATGTGATGCCGCCCATTCCATTTGCCGATCAAACGCCCAATGTGGAACTGGGTATTCCGTATCCGGCAGCACCGAATAGTCAAAATTGGCTAGGGACGGATGATATGGGGCGTGATGTTCTGGCGCGGATACTGTATGGGTTGCGCGTGTCGTTATTATTTGGCTTGGCACTCACGATAGCAGGAGCCTTGATTGGGATTATTGTCGGGGCGATTCAAGGCTATTATGGCGGCTGGATTGACTTAGCAGGACAGCGCTTTATGGAAGTGTGGGGCGGAATGCCGCAGCTGTTTATGATTATTATTTTGGTCAGCTTGTTTAGCCCCAATATCACGGTATTATTTGCCATGATGCTGCTCTTTGGTTGGATGGGACTGGTTGGTTTGGTTCGCGCAGAGTTTTTGCGGGCGCGTAATTTCGACTATGTGCGTGCTGCTCGCAATTTGGGAGTGTCAGATGGTCAAATCATGTTACGACATATTTTGCCTAATGCACTGGCATCGAGCTTATCACAGCTGCCCTTTATTCTAACGGCTAATATTATTGCCCTGACTTCCTTGGATTTTTTGGGTTATGGTTTGCCACCCGGTTCACCCTCATTAGGGGAGCTTATGGTACAAGGTAAAAATAATCTTGATGCGCCGTGGCTTGCGTTGTCCGGATTTTTTAGTTTAACCCTTGTGTTATCGTTACTTATTTTTATTGGCGAAGCGCTACGCGATGCGTTCGATCCGAGGCGCTCTTAATATGACAGCTTTTATTCAAAAAGATAAGGTTCAGCCTCAAGACGGTGTGAACAAAACCAACACAATAATGCTAACAGTTGATAAGTTAAGTATTGTCACACAAGCCGGTGTAGCACTGGTGAATAAGTTGTCTTATGCCGTAAAACAAGGTCAGACATTAGCTATCGTCGGGGAGTCCGGTTCCGGAAAATCTATTGCCAGTTTAGCTTTATTAGGACTGTTACCTGATAGCTTAATCATTACTGGGGACGTGCAGTTGGCAGGTGTCGGTCGTTTACCTATTGCACCTAGTGTGAATAATAGCGTTCGTAATCGATTGCTGCGTGCGATACGTGGTCAACGTATTGGGATGATTTTTCAAGAACCGATGACCGCGCTCAATCCATTACATACCGTGGCAAAGCAAATCGCTGAATGCCTACATTTAAATGGTGTACCTAAAAAAGAGTGGCGCGCGCAAACCATAGCGCTATTAAATGACGTTAATATCAATGATGCTGAAGACAAATTGCAGCGCTATCCGCATGAGCTGTCAGGTGGTCAACGCCAGCGCGTTATGATTGCCATGGCATTAGCGCAGCAGCCAGATATTTTGATTGCTGATGAGCCGACTACGGCGCTTGATGTGACGTTGCAGCATGAGATTTTAGCGCTGCTTGATAATCTAAAGCGTGAGCGCAACATGGCAATGATTTTAATCAGTCATGACCTTAATCTTGTCAGACGTTATAGCGATGACATTATCGTTATGCGTCAAGGGCAGACCATCGAGCAAGGCAATACGACAGCGATTTTCAGGCATCCTGAAGCGGATTATACCCGTACACTCATGTCTCAAGACTTCGGCAAGGCTCTTGATGTAAAAGAAAAAAATTCTCAAGAACAGCAAATATCCGCATTAGAAGTGAAAAATCTACAAGTGCAATTTGCGGTAGAAAAAAGCTTATTTGGCAGTACAAAGCGCTGGTTTGATGCCGTAAAAGCGTTAGATATGACCTTGCAGACAGGGCAGGCATTAGGGGTTATCGGAGAATCTGGCTCTGGTAAGACCACCATTGCGCTTGCTTTATGTCGCCTACTCAGTAATCAGGCGCGTGTGAATGGGCAAGTCAATATCAATGGTCAAGATATCATGGCGCTGTCTAAATCCGACTTACGTCAGTTTCGCGCCCAAGTGCAGATGGTATTTCAAGATCCCTTTGCCAGTATCAATCCGCGTATGACCGTGTTGCAAATTATAGAGGAAGGACTACTAGTACAAGGGTTTGATAAGGTAACACGTCAGCAAGCGGTTATAGATAGTCTTGAAACTGTACATCTACCTGCCGATTTTTTACAGCGTTATCCACACGAGCTTTCAGGCGGTCAGCGTCAGCGCGTGGCTTTAGCGCGAGCATTGGTCATGCAACCACGCTTGCTGATTTTGGATGAGCCAACCTCTGCGCTTGACAGTACCACGCAGGTTACAGTAGTGAATCTTTTACGTGAAATTCAAGAAAAATTAAATATAAGCTATGTATTCATTAGCCATGACTTAAAAGTGGTTCGTGCGTTATGTCAGCAGATTATGGTGCTAAAAGACGGTGTATGTGTGGAGTCAGGTCTGACGGAAGCTGTGTTTAATCATCCGCAGCATCCTTATGCTCAACGCTTATTGCAAGCGAGCATAATAGTCTAAGTAATATAAAAGTTGAGATGTTGTTTTTAAAAGCATAAAGCAGATTTAAGCCAATAAAAAAAGGATGCTTAAGCATCCTTTAATATTTTTAATTTACAACTTAAAACGCAGGTTGACGCTTAGGAATGGCACCCAAAAATTCATTGCGCGCTTGGTTGTCATGCACATACTCACCCAACATCGATGTGGTACGTGTGGTGGAGTGTTGTTTATTAACACCGCGCATCATCATGCACATATGCGCTGCATCCATTACTACAGCCACACCGCGGCAGCCAGTCACATCCATAATCGACTGTGCGATTTGCTCGCTGAGATTCTCTTGAACTTGCAAACGACGAGCAAACATATCGACGATACGCGCAAACTTAGATAAGCCTAAAACGTGCCCGTTTGGTAAATAACCAATATGAGCAACGCCATGAAAAGGCAGCATATGATGTTCACATAAAGAATAAAATTCGATATTTTGTACCAACACCAACTCACGATTGGTTGATGGAAAAAGAGCATCATTAACCACTTCGTCTAGATTTTGGCAATAGCCGCGGGTGAGATGCGCAAATGCTTTTGCAGCGCGAATTGGAGTATCTTGTAAACCAGGACGCTCTAAATCTTCGCCAGTTGAGCTGATGAGTTGACGATACGATTCGGTGCTTTCTTGGTAGTCTAATGTTACTGTTGGGGTGTTACTCATAAGTTTGGCAGCCATCCAAAATGTGGGTATAGCTTAACGCTAAATCCTTGTTTACAAACAACGGTTGTAAAGGATTTATATGAAAAATGTGCAAGCTGGTAAGGGCTGTGATTATACTTGAAAACTCCTCAATTTCATACCGCTATCAATAATGTAGACTGCTTTAGTGTTTGAGATATCATCATCAAGGCATAAGAGTTTACGACTGTTTACTTAATTTCATTCGTGTATAATAAGACAACTTTTTTTGATTGTATTACTAATATTTAACCAGTGTTTAATTATTTTTATTGATAATATCAATTTGATTCTAACCTTTAACAAGGAAATACTATGCTACTTCAAGGACAACGCTTTGTCGTCACCGGCATCGCCAGTAAACTTTCTATCGCATGGGCGATTGCTGAAGCGCTACATCGTGAAGGCGCCTCTTTGATTTTAACGTATCCAAACGATAAAATTAAAAAACGCGTCGATATGGCAGCAGAGCATTTTGAGGCTGATTTGGTACTTGAGTGTGATGTCGCCTCTGATGAATCTATTGCTGCTTGTTTTGAGCAAGTGACTGCGCATTGGGGTGATGGTATTGATGGTGTGGTTCATGCGATTGGCTTTGCACCGATGGATCAGCTTGATGGTGACTTTACCAATGCTACCACGCGCGAAGGCAGTCAAATTGCCCACGATATCTCAAGCTATAGTTTTGTCGCTCTTGCTAAAGAAGCCCGCGCCTTGCTAGCCATGCGTCACGGTTCTATGTTGACCTTAACTTATGAAGGTAGTATTTCGGTATTGCCTAATTACAACGTCATGGGTATGGCAAAAGCCAGTCTTGAAGCCAGCGTGCGTTATTTAGCAACGTCAATGGGTGGTGAAGGCATTCGTGTGAATGCGATTTCAGCGGGTCCTATTCGTACCCTTGCCGCCAGTGGTATTAAATCATTCCGTAAAATGCTAGATATCAGTGAAAAAATTGCCCCATTGCAGCGTAACGTCAGTCAAATGGAAGTCGGTAATGCCGCGCTATTCTTACTGTCGCCATGGGCATCTGGTATCACTGGCGAGATTATGTTTGTTGATGCTGGTTTCAATACCGTTGCGATTAGCGAGCAGTTAATGATGCTTGATATTGATGAACCAAAAAAATAAATTAAAAAAAGTATCCAGCAACAAATATCAGAAAGGCAGCCAATAGGCTGTCTTTTTTTGGTTATAGCCTTTTTCAGCTATACTATATCATTTTTTTAGCGATAAGCTTTTAGGCGGCAAATATGATAACCAGATTACCAAAATGGATATTGTGGGGCGGAGCAGTGTTGGCGTTTAGTGCCGGCTGTGTCAATACTGCTGCGCTGATGGGTTTTACCAATCTGTCGGTATCGCATGTCACGGGTAATGTCAGTTTATTTGCCGCTGCTGTGGCGCATTTTGATGGACGCAGTATTTTATATATTGGCGCCTCATTGTTATCATTTTTAGTAGGTGCAATTTTAAGTGGTTTTGTCATTGGGCAAAAATCTCTCACGCTGGGTAAACGCTATGGTCGTGCCCTATATGTTGAGGCAGCACTGCTGCTAATTAGCTATTTTTTATATCAAGAGCACGATTATCTTGGACAATTAGCCGCTGCGATGGCTTGTGGACTACAAAACGCGATGGTGGCTACTTATAGTGGGGCGGTCATTCGGACGACCCATTTGACTGGGCTGACTTCAGATATGGGCGCGGCGATTGGTAATTGGCTGGCAGGACGACCGATTAGTAAGCCAACGCTTGGCTTTCAAGCCATCATTTGGTATTGCTTTTTCGGTGGTGGGGCAGTAGGTGCGTTTTTGTACGCTAGAGTTGGCTATGGCGCGTTATTTGTACCCATTACTATTGTGTTGTTGGCGGCATTTTTCTATAACTATGCTTCAGACCAGTTACCAGAAAAACGGCAACCTAGAAAAAAAAGGCGCTCATCACCTTGATAAGCGCTTTTTAATTTTAGGTATTTTTCTAGTGAAGTCATTTTAGCTTTCGATAGTTAAACCGCTATAAATATATATTGTGAAAAATAGCCGTTTATTCATCATCCTCTTCTTCATGATCTTCATGCTCATGTAAGCCTTGCATCATATCGAGCGCGCATTCATCAGTACGCTGCTGATCTTCTTCAGACAGACCATCTTGATTGATGTCTCTTCGAGCCATTTTAGTCGTCTCATCAGTTTTATTATAGCTTGGCATAAGGAACTCCCGTTTATAATTAACCTGTTTAATACACAATAACTTTAGTATGAGATAACGATTACCTCTTGTATAGAGGTAGGTTAAGCGCATTTGGTATCGATATGTAACTTAATTACGGACTATTTACCTTTGTTTTCATCTAAAACGATTTAATCTATATCATAAAAATGAGTAAAAATTGCCGTCTTATATTAAAATACCTCTTTATTTTGTATTTTTTAACACTATTCTTGGGTGCAATTAGGACTCTTTATGTCAGAGCAAAAATTAGACAGTCATCTTCCTGATGATGGCAATGAGTATTTATTTACGGACACTTTTCCAAAAGGTACGGGCAAGGGCTTAATAGTAGTAGTGATCGCTGCTATTATCAGTGTGGTTATTTATAATACGTTATCGTTTGATATCAATGCCAATAAAGGGCTTGCCATGCTGTTTTTTATTGGCGTGCTGTGGCTAACTGAAGCCGTGCATGTGACCATTACCGCGCTATTAGTCGTGGTAGTTGGTACACTGATTGGTATACCAGAGTTCGATGCCGAAATTGGTTTACAAAGTTTTGCTAATCCAACCATCTATCTTTTCTTCGGTGGTTTTGCTTTGGCAGCTGCCTTACATGTACAAAAGTTGGATAGAAAAATCGCGCTAAAAATATTGTCAATGTCTGGAGGTAAGCTAAGTACAGCCGTATTTTTAATATTTGGGGTAACGGCATTTTTATCGATGTGGATATCGAATACGGCAACGGCAGCCATGATGTTGCCTCTAGCACTCGGTATTTTGACGCATGTCGATAGCGAAAAAGACCGAGGTACTTTTGTATTTGTGCTATTGGGTATCGCTTATTCTGCCAGTCTTGGCGGTTTGGGTACGATAGTGGGGTCACCACCGAATGCGATTGCCGCTAAAGCACTGAATATTGCTTTTGTTGATTGGATGAAGTTTGGTGTACCGATGATGTTGGTACTATTGCCAGCATTGTTGGGTGCGATGTATGTTTATCTAAAACCTAATCTAAATCGTACGGTTACACTTAATGAAGAAGCGCCTATTGAATGGACAAAGCCACGCGTTTTGACCATCATGGTCTTTATCATAACGGCGTTTAGCTGGATATTTTCTAAGCAAATTGGGGCTGCGCTAGATATTAAGGATACGGATGCTATCGTCGCTTTATCCGCTGCCGCTGCGGTAGTCAGTCTGGGTTTAGTATCATGGAAGCAAGTTTCCGATAATACAGATTGGGGCGTGCTCATGCTGTTTGGGGGTGGGATTGCACTCTCAACGATTTTAAAAGTATCGGGAGCATCGTTAGTATTGGGTCAAACAGTTGCTAATGCTTTGGCTTCTGCACCGCTCATTATCGTGATGCTTGCTGTATCGGCATTTATTATTTTCTTGACAGAGTTTGCTTCGAATACAGCGTCCGCTGCGCTGTTAGTGCCCGTATTTGCAGCCATTGCTGAACAAATGGGTATACCAAATGAAGTGTTAGTATTGATTATTGGTATTGGTGCGTCATGTGCCTTTATGCTGCCAGTTGCGACACCGCCAAATGCGATTGTCTTTGGTACGGGTTTGATTAAGCAGTCAGAGATGATACGCGTCGGTGTCATTCTTAATATTATTGCGACGGTTATTGTGGGTCTTTGGGCATATTTTTTCTTGCTCTAGTATTACTTTCCTTATTGTTTTTATCAAAAAAAGGCCCCGATATTCTGTTGTTACGCAGATATCGGGGCTTTTTTTATTATGAATTAATGATATCTAATTCAGGTAAAGTACTGAGCAATTACTCAGGATAATTTAACCATATCCAACCGTTTTCTAACCACTCCATCACTTCATCAGGGTCAATCCCTTCCATGTCATCAAGTGTCAAGTGCTCACCATTCGCTAAGCGTGTCAAAAGTGCAGTCGCAGTGTCATCGAGACTATCGAGCAGTTGACCATTTGCGTATAACGTTAAGCCCTCAGGCGTTTGGTTATATAGTAAACGGTTGCTATAGTCGGCTTGTAGCGTAGCACCTTCAGCTAAAGCTTGGATGAGCTCGTCAGTATTTAGGGTTTCCTCAGGTAGAAGCACATCGTATTGGCGTTTGCTGACCACTTCGCAGACCGCTTGACGCATAATATCCGCGCCGCGTTCTGACTGTAGTAGTGCTAATAATTGCGCGGTGATAGCGTCAATACTGTCCGCTTGTAATTCGCCAGACGATTGTTGTCCTTGTGGCAGAATCATTGGGACAAATAAAGAGCTGTCGTTGGTTGCCACATCGGCAAGGCTATCAATGATTTGCATCAAATTTGGGCGACGGCAGCCAAATGAAAACGTCAAACAGTCGTCTTGCGCCACACCAAAATGAGACAGTTTAGGCGGTACGTACAGTACATCGCCCGCTTCTAAGATTTCATCAAAGATAATCTCACCCATGTCATCAAACAGTCGAATCGGCTCATCAGCGACAAATTCAGTGTGCTCATCACAGAATTTTCCCAGCTGCCAACGACGTTGACCAAACCCTTGCGCTAAGAAGACATCATAATCATCATAATGCTTACCAACCGAGCCACCTTTTGGCGCATAGGACACCATAATGTCATCACGCTGCCATTGCGGGATGAAGTCCAATGCTTGCCATAATTGACCCAGTTCGGGCGACCATTGCTCAAGGTTCTGTACCAATACCGACCATTGCTCAGGTAAGGTATCAAAATCTGCTTCAGTCAGTGGGCTTTTTTTAAGCTGCCATTGCGGCTGACCGTTTTGTTTACTTGCGGCTTGAGTCAGTAGCCTTGCGGTCGCATCTTCATCTATTGCTAAGCCTAAAATATCATCAGGCTCAAACATACCAATCAGTTGTGGTAAGCCTTGCTTAATCAGTAGTGGTTTTTTTTGCCAATACTCACTTAAAAATTGTTCTGGTGTTATAGAGTCTGGTAAACATAATTTTAAAGCAGTCATTAGTGACTCCATCTTATTGGTTAGTTTAATATATTAATTGGGTTCGGATAAAGGTTTGCTTTAGAAAAGAATTTTAATAGTTTATGATGTGCAGCTATTACATGATTTATTTTAAATTATATCGTCAACTATAGGACGTTCATGAAAAAATTATCCATTATTATTCTCCTTGCGAGCACTTTCTTATTACAAGCCTGCGTTCATAAACTCGTCACAGTACCGGTGAAAGTTGCCTATAAAACCACCAAAGGCGTGGTCAAAGGTACAGTCGCTGTGACTAAAGCCATCATCCCGGGTGGCGATGAAGACGAGGACGACGGTAAAAAGAATAAAAAGTAAGGATAAAAAACAAAACCTTACCCATCGACTATGTTTAAAAAAATTCATAGTATTCAGAGTAAGGTTATAGATTGCAAACAATGAGTACCTTTTAGGTACTCATTGCTTTTTTTATGGTTAAAATTGATTATTTATCAAGCTTCGCAATCCACTCTTTAATCGAACGCGATTGTTCAGCTGCATTACCGATATATGTCGCAGGCGTCATCTCACGTAGGCGCGCTTTATCTGCATCGCTAACCGCAGACAGCTCATCGCTCTCAACGAATGTCAGCATGGCTTCACGCGTCATGGCGTTGCCACGCGTGAGTGCTTTTAGTTTCTCATACGGGTTTTCAACACGGTAACGGCGCATGACGGTTTGAATCGGCTCTGCCAATACTTCTTGCGCATTATCTAAGTCATCATTTAAACGTTGTGCATTTAACTCAAGTTTACCCACGCCTTTTAGACACGCATCATAAGCAATCATACTTTGCGCTAAGCCAACACCGATATTACGTAATACGGTAGAGTCGGATAAATCGCGCTGCATACGTGAAATCGGTAGCTTTTCGCCTAAATGCGCCAACATCGCATTAGCAACGCCCAAGTTACCTTCTGAGTTTTCAAAATCAATCGGGTTCACTTTATGCGGCATGGTAGAAGAACCTACTTCACCATCTTTTAGGCGCTGCTTAAAGAAGCCTAAGCTAATATATTGCCAAATATCACGGTTAAAATCGATCAAAATCGTGTTAAAACGCTTTACGACATCGAATAATTCAGCGATATAATCATGTGGTTCAATTTGCGTGGTATAAGGATTAAATGTCAGTTCTAAACGCTCATTAATAAAGATTTCGGCATGACCTTGCCAATCAACGTCAGGGTATGAAGCGTAATGGGCGTTATAGTTACCGACGGCGCCATTCACTTTACCCAGTAGCTCAACTTGACCCATTTGCTTGATTTGACGCGCAAGACGATAAGCCACGTTTGCCATTTCTTTACCAAGCGTCGTTGGACTTGCGGTTTGACCATGTGTACGAGACAGCATGGGTTGGTCAGCATGAGTGATTGCTAAATTAACAATGCTATCCGTCACTTCTTGCATTTTAGCAACGACGATTTCGCGGCTGTCTTTGAGCATTAACGCGTATGATAAATTGTTAATATCTTCACTGGTACAAGCAAAATGAATGAATTCTAATGAATCTTCCAGTGCTGCTTGACCACGGAATTTATCTTTAATAAAGTATTCAACCGCTTTTACGTCGTGATTGGTGGTTGCTTCAATATCTTTAATCGCTTGCGCATCTGCTTCACTAAAATTATCAACGATAGCATTTAAAAAAGCATTGGTATCATTATCAAATGCGGCTAATTCACCAATCGCATTGTTTTCAGCCAATGATTGTAACCAGCGAATCTCAACGGTCACGCGGGCTTTGATCAGACCAAATTCAGACAAATAAGGACGCAGGCTGTCGGCTTTGGACGCATAGCGACCGTCGATTGGGGATAGGGCAGTAAGTAAGTTCATAGCAATACCTCAAGAGTTGTTAAAGATAGAAAGTTATCAGAAGTTAAACAACGGTTAAAAGTTAAAAGTTAAAAGAAATAGAACATAATATTAAAAGCCACAAGGCGCATCAATTGACGCAATCACGCCGCCGCCTAAGCAAATTTCGTCAATATAGAATACCGCTGATTGACCCGGAGTGACCGCGCGTTGTGGCTCATCGAAAACGACACGTACTTCGCTGCCATCTTCATTAGCAGCAAATACCGTACAGGCTTGATCCGGCTGACGATAGCGCGATTTTGCCATACAGCGCAAACCAGCAGGAGTAAAAATATCCGTAGGCGGTAAACCGTCGACCCAATCCAATTTATAAGCGTGCAGCTCATTACTGAGCATCATCGGATGTTCATGACCTTGACCGACGATTAGACGATTTTTATCCAAATCTTTGGCAAGTACAAACCATGGTTCTTCAGGGCGGTCTTTCACACCGCCAATACCGATACCGCCGCGCTGACCTAAAGTGTAATACATCAGCCCGTCATGCTTACCAATAGTGAAGCCATCGTCCGTGACGATATCGCCTTTTTGCGCCGGTAAGTACTGCTGTAAAAAGTCTTTAAAGCGGCGCTCGCCAATAAAACAAATACCGGTTGAGTCTTTTTTATTAGCAGTAATTAAATCATGTTCTTCCGCAATTTGACGAACTACTGGCTTTTCAAGTTCGCCCACTGGAAATAAAGTCTTAGCGATTTTATTACCACCAACCGCATGTAAGAAATAACTTTGGTCTTTATTGTTATCCAAACCACGTAGCAGTTGCGCCACTTCAACGCCATTGTTATTTGTATAATTCACACTGCGGCGCGTATAGTGGCCAGTAGCGATATAATCAGCGCCAAGCGTTAAGGCATAATCTAAAAAGGCTTTAAACTTAATTTCTTTATTGCATAAAATATCAGGATTGGGCGTGCGTCCGGCTTTATATTCGGCTAAAAAATGCTCAAAGACACGATCCCAGTATTCCATAGCAAAGTTAGCAGTATGCAATTTTATGCCAATTTTATCGCATACGGCTTGGGCGTCCGCTAAATCATCCATTGCAGTGCAGTATTCAGTGCCGTCATCTTCTTCCCAATTCTTCATAAACAGACCTTCGACAATAAAGCCTGCCTGCTGGAGCAACACAGCAGAGACAGAAGAGTCGACACCGCCTGACATCCCAACAATCACTCGCGTGGTCGTAGGATTTTTAATATCGGTAAGGCTCAATGCGCGATGGGCTCTAAAAGAGCTGGGGGCTTGGATGGCGGAGGTAACTGGCGTGGCTGATGTATCTGACATAGCTAACATAACAAAGCACTCAACTACTTATGGTAAAATAAGCGTCATATTATAACAGCTAATTGAAACGGGTGGCGAGCTGCCCAGCTATTCGGCTATAAAATTTCAAATAATAAGTATGAATACGATTTAGAATTGCCGTTTTATAACTCTTAACTTACCTTTAAGACACTTTGGGATAATCATGATAAAAATTGGTCAAGGTATTGACGTTCACGCTTTTCATAATACTGGCGAGCAGCAACAATACGTCGTGCTAGCAGGTGTGCCTATTGAACATACGCACAGTTTGCTTGCGCATTCTGATGGTGACGTGGTGTTGCATGCCCTTGCTGATGCGTTGCTTGGTGCACTTGCGCTCGGCGATATTGGGCAACATTTTCCTGATACCGATGCGGCGCACGCAGGTTTAGATTCACGAATATTATTACGTTATGTCTATGGCAAAGTTCAAGCGGCAGGTTATAGACTGGGCAATGCCGATATTACCATCATGTGTGAGCGTCCAAAAATTGCTCCTTATAATCAAGCCATGCGTGCCAATATCGCCAGCGATTTACAGACAGACGTGAGCAATATTAGCGTTAAGGCGACCACTACAGAAAAATTAGGATTTACGGGTCGGCAAGAGGGCATTATGGCAAATGCCGTGGTATTATTACTGGCAAATGCGTCAGGCGTTTAATTTTTATCGTATATTAGTGCATGCAATTGCTGCTGATAGCTATTGATAACGCTTGCAATATAGCAATGATTGCCCCATGTAGCAGCAACATGCCAAATTTAATATGAACAATCTTTTTTAAGATAAAATTTTAATAAATAGGAGTTTTTATGACTGAGCAAACCCAAACCCCAGCTAGCGATGTTGAACAATTGATTCGTGACCAAATTCGTGACAATAAAGTTATTTTATACATGAAAGGCACACCGCAATTCCCGCAGTGTGGTTTTTCTGCACGCTCTATTGAAGTATTAACTCAAATCGGTCGTCCGTTCGCGTTTGTAAACATCTTAGAAAATCCAGAAATCCGTGCGACGTTACCAAAAATCGCTAACTGGCCAACCTTTCCACAATTGTGGATTGATGGTGAATTGATGGGCGGTTCTGACATCATTTTGCAAATGTATCAATCAGGCGAGCTAAAGCCTTTGGTTGAAGCCAACAGCCCAGCAGCCTAGTTTTGATAGAAAATGATATAAAGGCTGTTATTTAGATGGTCTTAATTCTGAATAAATAGTCATTGAATATCAAAGCCCAAGTAATCTTATAATGGTTGCTTGGGCTTTGTTGATTTGAAAGATTAGGGTTTGGGTAGCTATATTAGCCGTTTATTGTATTTTTTCCCGTTTACCCCATATAGTGCTTAAGGCTTATACCCTAAAACACCGATGATATAATAAGAGAAGACTATGAATCAGCAAGCAGCAGAGCAAAACAGTGTTAACCAAGAAGCAGTTAATAAAGAAGTGGATAATAAAGAAGCGCGTGAACAGCAGGCACTTGAGTTACGCCGTGAGCGCCTAAAAGCCGAGTCTGCGCGTATTATAGACGTTGCCAACACGGAACCACATTCTGCTTTGCGCTGTATTCATCTGCTCAGTGTTGCAGGTGGTGCAACTGAAGCCACTTATTTGGCGATTGAGCAACGTATCATGACCGATCAAGACCCAGCCGGCGCTTATCATTTGGCATTACTGGCGCAAAGTACGCTTGATTTACCGATTGATGTGCGCCAACTTGTCGAATTGGTCATTGCCGAAGGCGATAATCAACAACGATTAGCATTACTTAAAAATCTGCCTTTTCCACCAGTTGATGCTGTTAAAGCGCAAATTTTAGCCAGTCAAGATAGTGATGCTATTGCGCAAATGGACAAGTATTTAGAAGCCAATCCACAAGGTCATGGCAGCGAACATATGCTAAGCAGTGGTCAATCTGATCAGATTGTGCCGTTAAGTTAAGATTATTTAGAATGGTTTAATTTATAAAAGAGGGCTGCTGCTAGGCAGTGGTCTAGGTTTATTTGATGGATGCTATTGAAAATAGTTAAAAAGCATCTCAAAAAAACGTGCAAAAATTGCTATAATTACCGGCTATTAATTTTCTAAATACGACCGATGCTGATTTATCAGGCTACGGGTTATGGTTAATGAATCAATAACTTGCAGTGAGACAGTCGCCATTCGTCAAGCGAGGCATACATGCAATACCCAAAAATTTACGACGTGGTGGTGATCGGTGGCGGTCATGCTGGTACAGAAGCGGCACTGGCAGCGGCGCGTATGGGTGCGCAGACCTTGCTATTGACCCATAATATCGAAACCCTTGGGCAAATGAGCTGTAATCCTGCGATTGGTGGTATTGGTAAGTCACATTTGGTACGCGAGATTGATGCGCTTGGTGGGGCAATGGCGCTAGCAACCGATAAATCGGGTATTCAGTTTCGGGTATTGAACAGTCGTAAGGGTGCAGCGGTACGAGCCACGCGCGCGCAAGCCGACCGTATTTTATATAAGGCAGCGATTCGCCATACGCTTGAGAATCAGGCTAATCTTGATATTTTCCAACAAGCGGCTGATGATATTTTGGTTGAAAATGGTCGTGCAACTGGTGTGGTGACTGCGACGGGCATTGTCTTTAAAACTGAAACCGTGATTTTAACGTCTGGTACGTTTTTAGGTGGCGTCATTCATATTGGTCTTGAGAATTCAAAAGGCGGGCGCGCAGGTGATCCACCGTCTATTAAGCTTGCCGATCGCTTGCGTGAATTGAAATTGCCAGTTGGTCGCCTAAAAACTGGAACGCCTGCTCGTATTGATGCGCGTAGTGTTGATTTTAGCGTGATGACGGTACAACCGGGCGATACGCCCTTGCCAGTCATGAGTTATATGGGCGATGTATCTATGCATCCTGAGCAGGTCAACTGCTATATCACCCATACCAATGCGCGCACGCATGATATTATTCGTGAAAACTTAGACCGCTCGCCCATGTTCTCAGGAAAAATCGAAGGCGTAGGTCCGCGTTACTGTCCGTCGATTGAAGACAAGATTCATCGTTTTGCCGATAAAGACAGTCATCAAATCTTTATTGAGCCAGAAGGATTAACCACGCACGAATTATATCCTAATGGCATCTCAACCAGTTTGCCGTTCGATGTGCAATTAGAGTTTATTCATAGTATGAAAGGACTAGAGAATGCGCATATCACGCGCCCTGGTTATGCGATTGAATATGATTATTTTGATCCGCAAAGTTTGAAACCAACGCTTGAAACCAAGTCTATCGAGCGTTTGTATTTTGCAGGACAAATCAACGGTACAACCGGCTATGAAGAAGCAGGCGTGCAAGGCTTACTTGCTGGAACCAATGCGGCATTAGTGACTACTAATAATAGTGAGTTTGATATCTGGACACCACGCCGTGATCAGGCATATTTGGGCGTACTGGTTGATGATTTAATCACTCATGGTACGACTGAGCCGTATCGGATGTTTACCAGCCGTGCCGAATATCGCTTATTGCTGCGTGAAGACAATGCGGATCAGCGCTTAACGGAAACAGGTCGAAAACTTGGCTTGGTTGATGATGTACGCTGGCAAGCCTATGAAGAAAAAATGGAGGCTATCAGTAAAGAAACCTCTCGCTTAAAAGATATTTGGGCAACGCCTGCTAATGCACTTGGCGTGCAACTGACCGCGCAAACTGGTGAGATATTGTCAAAAGAATCGACGGCGTATGATTTATTGAAACGTCCACAAGTGCATTTTACTGATATTGCTGCCATTACGGACTCTCAAGTTGATACTTTAGTGGGTGAGCAGATAGAAATTTCAGTCAAATATGCTGGTTATATCGATCGTCAACAAGAAGAGATCGATCAAATGAAGCGTCTAGAAAATACTGCGCTCCCAATGGACTTTGACTATAGCGTGGTATCTGGGCTATCCAATGAGATTGTACAAAAATTGACGCAAATACGTCCAGCGACCCTTGCTCAAGCTGGTCGGGTGAGTGGTGTGACACCTGCCGCCATTCAGTTATTAGCAATGACCATTAAAAAACAGAAAAAAGTAAAGGCGGCTTTAGCACTATAGTCTATTAGTGCATACTTTATTAACACTATCATGTATCCCAATTTACCGTGACGTTGCCCTGATGCTCTTGGGCAACGTTAGCTTGTTGCTCTGAGTCCATTCATGATTGAAGCCATCCTTTTTGCGATTACTATTATTCTACCCAACCTTGCTCTCATGGGGTTGGGTTTTTTTATGCAAAGACGTGGCGAAGCCAGTCAAGCATTTATCGATCAAGCCTCTAACTTTGTCTTTAACTATTGTTTGCCCTGTTTGCTGTTCTTTAGTGTGGTTGATAGTGAGGTCGATTATGCCAAGCAATTCGTCCTAATTGCTGCCGGAATTGTGGTCACCTTTATCTTATTTATTGGTTCAGAAATGTATGCCAATCGCTTCATTCGGAAGCCTGCCGATCAAGGAGTATTCGTCCAAGGCGTGTTTCGCAGCAATATGGCGATTATTGGTCTGGCAACCGTAGCCAACGCTTATGGAAAAACAGGTTTAAGTGTCGGTGCGGTTTATATGGGCGTGATAACGATATTATTTAATATCTTAGCGGTCATCACGCTCAGTCGTATGTCCAAAAGTGCGGACGATACGTGGGTCAGTCGCAGTATATTAATCATTAAAAAACTTGCTACCAATCCATTGATGATTGCGCTCGTGGCTGCTTTTGCATATAAAGCGCTGTCCTTGCCTCCTATAACTGGTGTTATTCACAAGACGGGTGATTTATTAGCATCGGTGGCATTACCATTAGCCCTAATCTGTGCAGGTGCGAGTATTGATTTGAGGTCAATGTTGAGTCCTTCAGGCGTATCTATGCAGGCAAGTATTGGTCGTATTGTGGTCGCCCCGCTGATAGCAATTGCCGTAGGATTTGGGTTTGGTTTAACCGGTATTCATATGGGTGTTTTATTCTTAATGGTTGCCGCTCCAACTGCTGCTGCCAGTTATGTGATGGCAAAGGCGATGGGCGGTAATGAAGTATTGGCGGCGAATATTTTAGCTTTTACAACTGTCGTGGGTTTGTTCGGCATGGCGATTGGGGCGGCGATATTACGTGGTATTGGACTCATATAAAAATATGTATTCATTGAAAGATAATAAAACCCCAGTATCACGATGATGTTGGGGTTTTCGTTTTATGGTTTATTAAAAGCGTAAATGAGATTTTTAACCATTATTGATATAGACATTTCTTATCGGCAACTATATTTTTATTAACCTAAAATTAAATTATTGAGAGAAAAGTCATTGTCATGTAGAAAATATAACGGCATGATAAGTGATTCATTGAAATCAATAAATACTCCGCAAATAAGGAATGCTCGTCATGCAATGGTTAAATCAACAAGCCGTCACCGAACATCTGACTATGCAAGCCGCTATCGATACGATTGAGGCGCTATTACATTTGCAAGCTGCCCATCCGAGCTGGGTTAAATCGCCTGAGCGCTTAGTGATTGAAACGTTTAGTGAAGAGCTATTTAGTAATGATAACAATATTAGCAAACACAGCACAGGCTCGCATTTATCCATGCCAGCGACTATTTATGATGGCACGCAAGAATACACTGCGGTTAAGCTGGTAACCATTTGCCCTGACAACCCTAGCCGTAATCTACCCACGACCACCGCTATTATTAGCGTTTCCAATAATGCAACTGGCGAGATATTAGCGGTGATGGATGGCGTTTATATTACCCAAGTGCGTACGGCAGCATTATCCGGCATCGCGACTAAGTATATGGCGAGAACTGACTGTCAAAGCGTCGCGGTAATCGGCTGTGGCGGTATGGCGTATGAGCAATTAAATGCGGTACTGACGGTACGTCCTGAGGTTAAAACGGTTTATCTATGGAATAGAAGTGAACAAGGCGCCGAGCAGTTTAAAGCCCAGTTTGCGCGTGATTATGGACAATGGGATGTTAAATTACATGTCTGTACACAGCTTGAAGATGCCATCAAAGATGCAGATATTATCAATCTTGCCACCCGTGCTGAGATGGGATTATTTGGTATAGAGCACATCAAGCCAGATGTACATATCAATGCAGTAGGCGCTTATCTGCCATCAATGAAAGAAGTCAGCAATGAAGTGGTCGAAAATAGTAGCATGGTCGTCGTTGATGACTTAACAGGCTGTCGTCATGAAGCGGGTGATTTAATCCAAGCTCATGACACTGCTGATTGTGCATGGACATGGGAGCAACTTAGTGGAGATCTACAAGCACTGGTAACAGGAAAGATATCCGATGTAATAACAGAAGAAGTCAGTACGCCCAAGACGAAGATAACGTTGTTTAAATCGGTGGGAGCGGCAAGTTTTGATGCTGCTGTAGCGCTATATGTCGCCCAACGTGCTGAACAACAAAAACTTGGCACAACACTTTGCTAAAAACTTGTTATTAGTTGCGTCATCAGTTTTATTATTAATAATAAGAAAATAGTTTTGAACAAACAGTTTTGCCCATCAAAAAACCTCCTATTCATATATAAATAGGAGGTTTTTAATATTAAGTATGGCTATTGGCTAACGTCGATTATTGCGTTTTTCTTCCCGACGTTTTTTACGACTTGGGCTAATATTATAGGTAAAATAGCCAGCAATTACCATGACTGCAATAAAACCCAAGATATATATTAATATTGTACTATCGATAAAAGCAGAGGGTTCCATGACTAATCTCCTTTTAAGATATACTAATAATTATGCAAGTTCATTCACCGATTGTAAAGTAAACAAATTTAACTGAGATACCAGCTCTAGTGAACGCAACCGCGCTGCTTGGTCATAAATGTTGGCAGTGACAATCAGCTCGTCAGGCTCATATTGAGCAATGAAATCCGCCAGTTTTGGTTTAACCGTTTCTACTGAACCAATAAAAGATACGGACAAGGCGCTATCGACCATCGCCTTTTCTGCTGGACTCCATATCGTATTCATATCTTCGACAGGTTTTGGCATTTGTCCACGCTCATTACGACGTAAACGTACAAAGCTTTGTTGGGCTGATGTAAAGTGATAATGAGCCGTCGCATCGTCATCAGCAAGTAATAAATTTGCCGCTAGCATCACATAAGGTTTATCGAGATAAGCAGAAGGCTGGAACTGTTCACGATAAGCTGTAATGGCATGACTGAGCATTTGCGGTGCAAAATGAGAGGCAAACACATACGGTAGTCCTAAATGTGCTGCTAACGTGGCACCAAATAAGGATGAGCCTAAAATCCAAATAGGGACATTTGATTTTGCTCCTGGGAACGCTTGTACCGGACTATCATCTGTACTGTCACCCAATAGATATAACAGCTCCTGCACGTCCTGAGGAAAGCGCTCCGCATCTTGCATTTGTCGACGTAGCGCTTGAAAGGTAGCGCCATCAGTACCCGGTGCGCGCCCAAGACCTAAGTCTATCCGATCGCCGTATAGTGCTTGAAGCGTACCGAACTGCTCAGCGACCACTAGTGGGGCGTGATTAGGCAGCATAATGCCACCTGAACCAATGCGAATATGCTCCGTCTGGCTACCAATATGAGACAACAGCACTGAAGTGGCAGCGCTCGCAATACCAGCCATATTGTGATGTTCTGCCATCCAATAACGGTTTAAGCCTACTTTTTCTGCTTGCTGTGCGATCTCAACGGTTTGGACAATACCATCAGCGATGGTTTTACCGGTAGGAACGGGCGCTAAATCTAGAAACGATAACGGAATTTTATTGCTCATAAATCACCTATTATTATAAATTTGACAGTATTCATAATCTTTCTGACAGCCTGCGGTAGCCTGATTATAAGGCTGCTTATAAAAAGTTTCGAACACTTGACCCTTAATATAATGGGGCATTTATTCTCAATATAAAGGTAAGTATCAAAGGTGGTAACAAATCTTAATGTGGTTATAGAAATAGATAGTGGTACAAGAATAACATTAAGTTAAAAGATAAAAAAACGGCTTCACTATTCATTAATAGTAAAGCCGCAGTCATTAATAGGATGTTGAAGTATAGGCGTTGTAAGATAAATCTAAGTCTGTTACCTGAAACTACTGACTAAACTGTTTTTGGCATAATTCCATAAATGCGCGTCCATATTGACGAATTTCGGCATCATCACGTACCGCCATCCAACTGGTAAAGCGACCAAAGTGATCGACTGGAATCGCGGTCAAATTATGATAATGACTGGGCTCAAATGCCATTTCAGCGATAATACCAATGCCCAAGCCAAGTCCTACATAGGTGCTAATCACATCGGCATCAAGTGCTGCCAATACAATATCAGGCTCAAGACCCGCATCACTAAAGGCTTTGTCAATCGCGCCGCGCCCTGTAAAGCCACCGTGATACGTTACTATGGGATAACTAGCAAGGGTTGGTAAATCAATGCTTTCAAGACCTGCTAGCTCGTGGTCGCTTGGCACGATAACGCGGTGTGTCCAATCATAATAACGATAACAACGCAGATAATTATTATGCAGTAATGATTCGGTCGCAATACCGATATCAGCTTGTCCACGAATGACCATTTGCGCAATCGTTTCAGGATCTGCCTGTTGTAAAATCAAATTAACTTTGGGAAAACGCTTTTTAAATTCTTTCACCACTTGTGGCAATACATAACGTGCCTGCGTATGCGTCGTGGCAATGGTTAAAGTGCCGATATTAGGATTATTAAAGTCAAGACTGAGGTTTTCAATGGTACGAATTTCAGCAAAGATAGATTCGATATGCGGCATGAGCGCCGTGCCCATTGTCGTAAGTCCCGTTAGACGTTTGCCTTGACGGACAAACACTTCAGTTTTGAGCTGATTTTCAAGCGCTGCGATATGTTTTGACAAGCTGGATTGACTGGTATGCAGCACTATCGCCGCTTGGCTTAAGTTATAGCCATTGACCACCGTATGCCACACGGTTTCCAACTGTTTGAGCTGAATCTGTAGATGCCGCTGATTGACCACCACATCGATTGCCATGACTTAATCCTATTAATGAAACTTAATGAAACTGACTTAATATACTCAACGCCTAAATCAAGGCTGAGTATAAGAAAATGCATACAAGCGCAGCAAGCGCCTAGTGTAGAACAAAGTTATTATTCTTGTATATAATAAATAGATATCTATTTATATTATTTAGGAATATAAAGTTGCTAGTTTATTTTTTTAGAAGAATCATTTGATTGGCTATATATAAGTGATAGTAAAGCTCGCTTAATAGTTAAGTAAGGTTATGAAACACCGTATTACGATTTAGACATATATAGGTGGGTATAGAACGTTAGTTGTAGCCGTTCATGCAAAAATATTGTCATAATGTCTAGGCAATAACCGAGTTCTCAAGTACCATATTTCAATTTTGCCGCAAGGCCTGTTTTTTTGTGCAGCGCTAGGCGATTTTTTATTTTGATTATATTGATGTCATCGTCACACTCAGTATAAATGCTTGATGAAAAGTGGCGCACTGTTGTATCTCTTGTTTCAAGTTTTGGTGAGTTGTTATGTCTGCTGTCCAACCTGTACCACCTAATCCTCCAATCGCCAAGAAGTCATGGGGCGAGGCGGCAAAAGCCTATCTTGATCGGCGCGCGCTCATCATGCTGTTCTTAGGTTTTGCCGCTGGCATTCCGATTCTTCTTATTTTCTCCAGTCTGTCGTTATGGCTACGCGAAGCGGGTATAGAACGTGGCGTGGTCACGACGTTTAGCTGGGCTGCATTGGGATATTCGTTTAAGTTTATTTGGGCACCGCTTATCGATGCCGTGCCATTGCCGCTATTAACTAAGTGGTTGGGGCGCAGGCGCGCATGGATGCTAGTATCACAGTTACTGATTATTGGTGCTATTTGTATCATGGCCAGTGTCAACCCTATTAATGATGATATGTTGACATACATGGCGATAGGAGCGGTATTGCTCGGATTTGCATCAGCAACGCAAGATATCGTTGTCGATGCATACCGAATTGAGTTGGCACCGCCAAGTTTACAGTCCGTACTGTCGGCGATGTATACCGCTGGTTATCGCTTAGGTATGATTTTCGCAGGTGCTGGCGCACTTTATTTAGCAGACTACTTTGGCTCGACCGAAGCTTTATATAGTTATGAGGCGTGGCGCAATACGTATTGGATTATGGCTGCCGTTATGGGTGTCGGTGTCGCGACGACTTTAATTATTCATGAGCCCATTAGTACACAAGTTAGAATTGAGCAGAAGTCGACTGATTATGTCAGATTGGTGTTGGTATTTGTGTTATCGGTATCGGCGTTCGTGATGACGTTTATCTATGCTGGGCATATACTACCTGAAAGTGACAGTGTCGCTATCGAATTTTTATTTGAAGTTGTGCGTATGCTGGCAAGCTTGGCGATAGCCTTAGTGGTGGGTTATCTATTGGTAAGGGCTGGTCTAGTCAATAAAAAAATGGCGTATGTCACCTGGATTGAGCCTATTGTCGATTTCTTCCGCCGCTATGGTAAAAAGGCGTTACTACTACTGGCGTTGATCGGTCTATACCGAATCTCTGATATCGTCGCTGGTGTCATGTCTAACGTTTTCTATCAAGACATGGGTTTTAGCAAAACGGATATTGCCACAGCAGTTAAGCTTGTCGGCGTCATTATGGTCATCGGTGGTGGCTTTTTAGGCGGTATCTTAGCGCAAAAAATACGCATGATGCAGGCAATGATGATTGGGGCAATATTAGCGGCAGTCAGTAATATGTTATTTGTCTTGCTGACCTATCATCCTGGTAGCTTGCAATATATGTATTTGGCAGTTATTTTTGATAACTTAGCAGCCGGTCTTGCCAGTGCCGTATTTATTGCTTTCTTATCAGCGCTGACCTCGATTCGCTTTACTGCCGTACAATATGCGATTTTCTCATCATTAATGACCTTGTTGCCTAAGGTTTTAGGCGGCTATTCAGGTACCATTGTCGATAACATGAGCTATCCATTCTTTTTCACCTTTACCTTTTTAATTGGTATTCCTATTTTGGTGCTGATTTATTTGGTAGATAAACATATCGTGATTGGTGATAACGATGATATTTATGGTGATAAAAACGGTGACGATAATAGTAATGGTGGTGATAAATTAACCAAATCCAACCCTAGCTTGACCGATAGCAATGAGCCGCCACGAGCGTCTGAATAGCTGAGCGGTAATGATATTAAATAAATACCTGATACCTTCTATTTAAGAGCGTTCTATGACGGCACTGACGATTCGACAAATTAAACGGCAAAGTCCGCAGCTGGCGAATGGTGCTTTAAATCATGAGCTACCACCATTTTGGATAACGGATTGGCTGCTGCACATCCTTGATAAGCCTGCATTATTTTTAATCATGAATGATAGTTATCAACTGACTGATACAGAGTTTGAGCTTTTCAATGCTGGCGTGAAAAAGATGCAGCAGGGTATGCCATTAGCATATTTGACGGGTCAGCAGGCGTTTTGGTCGCTTGATTTTATGGTGAATGAGCATACCTTGATACCTCGACCTGATACTGAGATATTGGTCGAGCAAGTATTGAATTGGATAAAAGCCCAGCCTACTGCACAGGTTAATGGTTGTACTAACAAGCGCTTGCTAGATTTGGGCACAGGCTCAGGTTGTATTGCGATTAGTCTTGCGCATGAATTAAAAAAAGCAAACTGGCAAGTTGTGGCAGTTGATTTTTCAGCCGAGGCGTTAAAAGTTGCTCGCCATAATGCGCTTGCTAATCAGGTTGATAATATTAAGTTTGTTCAATCCAGTTGGTATGAAAATTTGCCAATGGATTCTGAGCATTTATTTGATGTGATTGTCTCTAATCCGCCTTATATAGATGAGGCTGACGAGCATTTGCAACGCTTACAGGCAGAACCTATCAGTGCGTTGAGTGCGTCCAATCATGGTTTGGCGGATATAGAACATATTGTGCAGCAAGCACCACATTATTTGCGTAGGAGTGGATTGTTAGCCATTGAGCATGGTTTTGATCAAGGGTCTGCCGTCCACGCGCTGTTTGTAGCTAATGGCTTCGTTACCGTGCAAGTTATTCAAGATTTTGGTGGTAATGATAGAGTGACCTTTGGGCAATTGCCTAACTAATAATGTTGGTGATAAAGATGACGCACCTTGTAGATATAAATACAGAGAATTTGATAGACGCAGAGCTGTTACGCTATGCACGGCAGATATTGCTCAACGGTTGGGATATCGATGCCCAGTTGCGGTTAAAGTCTGCGCGTGTGGTAATGATTGGAGCAGGTGGACTGGGTTGTCCTGCTTCTGAAACCCTTGTGCGTGCAGGTCTTGGACATATCCATTTGATTGATGATGATGTGATTGAAGCCAGTAACTTGCAGCGGCAAACACTGTTTTTACCCGATGATATTGGTAAGCCTAAGGCGTTGACTGCTGCAAGAATGCTACAACGCATCAATCCTCTGGTTAAATCTTGGGGGACAGTTGCTCGTCTGAGTGAAGACAATGCTTATGAATTGCTTGATATCGCTTCCGGCAAGCCCAACTTACTACTAGATTGCACGGATAATTTTGCCACCCGCGATATGGTTAATCGGATTAGTGTACGCTATCAGACTCCACTACTATCCGCCTCAGCGATTGCGATGCAAGGACAATTGGCATTGTTTGAGCCGCAGTTACATACCGGCTGTTATTATTGCGTGTTTGGTGCGCATGATATTGATATAGAGGCGGATGAACGTAATTGTGCGAACTCAGGTGTCCTTGCTAGCACGACTGCCATTATGGGCAATTTACAAGCCAATGCCGCGTTACAATATTTAGGATTAACCAAAAATCCACTGACAGGTAAACTGTTATTGTGGGACGGTAGTCAGATGCAGCAGCGGCTGATGGGCTATCGACAAGATAAGCTCTGTCCTGTTTGTGCCGTTTAGCTTTAATACTTTAACTTGAATACTTTAACTTGAATACTTTAACTTGAATACTTTAACTTGAATACTGTGCTTGAATACTGCAACTTTATCACTATATTCAGTTTCTCTTAATTATTTTCTGCTTACTACTAACAGTTGTCCTTTATGAAAATTCATCGTCCTCATTTATTAAAGCATTCCTTTAACGTGGTTAATCGCGTACGGCAGACTGCCAGTATTGCAGGGCTATCTGCGCTAAGAATTGCAAAAGGCGAAAAGCCTGATGCCAGATTACTAAAAGATACCTTTGAGCAGTTAGGCACAACCTATATCAAAATTGGGCAGTTTATCGCCAGTACACCCTCACTATTCCCGCGTGAATATGTGGAAGCGTTCCAAAGTTGTTTGGATCAAACCACACCATTATCGTATGATTATATTGAGCAAGTATTGACTGCTGAGTTAGCTGTTGATGGGCAAACACTCAGCGATAAATTTGCATATATTGATAAACAGCCATTAGCATCCGCCTCTATCGCACAAGTACATGCAGCACGTTTGCATAACGGTGATGAAGTAGTGTTAAAAGTACAAAAACCTGATGTCGAAACCATCATGCAAACTGATTTGGGCGTATTGCACGGCGTGACCAAATTGTTAGAAGTGATGATGCCGTCGATGAAGTTTGCCAGTATTGCACCGATTATTGACGAAATTCGTTTGCGGATGCTTGCTGAAACTGACTTTGTTGCCGAGGCGCAGAATATTCGTGATTTTCAGCAATTCCTAGCAATAGCAGGAAATACGCGAGTGGTTGCACCACAAGTGTATGATGAATTGACCACTAAACGCGTGCTGACTATGAGTCGGCTGCATGGCGTGTCCATGATCGATGAATCGGCAATGCAGCAATATTGCAATGACCCCGCGCAAGTGATGGCAGATACTCTCAATACATGGTTTGCCAGTCTTATGCTGTGCAATAGCTTCCATGCAGATTTGCATGCGGGTAACTTGATGCTGCTCACCGATGGGCGTATAGGTTTTCTAGATTTTGGTATTGTCGGCAAGTTAAAAGCTGAAAGCTGGCGTGCTTGTATGGGTATGATGCAGGCGTTGCAGGATAATAATTATCAAGCAATGGCGCAACATATGGTGGATATGGAAATGACCCGCGGGCATGATGTCGATGTGGCGGCTTTAGCAAGTGACTTGCAGCGTATGATGACCTCCATTATGGCGGAAGACAGAGCATTTACCAGTGGCATACCGTTTAATACCAAGGAGCAGGCAGATGAGCTGAATAAAATGATGCTCGAGATTGTCTCAGTCGGTAAGCAGCATGGTATTCATTTTCCACGTGATTTCGCGTTATTAACCAAGCAGCTTTTATACTTTGATCGGTTTATGCGTACGCTTGCGCCTGATATGGATATGTTTAGTGATCAGCGCGTGAACATATTAGGGCAAGATGTTTCATCGATAGAGCCGCCATCAATTACGGTACAGTGATGAGTTTTAATTACTAAACGGCTTTAAACATCGTTTTGACGCTATTATTTGATAATCATTTTTAACACAAAGGATTGTGTGCTGCTCGCCACAACTTGGCTCTGTCATGATGACTACTCCTCAAAGCCATACCAGATTTACCATTACCAATCAAACCGCTATCGCTTTTATTGGGCTTTATTGTATGGCGGTGGTGATGGGCTTTGGGCGTTTTTTATTTACCGCTACCTTGCCGGATATTATGAGTCAGCTGACGTTATCGACAACGATAGCGGGTTGGCTCGCATCAATTAATTATATCGGCTATTTTTTTGGGGCGCTGATTGCGATATTTGTGCCACAGCGTTTAACGTGGCAAACACTCATGCTGTGGACGAGCGTCAGTATCGTTACGACCATGCTATTATTCGTGCCTAAAATGTCATTAAATATCTGGTATGTTATTCGCTTAATCGCGGGTATTGCCAGTGGCGTGGCGATGATTTTAAGCTCATCTTTGGTCATTCAACGCTTTAGCGATGCGCGGCGTTCAGTACTGTCAACCATACATTATGCCGGTATCGGTAGTGGTATTAGTGCCTCCGCTATTCTCACTTGGTCACTGTTAACGCTTGGCTATCATTTTAATTTGATTTGGCTGACCGCGGGTATTATCAGCTTGCCAGTGTTGGCGCTGTTGTATGCTATACGCCCAACGAAAATGCCATTAACCCATTCGCCAAACGTATCTGACAGTATCCAGCGCGGTTCAATCCACCAAACTTATATTAACTTTAAACGCGCATTATATGAAGCGGTCGTCGGTCATACCAAAGCCGTCATCTTATTATCAGCCAGTTATGCGCTCGCTGGTTTTGGTTATATTACCTCAGCGACTTTTTTACCAGTGATGGCTGGGCAGCGTCTGACTTCACAAGGTCAGTCAGGCTTGCTCATTTGGCTGATTGTTGGTATTTTTGCCATGCTATCCAACCCTATTTGGGGCGCCCTTGCCAAGCGTATCGGCGAGATTAAAACCTTAATTGGCTTAACTATCTTACAAGCATTTGGGATGTTTATGCCGATGTGGTTTGATGGTGCGCTCGGTTTATATGGCAATGCGGTGATTTTAGGCTTAACCTTTGCTGGCATTGTCTCCATGACACTCATTATTATTAAAAATATCAATCCTATTTACTCTAATTTGCTGATGGGGCTTGCCACCTTAGCGTATAGCGTCGGGCAGTTTATAGGACCTTTAGTCACGGTTACGCTAGCAGGAAAAAGTAATAATTTTAATACAGGCTTAGCGGTTGCCGGTGCTGGATTATTCGTCAGCCTGATTTTATTATTTTGGTTTCGTCGCCAGTCCAGCCAAGCAATTTCGAATAGTTAATGAAAATTATGATTTATTCTATTGATTACTAATTGCATTAACCATTACTAAACGATGCTTCGGCTAAAGACTTCGCGCAGCTCAAAGCTGGTATGTACCTGTGCCACGCCTTCAATTCGATTTAGCCTGTGTAATAAAAATTCTTCATAATGCGCCATGTCGCGTACTCGTACTTTAATTAAATAGTCTTCACTGCGACCCGTGACAATGCTACAGCTGACGACTTCATCAAAGCTTTGGATTTTGCGTTCAAATTGCTCAAAGCGTTCCGCTGTATGGCGATCCATGCTAATGGCAATAAAAATTGCCAGTGGATAACCCAACTTTTGCGCGTTAGTTTGCGTATAATAGCCGGTGATAATGCCCGTATCTTCTAAGTGTTTAACACGGCGCGCGCAAGGTGTCGCGGATAAATTAACACGCTCAGCAAGCTCAGTAATGCTCATTCGTGCTTCGGTTTGCAACAAGCGTAATAGACGTTTATCTGTTTCGTCGATATCCGTTAAGGAAACGCTATCAGAATTTATATTCGGCATGGTATATGGGTTTTATAGTGAATTTCACTAATTATAACGATAAAATTAGAGTTTATCACTAAAATATTTATAATAATTATAAAATAAAGCTGATTTTCACCTTATAAATTTTGCTATTATAATGCTATAAACTTTTATTATCTCCTATGCTAAAGGCGACTTATTTTAAGCCAGTGCATTGCTGAGCTACTGAAAGACCACACAATTTTATACCTGATTTTTATGTATTTTATTTTTTAAACTTTATCTGGTTATCTCTTATCTAAGGATTGATTATGTCTGAACAAGCCACACGTACTGCATCTACCAATGCTACTAAAGTCACTCCAAAGCATGCTGCTTTCGATTTCCGTAAATATCGTCCGTTTGCGTTTGCGCCTTTGTTATCAGACCGTACATGGCCAAACAAAACGATTGAAAAAGCGCCAATATGGGCAAGTGTCGATCTGCGTGATGGTAACCAAGCGTTAATTGATCCGATGACGATTGACCAAAAAATGCGTCTTTTTAAGACCTTAGTTGGAGTCGGTTTTAAAGAAATTGAAATTGGTTTTCCATCAGCGGCGCAAGTTGAATTTGATTTTGCGCGTAAATTGATTGAAGAAAATCACGTACCAGAAGATGTGACGTTGCAAGTTTTAGTACAAGCTCGTGAGCATTTGATTGCCCGTACATTTGAGTCGTTAAAAGGGGCAAAACGTGCCATTGTTCACGTTTATAACTCAACTTGTCGTATTCAACGTGAAAAGGTATATGGCAAAGATAAAGATGAGATTAAAGATATTGCTATCACGGGTGCGAAGTTATTGGTTGAATATGCCGCTAAATACCCTGAAACAGAATGGGTGTTTCAGTACTCACCTGAGAGCTTTAGCCAGACGGAAACGGAATATGCGGTAGAAGTTTGCGATGCGGTTTGCGAGATTTGGCAGCCCCAAAACGGTCAAGAAGTGATTCTTAATTTGCCAGCGACGGTTGAAGCGTCTATGCCGAACGTATTCGCAGACCAAGTGGAATATTTTTGCCGTAATTTAGCGCAGCGTGAGCATGTGACGGTTAGTCTGCACACTCATAATGACCGTGGCTGTGCCGTTGCAGCCGCTGAGCTGGGTGTACTTGCTGGCGCGGATCGTATTGAAGGGACGCTTTTGGGTAATGGCGAACGTACTGGCAATATGGATATCATGGTCATGGCAATGAACTTGTTCAGCCAAGGTGTTGATCCTCAGCTTGATTTTAGCAATATGAGTGAAATCGTACAGGTGGTTAGCGAATGCAATAACTTGCCACTACATCCACGCCATCCGTATGTTGGTGAATTGGTCTTTACTGCCTTTAGTGGTTCGCACCAAGACGCAATTAAAAAGTGTCTTGATTATAACGAGAAGCATGTCGAACAGACTGAAAATGTTTGGGACGTGGCTTATTTACCGATTGATCCTGCGCATATTGGACGTAGCTATCAAGATGTGGTGCGTATTAATAGCCAGTCTGGTAAAGGTGGCGTTGCTTATATCTTGCAGCGCAACTATGGCTTTAACTTACCACGCTGGATGCAAATTGACTTTAGCCGCGTCGTACAACAGCAAGCAGAAACCGCAGCGCGCGAACTACAGAACAGCGAAATCTTACAAACCTTTGAAGACACTTACCTGCAGCAAGGCAACTTTGAGCTACTAGATTATAGTGTCAATAATAAAGGCGGAGAGGTTTACTTTAACGGACAAGTACAAATGAATGGCGACACCATCACTATCGATGGTACAGGTAATGGTCCATTGTCATCATTTATTGATGGTCTTGCGCAGCATACTGGCAAATCGTTACATGTCATTAATTATGCTGAACATGCCATTAATCCGCAGCACAATACTACCAATAGTGATGACGATAACAGCGATAACAAAACCAATGCAAATGCCGCTGCTTATATTCAGCTCAATGTTGATGGAGAGGTTTACTCTGGTATCGGAACGTGCAGCAGTACCGTATCGGCAATGTTAAAAGGCGCTCTATCTGCATTTGCCCAAGCACCGACGACTACCACGGCATAAACTTTTGCTAAGCTTAATTAATATGATTAAAGCGTAAATGTTTGATTAGTAATAGGTAAGTGAATAGCAATAACGCCATGACGGTTGCGATAAGCAAATTTGAGTCATGGCGTTATTTTTTTTGCGCAATTCATTTACGATAATCGGTGCACAACTAATTTTTAGGATACTAATTCTGTCGAATTTTTCATAATGGCTCGAAATATTTGAGCAACATTACTTGAAGTGTTACACTCGTATTTTGGTTTAGATAGCATAATGTTACTTGGGTTTTTGAGGTCGAAGACTTACGTTAATATAAATGTAACATATCATTTTATATAAAAGGTTAATTATGGCAACCCTCTCAATGGCTTCATTTACGTTGGCATCTGTTCTGTCCTCACTACCTGCCGCTGGTGAGCAGGTCGGTCAATCGGTGATTACAACGCATATTAGTCCTGCCATTGCTGGACAATGGGAAATTAATCTAGATAACCCAAATACTATAAATGCCACAGCACCAAACTCTACTGCTCAAGCGACGACAAAGCCGTCAACTTCACAAAATACGTCTCAATGCCGCGAGCTATATAACTTCGCCGCCGATAATGAAATGTGGGCGGTAAGTGGTAAAGAATGGACATATGGTCGCTATTTAGTGACCCATCGTGATGAAGGTCTGCCGATTATTGCTATAAAAACTGTCTATGATAATAATGAAGTGGATTGTTCTGGCAATCAGGTCGACCAAACGGATGAAGCTCTAATCGCATTCTTAAATCATGACGGCAATAAAATGCAGTGGTGCTCTGACTCTGAAGGTAAAGAATGCTTTATGAGCTTTCATCGGATATTACCATAACTGTTTATAATATCAGCACAGTAATGAGCCAGTAAGCGCATCAAGTACTAAGCCTATCAGTGATACATTGTCTAACCACGAAAACTAACCATAAAAAAACCGCTATCTTATGAGATAGCGGTTTTTTTATGATACAGATAAATTGGTAGTGCTAACTGGTATCAATTATAAGGCAGCTTCAGTTTTAGGATTATTAGCTGCGAGCAATACTCTTTCAAGATAATGAATATTTTGGGCTTCGTTAGTAAAATCTTCATCCGCTAAAATCACATCACGATGTAGTGGAATGTTGGTATTAATGCCTTCGATAATCAGCTCGTCCAGTGCATGCAATGTTTTGGCAATCGCTTGCTGGCGTGTTTGTCCATGACAGATAAGCTTACCAATTAATGAGTCATAGTAGCTTGGAACCACATAGCCAGGGTAGAGGTGAGAATCAAAGCGTACGCCTGTGCCACTTGGTGCAAATAACTGTGTGACTGTACCGGGTGACGGCATAAAGGTGACGGCATCTTCAGCATTGATACGACACTCAATCGCGTGACCTTGAACTTCAATCTCATCTTGGCGATAAGAAAGTCCGTAACCTGCGGCGATTTTTAATTGCTCAACGACGACGTCGATACCCGTAATCATCTCGGTGACTGGATGCTCAACCTGTACGCGCGTATTCATTTCGATAAAGAAGAATTCATTGTTTTCAAATAAAAACTCAAAAGTTCCAGCGCCGCGATACTTAACGAGCTGACAGGCTTTAACGCAGGCATCTAAGATAGGCTGACGAACATCATCAGGGATATCAGGAGCAGGCGCTTCTTCAAACACTTTTTGATGGCGACGTTGTAATGAGCAGTCACGGTCATATAAATGAATGGCATTACCATTACCATCGCCTAATACTTGAATCTCAACGTGGCGCGGGTTTTGTAAGTAACGCTCCATATACACGGTATCGTCACCGAACCACAGCTCAGCTTCTTGTTTTGCCGCTTGCACTTGTCCGACAAGCTCATCAAAACGCTCGACCACACGCATACCGCGACCACCGCCGCCAGAAGCGGCTTTAATCAATAGCGGAAAGCCAATATTACGCGCTTGTTCTTCAGCATTGTGCATGGTCACCGCGCCAACAGAGCCGGGTACGGTCGGTACGCCTGCTTTTTTCATCGCGTTGATCGCTGAAACTTTATTACCCATTAAGCGAATATGATCCGCATTAGGACCAACGAAAGTTAACCCTGCTTCTTCAACACGCTCTGCAAATTCAGCATTTTCAGCTAAAAATCCATAACCAGGGTGAATGGCATCAGCGCCAGAAATTTCAGCAGCGGTTAAGATAGTATTAATATCTAAATAGCTTTGGTTGGCATTAGGCTTACCAATACAGATTGCTTCATCAACGAAGCGTAAGTGCATTAAGTTGGCATCAGCGGTCGAATAGACGCCAACAGTTTCGATGCCAAGCGCTTTACAAGCTCGAACGATACGTAAGGCAATTTCGCCTCGATTGGCAATGAGCAGTTTTTTTATCATGAAGTCATCCTTAGCAAAACGGTAGTAATTAAATAGCTCTTTACGAGTTACTCATGATGCCGTTGTAGCGAATACAATGGCATTTGAGGTCGTAACCATCATAAAGAGGTATCAATCATAACCATATAAAGTGGGGCAAATACCGTTAGGCTTTATAGCGTACTACCGGTTGACCAAATTGTACCACTTCAGAGTTATCTACTAAGATTTCGTCAATGACACCACTTTGAGTTGCTTCAAGCGGGTTCATGATTTTCATGGCTTCAATAATACCAATGGTATCACCGGCTTGTACTTTTTGACCGACTTTAACAAATGGTGGGTCATTAGGAGTAGGAGCTGAATAAAACACGCCGACCATTGGTGAGGTTTCAATGCTACCAGCTTTTACAGCCGCTTTAGGTGCAGTAGCGATAGGTGCCGCGCCAGCAGTAGGAGCAGCCATCATGGTTGGTGCAGGAGCAGCATAATGACGGGTTAGGCTAATATGCTCATCATCAGAACTGATTTCTAGATTGACCAGCTCGTTTTCTTCCATAAGAGCTACTAGAGTGCGTATTTTTTCAATATCCATAATTTTTATGACACCTTATACTAAGATTTTAGGGGGAAATAGTGTAACAAAATATTGTCTCATTCATTACTAATGATACCTAGATTCGAGGCAATGAGCAATCAATGTACAGTTGTTAACTGGGATTTTTACATATTTTTAACGTTAAAGCGAGAATTAGTAAGACACACTTTATTATTAGCTACTTTTTAGTGAATATATTTTTATTAAGGCTTTATCAAACTGGTTTTTTACTGATTTTTTATGTAATGGCTTTTAGCGCAAAGATATCATGATAAATCTGCACGGTGTAGAGTGCTAAAAAATTGCACTACTCAATTGTACCACTCATAAAAGGAGCAGTTATTTATCATAGTCTATGTTGGTGAGCAGCGCTAGCATTGGTTACTAGATACTACGCTAGAGGGGCAGAATAGAAGGGCAAAAGGATAGAATAGAAATATAATAGATTTTTCGATAATAAAAGCCGCTGCGTATAGATAGATACGTAGCGGCTTTTTAACTCGTTGATAATAAGTTTTAAAATTATACTAAAAATTATTATTTACTGGATAAAGATTAATGACTAACGCGCTAACCCCACTGTGCTTGCAAGCGTCTTTGTTGATAACGCAGGCGTAGGGTAAGTAGGATAGACGATAAGAATAGACCAGTGATTAATGCCATCCAAAACCCTTGTGCGCCCACATCTGTATGGCGTACTAAGTAAATGCCAAGTGGCAAGGCGACAATCCAATAACAAAATAGCGTGACCCACATGGGGACGGTGGTGTCCTGCATCCCGCGCAAAATGCCCGCAATATTTACCTGCCAACCGTCAAATAGCTGATAAGCAAGGGCAAAGATTAATAGGTGCATGGCTTGCGCGCGCACCTCTACATTATCTGTGAAAGCCATAGCCAATTGTGGTCTGAATAGCCAAATCCCAACCATAGAAACAATCGCAATTAGTACTGTCCAAATCAGCCCAGTGGCTTGCACATGGCGTAAAGCAAGAAGATTTTTTTCACCAAAACGGTTAGATACCATAATAGTCAGCGCCATTGCCACCGATATGGGTATCATAAATAGCTGTGAGGTCACTGATAGCGCCACCTGATGCGATGCCGTTGCCAATGCTCCTAATGGACTAATCACTAGCGCACCTAAGCTAAATAAGCTCGCCTCAAAAAAGATGGAGATACCGATAGGTATGCCAAGCGTCAATAGCTTTTTGATTTGCACGCGATTGGGTGCAGTAAAGCTATAAAAAAAGCGGGTACTAGCAAATTGATGGCGTTTTGTAAAAGTCGTATAAGCGCCTAATAGTAATACATTTATCCATAACACTATCGCTGTTGCCACCCCACAACCTGCTCCGCCCATTTCAGGCATACCAAACAAACCATGGATAAAAATGTAATTCAGTGGAATATCAGCGAGCAAGCCGATGATACTGATAATTGTAACGGGTTCGGGTCGCGCAAGTGCCTCGCAGTAACTGCGTAGCACCGCATATATGGCAAGCGCTGGGAAGCCAAACGATACCCCATATAAATATTGAGTCGCGATAGGCTGAATATTCTCAGGGACGCCCATCAAGCTAAGAACATTTGGCGCTAGATTCACAATCACAAAACCAATAATACCAATCACCGCTGCTGTCCATAAAGACTGTTGCGTAATATGTGGTACTTGATCATGTTTGTTTTGACCTATCGCCTCACCAATTAATGGTGTGGTAGCGATTAAAATACCGGTCGCTAATAAAAACAGCGGCAACCAAATACCAGAACCAACCGCCACAGCAGCTAAATCTAGCGCGGAGACTTGACCTGCCATGATGGCATCAACGACACCCAGTGCCGCTTGGCAAAACTGAGTCACTAAGATAGGTAGCGCGAGCACACCTAATCGTAGGCTATAACTTTTAAAATCTGTAAACGAAATCGGGGAAACCATAGTTAGCAACTTTTCATTATTCACGGTGGTTATTGCTGATGGACAAATACGCACATCAACGAAGTAAGAGTAAAACAGTAAAAAATAGTGCGAGCAGTTATATTTAGACAAAGCGATAGTAAATGGTGATATACGCTAAGAAATGGCACACAGGCATTAACATCGCGAGCACCACTAGAATTCAAAAGATAAAATCCGGACACTGAAATAAAAATAACCCGTCAATTCAGTCAATGAATGGACAGGTTAAAGGTAGAGAGGATGGTAAAGAAACCGAGTCCTGATGTCAACGCTTTCAACAAGGCGCACACGCATGAGTCATGGTTTAGTATATGAAATCGCATTGACGTTTTTTTATTAATGTTACTTTTGCGTTAAGCTATCAACACTATTATTGGGCTGCCATTGCCATTTTTATATTATTTCCTCGTCATCCATCGAATTTCCTACCAACCCTAATTCTTCTGCCATATCCATAATTGCAAACCAGTGCTTAGGCTCAAGCGGAATAATGGTTAATTGCTCACAGCCTTTTCTTAGTAATAACGAGTCTTCAAGGGAAGGCAAGAATTTGAGCTCTGCTAATGGCAAAATATCCGTAAAGGCTTGCTCAAAAGTAACATCTACCATATACCAACGCGGTGCCTCGATGGTGGCGATAGGATCAAAATGTCGATGCTCAGGGTGAAATTGGGTTGAATCAGGATAGCCAGCTTTAGTAATGGTCACAATACCCGCCACGCCTGATGGTTTAGCACTTGAGTGATAAAAAAAGGCGCGATCACCAACCTTCATATCATCGCGCATAAAGTTACGAGCACGATAATTTCGTACGCCATCCCACATCTCTGTTCCTAAACACTCTAAATCGTTTATGCTAAAACATTTTGGATTAGATTTTATCAGCCAATACGCCATTATTTTTATCCTTTTTTTAATTGTTTATCATGTTATACGATAGTGATTTATACGGCAGTTCTCTGCTATTTTGCCTATAAGAGTAAGCCGTTAATATGAGCATTTGTTACTGGTTTTGTTATTGATGTATTATTCTTTAAGTTACCCTTTTTTTTAAGTGGTTTAGCCGTTATTCTAGCGTTACTTTCTGCTGTTAATGACAGCACTTTATCGATAAATAAGCCCATTTATGTCTGAAAATGAATCTGATAGCCTTTTTAACAATCGTAATTTGAATAATTACAATGTTCACGATTTTCCTATCATGGAAAATATGCTCAATACAAATAACTTAGAGGTATTGAGTATTCCGCTAGCGCTTTATATTCATATTCCATGGTGCGTAAAAAAGTGTCCTTACTGTGATTTTAACTCGCATGAGCTGGGCGCTGATATATCACTATCGATGTATGATGATTATGTCGACGCGTTATTATTAGATGCCCGTATGCAGCAGCCGCTAACGCAAGGGCGAGAGATTAGCTCGATATTTATTGGCGGTGGCACGCCATCATTGTTACCTATCGTACAATATCGGCGCTTATTTTCAGAGTTGCGCTCGATTTTTAATTTTGCTGCCAATATTGAAATTACGATGGAAGCCAACCCTGGGACATTGGAACATGCGCCATTTGCCGAATATCTAGAGGTCGGTATCAATCGTTTGTCTATTGGTGTGCAGAGTTTTGATGTTGATAAATTGCAAACGCTTGGGCGTATTCATAATCCTGAGCAAGCTATAACCGCCATTAAAGCGGCGCGTGCGGCTGGATTTGAGCGCGTCAATGTCGATTTGATGCACGGTTTACCGCAGCAGACGTTGCCTGAAGCCATGCACGATATTCAGTTGGCACACGATGCAGGCGCAACCCATATATCTTGGTATCAGCTAACGATTGAGCCCAATACCGTATTTTATCGCAGTCAGCCTATTTTACCTGATGAGGATAGCTTGGCTGATATCGAGCAGGCAGGTCAGACGTTACTTCAGCGTTTGGGCTATGATAATTATGAAGTGTCAGCATGGACAGGCGCATCCGATATGCCGTGTCGCCATAATGTGAATTATTGGCAATTTGGTGATTATTTAGCGATTGGTGCGGGCGCTCACGGCAAGATAAGCATTGGTAAAAATGTATTAAGTAATCTAGCAGATAATGAATTGCTGTCGGCAGCAGGTATCTATCGTTTTAGCAAGTCGCGTCTGCCAAAAGATTATGTTACTTATGCCGATACCAATACGATGCCAACTGCGCCAAAAATGGTTGGCTGGCAAGCCATTGCAAGTGATGAATTGGTTAGTGAGTTTATGCTCAATGTCTTGCGTTTACATGATGGGGTCGCGTGGACCTTATTTGAAGCGCGAACGGGGCTGACGTACGACAGTATTGCCACTGAAATAACCGAATTAATTAATAAAGGTTTGCTGATAGATAGTAAAGACACTCTACGGCCTACTAAACTAGGACAGCGTTATCTAAATCAGATATTACGAGCATTTTTATGACGTATAAAAAATCATCATAAATAGTAATAAAAAAGGCCTACCGTTGGGTCAGCCTCTTCAAGGAAACAGCTAATAAAAACTCAAATGTTTCCTTGAGCTTCTTGAGCAGTACTACTTATAGCATTACCAGCGATTGATAAGTCTTGGCCTAGACCTGCGAACGTGTTGCAGCCAGTTAGTACAAACATAGCGGTCAAAGATGCGATAATTACTTTTTTCATAGTAGTGTCCTTAAAAGGGATAAAATTACGATAGTTTATACAAAGTATAAAAAAAGGCCTACCGTTTGGTAAGCCTCTTAAATATAAAATCTAATTAAAACTTAGATTTTGTTTTGTACTTCTTGAGCAGTACCGGTTACTGCATTACCAGCGCTAGATACGTCTTTGCCGATACCTTTAAAAGTGTTACAACCAGTTAATACAAACATAGCCGCCAAAGATGCGATAATTACTTTTTTCATAATAGTGTCCTCAAAAATAAATGGATTCTTACAAGTAAACACAATAAAGTCAAGCAGTCTGCTTGAGCAACATTGATGGCAAACAGGATAAAATGCTAAAGCGACGCTACCAGATAGAAAATCACAGATAAAAATTTCATAATGGCATTGTCGCTCTGTCTTAATATTTTAGTTATCCTTTGCAGATATCATAGTGAAAGTTAAAATATATACCCAGTACTAAAATGTAACTATAGACAGTAAAGTGTAACTTTTGATTACGCTTAGCTATAAGCTGTCTTACAACTCTGTTAGCTAGCTATCCTACTAAGCACTGGTTTTGCACCAACCTTTCTCTTAAAGCGTTGCTCTTAAATTGCTCTTAATTAAATAGTAGACTTAAAAGGTTGTAGAAACCTAAATATTGATAATTATTCATTTTTACGGAATTAACATGATCATTCATATTGTGCTCGTAGCACCAAAGATGCCCAGTAATACGGGTAATATCATTCGTTTATGTGCTAATAGTGGCGCACAACTGCATTTAGTACAGCCTTTAGGTTTTGAGCTGGATGACAAAAAGCTGCGCCGAGCAGGTCTAGATTATCATGAATACGCGCATTTGCAAGTTCATGAAGATTGGGCAGCGACAAAGTCTGCGTTACTGGCGGCAGATTGTCAGACGATTATTGCGTTAACCACCAAGCTAAGTCGTCCTTTTTATGATTATGATTTCTCTACTCAAACAATTGATAATATAGACAACATTTCAAAAAATGGAGCTAGTAACGTCGCCTTGGTTTTTGGTTCCGAAACCGCAGGATTGCCAGATACTATCCGTGATGATATTGGCGCTAACCACTGGCTACGCTTACCGATGTTACCGGACTCACGTAGCTTAAATTTATCTAATAGCGTGGCAATATGTCTCTACGAAGTATGGCGACAGCAAGGTTTTGGTGGAGATGCAGGTCGCAGTGTCGGTTATGAGAACCTGACTGTTTATGATGCCAAATGATTTTTTGATAAACCATGTTTTTGATAAAGCATACTGACGCTTGTAAAACTTCAAGCGGACTATAAACAGTTCGGTGGCTTTGGTAATCCCGCCAAACGGTTGACATGACGCGCGACCAAGCCCGTATTGAACAGCTGTTGCAGTTTTTGGTTGCTAATATCGTGCTCAGGTAAGTTTTGTTGTAACCATTTAATCAGTGGGCGCGTCGCTGGCGCGTGATTAAATTTAATAAAAAATGCCCGCACTTGCAGCAGAATCTCTAAATGTTCAGCATTCAAATCAACCTCGAGGGTATCCGCAAGGTGTTGCGCCAGTTCTGGTGTCCAAATACTATGGTCATAAAGATGACCGTCCTGATCCAATGCGACGTTAGCAGTCATGATATGGGGCTTGATTGCAATGGTCATAAGGCAATCGTCACCACTTTATCAAACTGAGGGTCTTGCGTGAGCTGTACCCATTCATTATCCGTTAATAATTTGGTCAATTTTTTATCGAGATTCAGCTGTGTGGCTGTATTGGCACTGAGCTGCGCAACATCGTCGGAGAGTGCATAAATACTAGCGATACCTTGTATATCACCATCTTCGACATACGCATTGAGCCAATCTATAAATGCCACCGTTGTGCCTAATAAAACGATACTATCGCCCGCGCGCCACGTTAACGCCATCTCAGTTGTACTGCGTCTGAGCGTATCCATTGAGCTGTGTAATTGATATAAGGTTGCCATAACGAATGTCCGTTGGTTGCCATATTGAATAAGAAGGTTTAGCTATAATAAGCAGTTTAAAAAGTGAGAATTTGCTCAAAATCTTGTGAGTTAACGACTTCAGGTATAAAGGTGAGCTGTGCCGCTAAATCATTGGGTAGCATTCCGGTTATCCAACCACTGAATACGTCATCAGGCAACCACGCGGCAGGCATATCATACAGTTCAAGGGATTGAATCATGCCATGCAAACGGGATTTGGGTTGCATTAATAAACCAAAAACAGGCGCATCTAAATACAGCTGTACCTCATGTCCAAAGGTCGCCAATGTCAAAGCGAGGGCGCAACCCTCATAACTTGCCATCTCAGTAGGCGTGCGCAATTGAATCAGTAATTTCATTTGTTGTCCTCAATGTACACGTGTTAAAACTGTATCAGGCGGCAGTTACTTTGCATCATCATGGCAAGTTCGCTTAGCCCAACAAGATGAAATCCAGTAGCAACATTATCACCGTCTAGTTGATGACGTTCACTATTGTCAGTATCGCTAATACCGCGACTGAGTGCTGTACTGACACAAACAGGCAGCGGTAACTGATATTGCGTAGCTAATGTTTGCCATGCTTGGGTTAAATTAAACTGCTCAGCTGACTGCCAACGTAGTCGGTTTGCAGTATGTGCCGCATCCGCATAAAAAAATACATTTAAGGGCGGCTGATTAAGCTCAGAATCAGCGATATCAGTAGAATTAGCAGTATCTTTGGCTTGCTCAAGCAATGCCTTAGCGTAGCGCAATGCTAAATGCGCAAGCGGATGGCTAGGGTCAGCAGTAATCAGTAGCAGTGGGGTGGTGGCTGTAGTCACAGTAGTCATAAGTGTGGTATCACAAGTTATTGAATATTAATTATCATTATTATAATCAAAGATGGTTATAGACTTAAAATTCTTCAATATCTGCAACCTTGACCATTTGCTTGCCAATATTTTCGCCTGAAAACAAGCCGATAAAGGCAGCAGGGATATGTTCAAAACCCTCGATAAGGTGTTCTTTATAGGTTATCTTACCATCGTTGTACCATTCGCCAATTTGTTTTTTGGCATCATTAAATTCTTCCATAAAATCATAAGCCACAAAGCCTTCCATGCGCGCGCTTTTTTTGATGAGCATGTGCATCGGTCTTGGACCTTGTGGTGGGTTTTTTGCATTATAATCGGCGATTTGACCACAAATAGCAATGCGTGCGTGTTCATTGATATTGGCAAAGACGGCATCGAACAGCTCGCCGCCGACATTATCAAAAAATACATCAACGCCATTAGGGCATGCCGCTTTTATCGCTGCGGTCATATCGTCAGTTTGTTTATAATTAATGCCTTTATCTAGACCTAAATCTTGCTCTAGATAATCAATTTTTTGCGGTGTGCCTGCAATACCGACCACTCTACAGCCTTTAATTCGAGCAATTTGGGCAGCAATACTGCCTACCGCGCCAGCAGCACCGGAGACGACGACCGTGTCGCCTTTTTTTGGTTGACCGATGTTTATCATGCCAAAATAGGCGGCTAAACCCGGTATGCCAAGCATACTGACGGCGGTAGAAATAGGCGCAAGAGTAGGGTCTACTTTTGCGATATGGTCTGTACTCACGCTTTGGTATTTTTGCCAAGCAAAGCGACCGTGTACAATATCGCCTTGTTTAAAATCCTGACTTTTGCTGTCGATAACCTGCGCAACCGTTCTACTGGTAATAGGTTTGTTGAGTTTAAATTTATTGCCAGCCGCATCGTCATCGCCTTTATCCATAAAGCCGCGCATACCGGGGTCGACTGAGATATAAAGGCTTTTGATTAATACTTCATTATCTTGGCACTGGGGCATATCGATAGTATTGAATTTAAAGGTATCTGCTTTTACTGTGCCTGACGGATGCTTAGCCAGTACGATTTCTTGGTTTTGTTCTTGATTTTGTTCTTGATTATGCATTGTTAATGACCTTTTTTATGGATTGGCGATTTGTAGTAAGCAGTGACATTAATGCTAAAGAGTTAGTCATTATAAAAAGATATGAACTTTAAAGACTTTTATTAAAATTTTATCAAACGGCTTTTTTGAATAAATTTTTGGACTGCAAATAGGATGATGGCTACGATGTCGCCGATATACGTGTCGTCGCTATCATTTCATGTCGTCGCTGCCATTGATGTCTAAGTGTTCCATGCTACTATAAAGCGCGCGGTGTTGAATGATTCTGACACAGATTGTCTTATGCTTATCTTGGTAATTATTGCCTTGATAGTTTAGCTGTGCGCAGAAGGTATTGTTGACTGGAGATAAATTGTATCGGTAATACGCTAAGTTGGGGTGAGCCAAACGTTTAAGTTAAGTATGATTATGTTTCAGTCCAGTGTCGTTGTATGCACTATGTCTCTTAAAAAAACTGTGTTCGTCTCTAAAAAACTATAAATAAGACGGTGAAATTTAGCTAGCCTAGTCAATATATGCTGTAAGGAGTTTTATTATTATGTCACCAGTTCAGCCCTCCACGATGCTCAATAGCGCAAGCTACCAGCCTACGACCGTGCAATTACAAGTTTTGCAGACTGCCAGTGAATTTGCGTATCAAATATGGGAGCGTAGAACGATTTCATGTCAGACATTTCTGCGCAGTTATCCATTGGCTCAGACCTTAACTCGCCAGCAGATTGATGATCTTATTCAAGATTATACATTGGATGAAAATTATCAACTTGCAGATGAAATCAAGGTGATGAGTGGGTTGCGTCATCTGCGTATGCTGTTGATGATGCGTTGGATTTGGCAAGATGCGCTAGGACTGATTGCGCTTGAGCAGTTAACCGATGAGCTGTCTGAGTTTGCGGATGGCTGTATTTTATTTGCTAAGCATTATACCTATCAGCATCTGGTGTCTCAATATGGTCAACCCACTTTTATAGATGCAAAAGGAGTGCAGCATACAGATGATATGGCGATTATGGCGATGGGTAAGCTTGGCGCTCATGAGCTGAATTTATCCAGTGATATTGATTTGATATTTGTGCATCAAGCGCGTGGTCAGACGGATGGTGATAAGGCGAAGGGCACGCGTAGTATTGATAATAAGCGTTTTATGACGCGTCTTGGTCAAGGCATTATTAAGCTGCTCGATAACTGTACCGCCGATGGATTTGTATTTCGGGTAGATATGCGCCTGCGCCCGTGGGGTGATGGCAGTGATTTAGCGATTCATTTATCCGCGTTGCAAAAGTATTTTAGCAATCATGGACGCGCGTGGGAGCGTTTTGCATGGTTAAAAGCGCGGGTGGTTGGACAGATTAATCCGCCGTTTTATGATGAATTGCAGGCACTTATTAAGCCATTCGTGTTTCGTTATTACGTGGATTATAGTGCTTTTTCAGCCTTGCGTGAGATGAAGTCACTGATTCAAAATCAAGTGGCACAGCGTGAAGATTTGGATAATATCAAACTAGGTGCAGGCGGTATTCGCGATATTGAGTTTATTGTGCAAGCCTTTCAGCTGATTTATGGTGGACGGCATCCGCAGCTACAAATCAAACCTTGCCTGCAAGCGATGCATGAATTATACCTACTTGAGTATTTAGACCGTCCGACTTATGAAAACCTGCAAGCGGCTTATCGGTTTTTACGCCGACTTGAACATGCTATCCAAGCAATTAATGATCAACAAACTCAGCGTTTGCCTCATGATTCCTATTGGCAGCACAATTTAGCGCTTACCCTTGGATTTGATGATTGGGACGCGCTGCTAGTCACGTTGAATGGTCATCGAGAAAATGTGAATGTACCGTTTGAGCGTATGGTCACCGAACGGCAAATACCCGCACAAGACAGTGTCACGCTGGATCCGACTAATCTTGAGGAGCAAATTGTTCAGCTTGATACCGTTTTGAGTGAAGAAAGCCGTGCCCAACTACAGGCTTTTTGGCAATCGAAAATGGTGGCGAACCTCAGTAAGGAAGCCCGAGAGCGGTTAGATAATGTCTATCCGGTCATTATCCACGCGTTACTGGCGCATCAGGAACAGCAACAATTGGCGAATGCGGCGTTACCGCGTCTGATTGCACTACTTGAGGCAATATGTCGTCGTTCTATTTATTTGGTCATGATTGCAGAAAATCCTAATGCCACCGTTGAGCTGATTCCTATGCTGTCCGCCAGTCCTTGGATTGCTCATGAGCTGGCACGTTATCCGGTATTGCTCGATACTTTTTTACAGCAGCGCTATCGCCATTTACCGGATAAGCCTGAGCTGCGTGATATTCTGCGTCAACAGCTATTACGTGTTGAGCCAGATGACGAGGAAGAATTGCTCAGTGTACTAAGATTGTTTAAAAAAAATCAAGTATTGGCAGTCGCGGCTAGTGACGTGCTGGCTGAGCGCCCAATCATGAAAGTCTCTGATTCGTTGACCTATATTGCTGAGGTGGTATTGGAGGCAGCGCTTGAACGCGCTTTTGCTGAGTTGGTGAAGCGTTATGGCTATCCTATTGGGCAAGATGGTGATCCAGTCACGGAAGTGGATTGCGGCTTTGCTATCATTGGTTATGGCAAACTGGGTGGACTTGAACTATCGTATGCTTCTGATTTAGATTTGGTGTTTTTGCATAAAATAAAAGAGCAGGGTATGACGACGGGTGAAACGTCAGTCAGTGGTATGAAGTTTGCCGCTCGTTTGGCGCAAAAGCTCATGACCTATCTCAACACCCAAACTCGTGACGGTCGCGCTTATGAGATTGATATGCGTCTGCGTCCCTCTGGTAATGCGGGCATGATGGTCGTGTCTTGCCACGCTTTTGAAACCTATCAACGTGAAAAAGCATGGTCATGGGAACATCAAGCCCTTGTTCGAGCGCGCGCCATCTGTGGTGATAAACGCGTGACTGCGCGTTTTTGTGCCATTCGCCGAACTGTATTAGCGCTACCGCGCACCATTGAGCAAGTGCGCATCGAAGTAACCAGTATGCGTCTTAAAATGCAAAAACATCTGGGTAGTAGCCAACGTAAACAGCAAGACGGCAATTTTGATCTGAAACAAGATGCAGGCGGTATTGTCGATATTGAGTTTTTGGCACAATTTGCCGTTCTCGCCTATTCCCATCAGTATCCCAGTTTGACTAAGTGGAGTGATAACGTCCGGATTTTTGAAGAAGTGGCATTACTTGGTATTTGGGAAGTGCAAGTGTGTCAGGACTTAACCGATGCTTATCTGCGTATACGTGCCGCTAGTCATCAATTGGCATTGGCGGAACAGTCGTTATTAGTAGACGAGGCATTATGGCACGAGACGCGGGCACTGGTTCAATCACAGTGGCAGCATCTAATGGGCGGAGAATCTGTCGAACCTTAAATTAGACTTATCTTGACCTATAATATTAATTTTAAAAAATAGACTATAAATAAAAGCCAACCAGCAGCAAACTAAAAGATTTCATTTAGCTTGGCTGCCAGTGATATAATCGTCCGCACCCCATAAAAAGATGGTAACAATGACTGTTTAAAATGATGGTAATGATGGTTTAAAACGGCTTATAACGGCTTATGAAACCTCTACATTTGACAGTATGCGACAACAATACAATGTTAATTTATTTACTCAACAAAAAAGTTAGACACCAGCGCTAGCATAAGGATTATTGAATGGATATGTCAAAAGAAGACGGCAAGCTTTGGATGAATGGCACGATGATCAATCAGCCAGATGCCAAAGTTCATATATTTACCCACAGCTTACATTATGGCATAGCAGTCTTTGAAGGCGTGCGCGCATATCAAACCGATGATAAACGTACCGCGATTTTCCGTCTAAAAGACCATACTGAACGTTTGCTAGGTTCTGCTAAAATTTTCCAATTAGACGTGCCATTTGATGCCGCAACCCTTGAGCAAGCGCAAAAAGATGTGGTCAAACAAAACAATTTAGCAGAAGCTTATATTCGTCCATTGATTTGGATTGGTGCAGAAAAGCTTGGCTTATCGTCACGTGATAACAGCATTAATGCCATGGTTGGTGCTTGGCATTGGGGTGCATATCTTGGTGATGAAGGTATCAAAAATGGTATTCGTGTCAAAACCTCATCGTATACCCATCATATGCCCAACGTGACCATGTGCAAAGCAAAAGCGTCAAGTAACTATCCTGTTTCCATCATGGCAAACCAAGAAGTCACGCGTAGTGGCTACGATGAAGCCATCTTAATGGATCCACAAGGCTTTGTTTGCCAAGGTGCAGGCGAGAATTTATTCTTAGTCAAAGATGGCGTGTTGCATACGCCAGATTTAGCCGGTGGCGCATTGGACGGTATCACGCGTCGTACCATCATTCAGTTTGCTAATGATTTAGGTATCAAGGTTATTGAGCGCCGTATTACTCGTGATGAGTTTTACTTAGCAGATGAGATTTTCATGACGGGTACGGCGGCTGAAGTCACCCCTATTCGTGAATATGATGATCGAGTGATTGGTAACGGTGGTCGCGGTGAGCTAACGGAAAAATTGCAAACCTTATATTTTGATGTGGTTCATGGTCGCAATGAGCAATATATAGATTGGTTAAGCTTTATTGACTAAGCCTTATTGATTAAGCTTTATCCAAATTATATGAATATGATAAAAAGCCAAGACTGCATATAGGTCTTGGCTTTTTTCTGCGTGTCATATTATGTGAGAGTATAAGATGTAAACAATTCTAAATAATTAATTAACCCAGTATTTGCCTATGACACTATATCCGACCAACGTATCAGTCTAACGTCATATTCTTCCAATAATTGCTCAAATTTATGACTCATCAACCACTCATACTCTCGTTCACGTGCCGCCTTGATATCATCTTGCCAGTTGGTCGCAGGGACGGCAGGATGACACATAATAAGCGTCGTGGTTAAATGACTTGGCAAGGCATTAGGTACGGAATGTATGGGCGGGGTCGTTGAGCCATATTGAGCATAAGTACCTAATGCTTCAATACCAAAGGTCGGTGTAAGCATTGCAGGTGCTAAGTATGGTGTGCGTGGAGCGTTGGTTAGCCAACTTTCCCATAGGGCAGCAAGCTGTTGAAAATCAGCATCAAAGCCATATACGCCGCCAAAATAATCGTTAGTCGTAATATGACTTTCTGCACACAATTTGCGCCAAGCATGACCGCCAAGACCATAAATAATCCAAGATTTGAGATCATTAACTAATGGTGTGGTTGTGCGTGCGCTGATTGAGTGTTGCGCTTCTTCGCTATAACGGGCGCTGAGTTCTTTAATCAGACTTTGACGAATGATGGGGAACTGATGAATATGTTGATGACCGTCAACGAAGACGGGCGAGCGCCCGAAAGTATCTTCAAACCCATCAAGCTGGCGACGAATGATATCAGATACCTGTGTGGCATTAAGGCGTCGTAGATAACTGCTTATCACCAGCGATTTTAAGGAACCACGTAATGCTGAAGGAAACACACCCGTCAAGTCTAGATGTAGACCAATATCAACCTTTAAGTCGGTCAGCGTACTGATATCACTATCTGTAATCTGCCCGCCTACCATATAACTACTTGCGCCAATGCGCCCGCGCTCCGCAAGACGAATAACGGCATCGTTTACTGCGCTCGACAAGCCTAAATCATCAACATTAATAATGATGGCACGTGCCGTATTCGATGACTGAGAGGTATCTTTCTGAAAGTTTTTATTCTGAGAAGCTTTATTTTTTATATTAATCATGATTTAAATGCCCAAAGTTTACCTAATACAAAAGTCATAACAGTAATAACACCGGTCACTACTAACCATATCAGCATATAGTATCGCTCGCCAAACCAGTCAAGCCCTAGTACAAATAAGCCTTGATTCGCCATAAATCCAGCAGCAGAACTGGCAAACCACTTTATCAACGTACTTAGCATCGAAGTACTTGGCATCGAAGCGTTTAGCGTATCTCTTTTTGTAGAATGATAAGTGCTGACTGTATTTTGAGGATAATTGTTATTAATAATAGGAACTGTTTTTTGACGAAAGGTCAGATAAAAATGACCTGTAAAGCTCACCACAAACGCCACTAAAAAAGCAAAAACGTTTGCCCAAGCGGGGCTCATAGCAGTGAAATTGACAATACTAATTAATACCAGAAAATGTACTAATGCTGCGCTTGCACCCACTATTAAAAACCATAACGCTTGCTGTGATGACGATATGATCGTTGCCGCCTTATTCATGAGTAGTGAATTCGGTTTGTTTATAAATACTATGATTAATAACATCATTAACAACGTCATTAACGATAAGCTGGTCAGCCACATTTTCACTACTGATAATCTCATCAATCAGGTAAAGCGGACGCTGTTTGACTTCTTCGTATAGCCGACCGACATATTCGCCAATGACACCGATGCAGACCAGCTGAATACCCGTTGAGAACATAATACCAGCGGCAACCGTTGCCCAACCCGCCACATCACTGCCGAATAATAAGGTTTCAATAACGATATATAAACCATATAAAAATGCTAAGGCAGAAACGACAAACCCTATTCGCGATATCAAGCGTAACGGCTTGTGTGAAAAAGAGGTGATGCCCACTAGGGCTAATTCAAAAAGGCTACCAAAATTAAACTTGCTCTCGCCCGTGTCCCGATGATCTGCGGTAAAAGGTAAATAGACGGTATTAAAACCTACCCAAGCATACAACCCTTTCATAAAGCGTTGACGTTCAGGTAGCGCCCGTAACGCTTGAACTACTTTACGATTCATCACTCGAAAATCACCAGCATTCGGGCGAATCTTATAACGCTGACTGTCTTGAATAAAGTGGTAAAAACTGGCTTTGAAGGTTTTTGCCAATCGACTCTCATGTGGGCGATTGGCTTGAATACCTGCGACCATATCGATATCTGATTGTTCAATCATACTCAGCATTTGTGCCAATACTGGTAAAGGGTGTTGACCGTCGGCATCAATCATCGCCACAAGCTCGCCTTGTGCTTTGGCAAGTCCGGCACTGAGTGCAGGTTCTTTACCAAAGTTACGCGATAACCGTACCAAATGCAATGCTGTATTTGTGGGAAGGGTAGGTATTAAGGTATTGACCACACTTATTAAATCATCATCGCTGCCATCGTCAACAATAATAATCTCGCAGCTTGCAACTTGTGTCTCTACATCACGTTTACCTATTGCTGCATTATGTATCGGTGCTTGCAATGTTGCAGTAAATTCAAATACTTTTGGTAAAAATATCTGTAATGCCTCTGCATCATTATACGCGGGCATGATAATAGATAAATAAGGAACACAAAGATAATTTTCAGGCATGAGTACACTCATCAGCGTGGGTTGACCGAAAGGCAATGGCTTGGCACATAAGCGATCCAGTTTACTGTTAGCGGCTCAGTGGCATTGGTATCTGACCATTTAATCTGCCATTGACCTTGCTGTTTTATTAATAGATTGGACGTGGTTTTATGGCTGGCTGTAGGGTCATTTACTACCGCTATCTCATCGAGCAAAGGCAGTACGATATCATCACCATCGTCTTGCCACATGACTAAAGTACCCTGTTGTTGAAGGCGTTCAGCACTCATCCACGGTGAATGGCTAGCAGGTCCTGAAATCATTTGTGATGGAAAGCCACTATTCATCGCGACTAATGCACCAAGCCAGCGATCGCCTGACACACTATCAAGCGGACAACTGCTCAGCGTTTGCCACGTATCTTGAGCCTGTGTTGCTAAGGCTTGTTCTGGCCAGTTCATTCGCGAGGGCTTATGACGTATTTTATCGCCAAAACCCACATAAACGATCATTAATACTGTTGCGAGCGTGAGCCAAATAACAAGCGCCTTCCGTACTTTAATAGCAGTTAATGCTTGCGTAGCGGGTACGATAAATGATGCTGCTAATAAGCCTGACAACGCCCACATGGGCATACCCCACATATCGCGCAGACCGATACCGAATACTAAGCTTAGCACGATGAGCACCAGTATTGGCGCTGCCCAAAGATACCATAAGAGTGATGCTCCTGCTGGTAAATTATGCTTATAAGCAGAGGCACCAACTAAACGCTTACGATTAAAGGCTAATAGTAATAGTAGTGGAATATGGGCGACCAGCTGCGCAAGCAGAAAGCTTACCCAAGTAAAGTGACGCTGGATAACATCGGTCGCAGCAAGCGCCTCATCTGAACGTCCACTAGCATACCCAAACGGCAGCCAATCATGTTGTACAAGCCAATATAGATGCGGTGAAAATACTGCTAACATCACAAAGGCAGCAATCCAAGGATTGGGGGTTTTTAGCAGTGACCATTGCTTTGGTAACAATAAATACAGCGCCATGGGTAGCAGCAAGAATATCACACTGTATTTGGTCAACATACCAAGACCGCCAACGACTCCCAGTAGTAGCCAATCAGTCAGTCGATTACGGGTTAGCGCTTGATAAAATGCTAGATACAGTCCCGCCCAAATAGGAAATTGCGCAACGTTATGGTTAAATTCAAGACTAGGGTAGGTATAGTAAACAACAGCTAAGGTTAATCCACTACCTAAAAGCCCAGTTGCTGGTGACCAGACTTGTTTACCCAGTTTATATACCAAAAACAGTGTTAGCAGCACATACAATTGGCTGAGCAAATAAGGTCCAATATGCCCAAACAACTTATAAAAACTGTATAATATCCATGATGATAACGGGGGGTGTTTATAATAACCCCATTGCCATTCGTTACCCCAATTGATGCCTTCGCTGACATCGAACGGTACGCTACTGGCGAGGAAGGCTGGCGCGATAGACCAAATAATGAAATAACCGACTAATAATAAAAAAAAGCCTTGCCATGTTTTTTTAAGTTCATTTGGCTTGTGAAGTCGCTCTTTCGTCATATCAACCCTATACATTAATAATAATAAACTCACTCAACTTGCGAATGCAGTCGAGTAAGCGAAGACTATCATATACTATGAGGAAATATGGTGAAAGCTATAATAACCGTACTAGACGTTGTATAATGCTCGAAATTACTAAACGAGTTGCTATATATGAGCCAGCGTAAAAACATAGTTGTACTGATTATCAACTGTTTACAAGGGGGTGGTGCAGAGCGCTCTGTATTAAGTTTAGGTCAAGGATTTCATGAAATCGGCTATCAGGTACATATTATAAGATTTAAACCGCTAGTAGAATATGATTTAAATCCAAGATTAAACTATCATTTAATAAAATTTAAACCGTATAAGCTTATTCCTAGTGAGCAACTAAGACATAAATTATTTGCACGTAAGTTAGATAGATATATTTTAGAGAAAATAGGACAACCTGATATTATTTTGTCTAATCTACAACGCTCAGATAGTGTAGTTGCTTATAGCAGCCTTCCTAATATTACTCATATTATTCATAATACAATATCATTAGAATATAAATTTAATAGTGTGAAAAATATAAATCACGTAAGAAATAAGCTGATAAATACTTATTCTAACCACCCATGTGTCTGTGTGAGTGATGGTGTAAAACGAGATTTTATTGAGAGTCTTGGTGCAATTACTCCAATTACTACGATTCATAACCCTATAGATCAATCTGAAATTCAGCAACTGTCTACAGCGTTCGTACCCAAATATAATAACTATATGATTCACGTTGGTAGTTTTAAAGCAGTAAAGTGTCATAATGTTTTATTAAGGGCATATGCTAAAACTAATCGGTCCTTACCTTTACTATTATTAGGTCAGGGAAAACTTCAAAGTGAAATAGAAAAGTTAATTATTGACCTTGGTTTGGCTGAAAAAGTTTTTTTATTAGGATTTCAAAAAAACGCTTATCCCTATATGAAGCATGCTAAATTCAAAATCCTGACATCAAGTCAGGAAGGGCTACCCATGGTTATATTAGAAGCATTAGCGATAGGAACCCCTGTGATTAGTACTGATTGCCAATCAGGTCCTAAAGAGATGTTACCAGAAAATAATTTGATGCCTGTAGGTAATATTGACGCCATTGCTAAAAAAATGTCACAAGCGATCCAAAATCCAGAGCAGTTTTCTGTACCATTTGATGCAGCGTATCTGCCGCATCAGATTGCCAAAAAACATATCGACTTTATGAACTCTGTTTCTTAAATGATATTTATCAGTTCAAAAGTACATGACTAAGTATTTTAGCTTAAATAAAAAGGTTCTTTAATGTGAAGCACATAGCCGTGGTCAGTTTAGTCGATGAATATACCCGTAGGAAGCATATTGACTGTTTATTTGAGGATCATCATCTCGATTTTAATTATTTTGATGCCATTAACAAGCAACTGATACGCTAGAAAAATATAACTTACTAGTGACCAGCGAAAAACTATCAGCAGGAGAGGTCGCTTGTTATCTGAGTCATTACTGCCTATGGCAGCACGTCATTAATAAGAACATACCATACTTGATTGTTTTTGAAGACGATATTCACTTTTCTAAAAGTGCTACAGTGTTGTTAAAACAATTCGAATGGCTGCCTAAAAAATTTGATGTAATTAAGCTTGAAACTATGTACGAACGAGTAGTAATTAATAAAGGGGTGAGCTTAGTATTAGGGCATATGCTGTGCCGTCATATGTGTATGGCTGGATATATTATTAGTCAGCAAGGTGCGAAGAAACTGTTAGCGATGACAGAAAAACTTGGCATAGATCGACCCGTTGATCATATTATGTTCGACAGATTAATCGAACAAAAAAATAGCAGTGTCCATCAAACATTTCCAGCACTATGTATTCAAGATAAAATATATAATAGAGATTCTGTACGTTTTGGCAGCGTACTAGAAGATGCGCGTAAGGTGGTGATAGCCAAACAAAAACCTTCTGGATTTGAGAAAGTCAGTATAGAGTTAATAAGAGTGTTTGCGCAGTTATCACCAAAACGTATAGGCTATACAGGATGGTTAATCATGAAGGGTTATAAAAAGCGAAAAATAAATTTCCCACAATAAGCCAGCTATCTATTTATCAAATGCTACTGTTTTTATGATTATTAATGAGTGCTAAATATTGATTAGCGGCATACTCAGGATGAAATTTTTTTGCTAGTGGCATCATAAACTTTTCAGGGCTCGATACCACTTGCTGCATCTTTTTCGCCAAGGCTTTAATATCACCAACAGGTACTAGATGATGGGCTGGTAATACCTCAGGAGGTCCTGAAGGGCACGCAGTACTAATAACTGGCGTATATAATGATATTGCTTCAAGCATAGCAATATTTAAGCCTTCGAAATCTGAAGATATTACCATTGCGGTTGCATATTTGATATATGGGTAAGGGTTGGTAGTCATTCCAACGAAGTGTACCCGATCTGATACTCCTAATTGTAACGCCAGATGTTCGCATGTCTCGCGTTCTACACCATCTCCTACCAATACTAGTGGGCAGTCAAGAGTGCTTTTTGCATAAGCTGCGATTAGGATGTCGTGACGCTTTGCCATTTTAAATGTACTAACATTTACTAAATAGTCTTGATAAGGCGGTATAAAGTCACAAGCTAAATCTTCAGCTTTTTGGATATCAACGGGGTCATAAATTGTGGTGATGTTCATCGGACGTTCAAGTAATATAGGCAGATCTATAGTGACTCCATTGCTAACGCCAATGCAAGGCTTTGCTAAATAAGTCTCTTTTAATTGCTTTAATGAACGTGATGAAAGACTATGCAACTTAGATAAAGTATTATGAACTACCAAATAAACATGTTCTAGTTGACTGTATGCTAAAAATTGATCCATAGACTTTAGATTAGAAAGTACTAAATCAGGCTTTCCAATATTTTTTAGAATAAGGTTGTCGATCGCTTTTGCGATAATTTTTTTGCGCATAAATCTTGGAATTTTGCGATAAATGTCATATGGGAATATATGTATCGGTATATCTTTAGGTATAGGCAGCTCGATAAAATTGTCTAATAACAAAATATGGACATCATGTCCCGAATGTTTCAAGCTTTTTGCTAGAGTAATCACAAACTGTTCGGCACCGCCAATACGTAAACAAGATATTGCTATAACAATTTTTTTTGTAGAATCTTTTGTAATCATGTTTAATATTACTCAAAAATATATCTATATTAGAAATGTAAATTATTATGTAACACTAACATATCTAAAACGTTAATATCGATATATTATTATCAAATAAATGCAAATACCATGACCAGATCCATTGTTTTACTGATATTAAAAGCATTAGAAGGTCGCGGTGCTGAGCGCATGGTCACGACATTGGCGCGTGCATATATTGAGATGAACTATGACGTGCATGTACTTTGTTTAGAGGTATCAGAGGATATGGCGTTAGATATCCGTGTTAAGTACCATGTCGTGGCTTATAGTGCTCCGCTACTAGACACAGAAACCGAGCAAGCTGCCGCGTATAAGAAGGTAGCAGAGCGTATTGACGATTATGTGTTTAACAATATAGGAACGCCTGATTTAATTTTGGCGAATATCTATAAAGTAAACTGGATTATGGCCTATAGCCAGCTGCCAAATATTGTGAATGTCCTGCACACCGCATTGTCTAAGCAATTTCAAGAAAAGTTATTATCTAAACCTAATCAAACTATTGCCCATTTAAAAATGGTATATGGCGCTCATCCTTGCAGCTGTGTCAGTGAAGGTGCACGTCAGGATCTTTTGGAGCTTATCGGTAATAACCTTAATAGAACCACAACGATTTATAATCCATGTGATGTCGATGAGATTAGAAAAGCAGCCGCTCAACCGTTAGTAATCGAACAGTTTGGTTTGACGATTAATGAGTATCTGATCCATGTTGGATCATTTGATACGATGAAAAATCATCGTGACTTGTTACAAGCATACGCTAAAACAAATCAAAAACTACCTTTGGTGTTGGTGGGTAAGGGTAGTCTTGAAGCTGAAATGAAGCAATTAGCTATTGAGCTGAATATTAGTGACCGTGTAAAATTTTTAGGATTTCAGGCAAACCCTTATCCACTCATTGCCGCCGCTGCACTATTGGTACTTACCTCTACATTTGAAGGTTTTGGCTATGTTATTGTTGAGGCACAAGCGTTAAAAGTACCTGTTATCAGTACTGATTGTCCGTTTGGTCCACGAGAGTTATTACCTGAGAAAAATTTAATACCTGTAGGCGATATCAATGCCTTAGCAGCCCTAATCAATCAGGCAATAGATAATCTTGATGAGTATCAAGTTCCATTTAATCAGCAGTTATTACCTAATCGAGTCGCGCGTCAATATTTGCAGTTTGGTCAGGTTCATGCATTAGAGTAGGACGTTAATCAAGGTTATCAATCAAGATTATCAATTAAGATTATCGAATAGATTTTTGGAGATTGGCGAATGATTAATAACGGTAACGCCATGCTCTTTATAGACTTTGCCCAATAAATTAAACGATGGCACGATACGATCGTTGATTGCTTTATCAAGTCTACTTGGCGCGCTATTGTCTACATTTTCATAAAATCGTGGCTGACTACTATTGAGTAAGTCAATGCCATAAAGATGAATCGCGCTTGCTTGACGGGCAAATGCCAGCTGTGCTGCCACATAGGCAACGGTTCCCGCTTCTACAAACCCATAAGTAAGATTCAGAGACACCCCAATAGGGGCAGGTTGATTATCAACAATAACAAAATTTGCGTCATCGGCAAAAGAAGATAAGGGTTTTTTCTTATTAAGCCATTTGTTCTTAAAGGATAACTTGCTAAATAAAGCCTTATTGGATTTGACGCCCCAAGGTCTATCTACTGGATATAAAATACGCATGGCATCATGGTAAGTTTGCATGATATGAGGGTGTGTTACTGCCATTGCTTCGAATACGGCTAAGGTCGCATACAAAGGCTGACCAGTATAATATTTTTGTAAGATATCGGGTTGATGATGAATAAATCGTGCATCACTAATGACATAGCCAACCACATGAGTGAAATGATGATGTTCAATAAGACTAATACTACCATTCACGAAAATAGTGGGTATGTCTTGCAGCTCTGAGAACGATAAGTTGGCAGTCGACGGTCCAGACGCAATAATATTTACGGCTTGCTGATGTAGACTCTGCTTTTCTTCAGTAGCATCAAAAGCAGCAATAGTAATAAGTTGATTATCAATATTAAAATCAGCAGTAGGAGGTAATTCTAAAGTCAGCGCCATATTATATTCCAAAAGTTGCTTTCAGCTTTATAATTCAATCAGTATTTTCTACAGCGCTAGAATAGAGGTTAATGACGACGTGTTTATTAGGATAGAAAATAATCAGTGCTCACATTAACCGTGTTTATGACCAAAGTTATTGCCAATATTCTTTTAGCCATGGGCTTGGCTTGACATAACGATACCATTTACCGCTACCACCATTGATAGCGTCTGGTGGATTTATTTCACCGTGAAAAATAACAATTTTTGCGTTCTCAGGCAGATGCGGGGCGCGCACTAAGTTGAACGGAATGGGAGCCATACATTGATATTTAAAGCTGACACACCAGGTTTTATCCCAATACTCTAAATGATGGTGCTCACGTAAATAATTAGAGAGATAGGCTTGTTCATGGCGTACTTGTTGACGGATGGTCTCAAAGTTGCGCTCAAAATTAGCCAGCAAGTCAGGGTAGGTGTGCATACCAACATTAAAGCGATATACAGAGCTATTGCCAATCATGCGCCATGGCTTTTTCCAGTCACGGATGATAACCACGCTATCGTCGTGCTCAGCCTTATAAGTAAAAAAGCCGTCAATATTAGCAACGATAACGATATCAATATCTAAAAATAATGCCACGCCTTTAAGGTCATACAAATCAGGCTGAAAGGTGGTGAGTTTTTTCCAACCGCGCTCAGGCAAGCCTGATGGCAGATTTAGCTCAGGTATCGGATAGCATTGCACCGCAGCATCAATACCGGTGCTGTCATCAGTTAAACAAACCATCTGAAAGTCTAACGTCAAGTGGCGACTGACCATATTATATAGGCGGTTGACATACTCAGCACCATACTTATCACCCCATTTCATGCAAATGATATAACGCTGTTCAGGTGCCGTCGCGTCTGTTGGCACTTGCGTGGTCGATGAATGTGCAATTACGTCAGTTGTCATGGCATACTCATGTTGAGATAAAGGAAAGAGTAGTAATGTAATAGGATTAACAGTTTAAGGTTTTAATCATTAAGACAATATCAGCGTATACTTCTAGATTATAACGATGCGTCATTATTGTCTATACTATTATCAGTAGGGGGTACATCGCTAGAATGATTGGTACGAACATACTCTGCGATCGTACTCTCATCAGCTTGATAAGGATTCTTTAAGATAGGTATATGTTTAAAGCGTCGATATCCCCACATATAATGACTGAAATATTCTTTTATCATCCGCTCCATAGCTTGGTTTAAAGCATGGGTGGAGATAGAGGCATCACGATCATATAATGCGGGGTCATCAAGCTTATAGCAATAGATATCAAAACCGTGCCCGTCAGTACGACGTATACAAGATAAGCCTACCAGCGCACACTTGGTTTTACTGGCGAGCTTAGATGCAAGGGTACTGGTTAAGGTTTCAACACCAAAAAATGGTACGATGACGCCCCCTGATGGTTCAGGAACATGGTCGGGCAATACGATGCTAAAGCCACCTTGTTTAAGGGTTTTAAAAATAGCTTTGACACCACTGCCATCCGTCGGTACTAAAGTTGCATTGAGACGGGCGCGCCCTTGAAGTACAAAATCATTGGTAATATCACCTTTAACGGGCTTATACATAATGGTTGGCGAGCCAAACTGATTCAGCCACGCATTCATCATCTCCCACGTGCCTAAATGCGGTACGATAGCGAGCATACCTTTAGGGCTTGCAAGCCCTTCTATTAAAATCTCTTTATTATGAACTTCCTGAATTTGAGCAACGCTCCACTCAGGTGACATCGCCCAACTCTTAATAGATTCAACACTACTAAGACATTGATGCCGGACAATATCCTTGGTGATATTGTGTTTTTGCTTCTCAGTTAACGCAGGTGCTACCAGCTGTAAATTAATACTAATAGTGCGCACTATACTTAGGTTTGGCAGTAATATGATAATCCAGGCAACAAAACGTGCCATTATCTGCAATACAGATAATGGCACGACTTTGAAAACATGATATGGATTCATGTTAAATCACATGGTAATAAATCAGACTGTGAAAAATATCTGCGCATTATTTAACCATTTAATTAAGCAGGTTTATTGGTGTCAGATTGAACCTTTTCACGTACACGAATACCCAATTCACGTAGTTGCTTGCCATCAACTTCAGCAGGCGCTTGGGTTAATGGACACTCAGCAGTTTTGGTTTTTGGGAAAGCGATAACATCACGAATAGAGTCTGCGCCTACCATCAACATAATCAAGCGGTCTAAACCAAATGCTAAACCACCGTGCGGTGGCGCACCATATTTAAGGGCATCAAGTAAGAAGCTAAATTTATCTTCGGCTTCTTGCTCATCGATACCAAGAGCTTCAAATACAGCCGTTTGCATCTCAAGGGTATTGATACGTAAGCTACCACCGCCCACTTCAGTACCATTTAATACCATATCATAGGCAATAGATAGGGCAGTTGCTGGGTTGTTTTTTAACTCTTCAACTGAACCTTTTGGTTTAGTGAATGGATGATGCATTGACGTCCATTTGCCATCGTCGGTTTCTTCAAACATTGGGAAGTCAGTGACCCAAAGTGGTGCCCATTCGCAAGTGGTCATTTCTAAATCAAGACCAATTTTTTGACGTAACGCGCCCATCGCATCATTAACCACACGCGCTTTATCGGCACCAAAGAAGATGATATCGCCATCTACTGCGCCAGTACGTTCGACTAAGCTGGCAAGTACGTCATCAGTCATGTTTTTGATGATTGGTGACTGGAGACCAGATTCTTTATCAACGCCGTTATTAATGTTGCTCGCGTCATTGACTTTAATATAAGCCAAACCACGGGCGCCATAAATACCAACAAACTTGGTATATTCATCAATTTGCTTACGGCTTAATGAGCTACCACCAGGAATACGTAGGGCAGCAACGCGACCTTTTGGATCGTTGGCAGGACCTGAGAATACTTTAAAATCAACCGCTTGCATTAAATCAGCAACATCAATTAATTTAAGTGGAATGCGCAAGTCAGGCTTGTCTGAGGCGTAGTCACGCATCGCTTCAGCATACGTCATACGTGGAAATTGCTCAAACTCAACGTTCATCATCGTCTTAAAGACATGCTTAATCAAACCTTCGTTGATATTCATGATTTCTTCTTCACTTAAGAAAGAAGTTTCAATATCGACTTGGGTAAATTCAGGCTGACGATCAGCACGTAAGTCTTCATCACGGAAGCATTTAGCGATTTGATAGTAACGGTCAAAACCGGCAACCATCAATAGCTGCTTAAACAGCTGTGGTGATTGCGGCAATGCAAAAAAGTTACCCGGACGTGTGCGTGATGGTACCAAATAATCGCGCGCGCCTTCTGGGGTTGCACGGGTTAGAATAGGCGTTTCAACGTCTAAAAAGCCATGATCATCTAAATAACGACGAATCGCTGAAGTCGCTTTGGCACGGAATACCATACGCTCTTGCATCTCTGGACGACGCATATCAAGGTAGCGGTATTTTAAACGTAAGTCTTCTGATACCGTGGTTTTCTCATCGTTTAATGGGAAAGGTGGAGTTTCAGACTTGGCAAGGATTTCAATCTCTTTACCTAACATCTCAATTTGACCACTGGTCATATTGGCGTTTTCTGTGCCTGCGTAGCGTTGACGAACGCGACCAGTAATTTTTAACACGTACTCTGGGCGTGCGGCATCAGCTGTAGCAAACGCTTCTGGGGTATCTGGATCGACAACCACTTGCAGAATGCCTGCACGGTCGCGCATGTCTAAGAAAATCACGCCACCATGATCGCGACGACGATGTACCCAGCCAACGATAGTAATGGTTTGCTCTAGTAAGCTTTCGGTTACCGCGCCGCAATATTCGTCTCGGTATTCACTATGCATCATCATCTCACTTTGCGTCATAATATTTGTTATCCAGTTATCGGCCCAATACAAAGTACACTCTTACAGACAGTCGTATACTATCTAATGCTAATGGAAAAGCCCACAGCAAAAAATAGCATACATAACGCGATTAAGACAAATGGTCATCACGTTAGCTGCAGAAAATTTAGTGTAAACGCATATTATGCCTAAAGTGCTTTTATTATACAACTATAGCGATACAATCAAGGGTCACGGCTAGGTTTGATTTGACCTGCCGATTCAATCATAGTGGTAATGGGTTAAATATTATTGTCGCGCTTGAAAGTTAGACATAGCGTGCATATATCAAGCTAATATTCATACTTGTCTTCATCGCACAATATTTACAAAAACAATCCCAGCATTTTAAACTTTAAAGGAATTCTGCTTATGTTATTTCATCCGTCTAAAAATCCTGTTGAACTTAAAGTCATGCACCTTAATAAGACCCAAGCGCAACACCGTGAAGACCTAACTGAGGCGACTCAAGGTAAAGCGGCACTGAAACAGCTCAAAAAGAGCCTAGCTAAAAAAGCCAAGAAAGACTCAAAAAGTAAAGCGAAAGCCAAAGGCAAAAATAAAGCTCAACAAGTCTTTGTCCTCGACTTTGATGGTGATATGAAAGCAACTGCTGTTAAGCATTTGCGTGAAGAAATCAGTACTTTAATCAGTACCGCCAATAAAGGCGATGAAGTGGTGATACGCCTTGAATCTGGCGGTGGTTTGGTACACAGTTATGGCTTGGCAGCGGCGCAATTAGAACGTCTTAAAAGTGCTGGCTTGAAACTGACCGTCTGCGTGGATAAAGTGGCAGCCAGTGGTGGTTATATGATGGCGTGCGTGGCGGATAATATTGTTGCAGCGCCATTCGCAATTATTGGTTCGATTGGTGTTGTGTCACAATTACCTAATTTTCATAAATGGCTTAAAAACCACGACGTTGACTATGAGCAGTTTACGGCTGGCGATTATAAACGTACCGTTACTGTATTTGGTGAAAATGACGACGAAGACCGTGCTAAGTATCAAGAAGAGCTTGAGCAAACGCACAAGTTATTTAAGCATTTCGTGAATCGTTATCGCGGTATGCTTGACTTGGATAAAGTGGCAACAGGCGAGCATTGGTATGGTGAAGATGCGCTACATTTGAATTTAGTTGATAAACTACAAACTTCTGACAGCTATCTTTTAGAGCTGATGGATAATCATGAAGTGTATGCGCTACATTCACGCCAAAAGCCAACCTTTGCAGAAAAATTGGGTCTGGCACAAGCCGCTGAGGCAGCATTTAGCATCGCTATTAACAAACTTCCAGATGCCTTGATGCGTTTTGATTTTAACAGCCGTTTAAATATCTTAAAATAAAAATTAAGATAGTTTGTTAGTAAAACGATTTATCATTTATATCTAGCAATGACATTATTTATTTATATTAAAGGCGTACCCTTGTTGGTTGCGCCTTTTTGCTGCTTGTTCATAATAGATGTGCTATAAATAATGCGCTTTAAACTTATGTCTTTAAATTTATGTAAGGAGGCGTCATGCCAACGCTATTTATGATTAAAATTGGTGGTCGACCAAAAGGACGTTTGATAGAACAGCATGATATGTTTTTTGGCGTTGGTGATCATATTGGTGACTTTGTTGACGCCATTAATGTTCATTGGCCTGAGGTCAAGAACAAATGGCATCTAGACGCGTATCGGCAAGTGACCGTAGTCAATAATCATCGTATTCAGTGGCAGCCAACGACTGAACTACAAAAAGTGGCTACACAAAAAACGGATGCCGATAGCAACGCTACAAGCCTAAAACTCTACTTTATTAATTTGGGCGGTTATCTTGCTGGCGAGTTTGAAGAATATCATCATAAATTGCTCATTGTTGCGCCAACCCAAGCGGATGCTGTTAAACAGGCAAAAAAATCTGCGTTTTATCAGCACTATAGCTTTAGTGATAAAGATACGCCGTTTAACGCGGCATCTCACATTGATGATAAGCAGCAAGTTGATATTGACGAGATATATGATGTGAATGATTTATTAATAGGCGGTCGTTTATCAATCCTGCCATTAGCAGATGCAGATACTGATATTGGAATTTTGCAAGAAGATAAATCTTATATTGGCTATTTAAGTTTAAAGAAACTCCAGAACCTGAGTGAGTCTGATGATACGTGATGAAGTGATTTCTATTATTTTAAAAAGACCAACTTACAAATGAAAAGTTGGACGTTTTATGACGTGTTTGGTCTGTTTTGCTTAGCGGATATTGTGCCGTAGATTTATTACCGCTACTATTATTAGCAACATCTAAATCATCTGAAAACTAAGCAATGTTTTTAAGCAAACTCTCTAAAAAATAAGTTTGTGAATAAAAAATACAATAAAAACAGGTATATTAATAATGACAACGATTCTCTTAGCACGTCATGGTCAAGCTTCATTTGGACAAGAAAACTACGATCAGCTCTCCGAGCTTGGCTGTCAGCAGGCGCGTCTGCTTGGTCAACATTATGCCAACACCCAACGCCGGATAGATGCTATTTTTAGTGGTAGCTTGGTACGGCAGCGTGACTCAGCGCGTCACTTTTGGGATAAGTATCAGCCGTCTATTGGCGTCAGTGGTCATGTGCCTATACTTGATATTGAAACGCCTAACAGTTATGTACTACCTGTCTTTAATGAGTTTAATCATGAAGATGTATTCATGAAATCTACCCCTCATCTGACCACGCAGGCACAAGTTGCAGCAGAGCTTACTAAAGCCAATAAGCCATTGACACGATTGGGTGAGATGTTCGGTGAGGCGATGGTACGATGGCATGGTGGCGACCATGATGATGATTATATCGAGAGCTGGCCTACCTTTAGTAAGCGTGCTCAACAGGCGTTAGAGCAGGTAGGCGCGCAAGTTGCTCAGCTTGATCATCTACACCAAGACAGTACGGTATTGGTCTTTACCTCAGGCGGCGTCATTGCCGCCATTACGGCGCATTTATTACAGCAAGGCAGTCAAACGGCATATCAGCTGACCCAAAGCTCGGTCAATACTGGCGTCACGGCTATCAGCTTACCGCACCTGACAACGCCACAGCTACTCGCGTTCAATGAGCATAGTCATTTATTTGTGAAAGGTCAGCATTTTGTGACGAAGCACTAGAAATAATAGGAATATGACTCATATTTGTGGACATTAGGCGGTTGTTAATACACAATCGCCACTCATTTACCAACATATATCTATTATAATGTCTTATTTTTAACTTTACGCTTTGTGCTTTTATACTTTTAATGTTGATAGCTATACCTACAAGGAAGTGCCCATGCCATATAAATTGATAGATTTAGTCACGCAAACTGCTAAACAAAGTACGAGTCAAGCATTTAGCGCCATTCAGCCCGCCCGTTATTTAAAAGGGCTGTCTAAGCAGCAAGTTGGTCGCGATAAAACCGTTTTAATCACGGGTGCCAGCTCAGGGCTAGGCGAAAATATGGCGCGTCTATTTGCGCAATTAGGCTACAATTTGGCAATCTGCGCCCGTCGTACTGATCGCTTAGAGCAATTAAAAGCGGAACTTGTAAAAGGTTATCCTGATATTCGTATTGAATATCGTGCATTAGATGTTAGTGATTATGATGCTATTTTTAAAGTCTTTGATGCCTTTGCTGCTGACTTTGGGCAAATTGATCGCGTGGTGGTTAATGCCGGTGTAGGTGAAAGTCGCCGTATTGGTAAAGGGCGTTTTGAGACCAATCGCCGTACTGCTGAGATTAACTTTGTATCGGCATTGGCACAATGTGAAGCGGCAATGACGATATTCCGTGCCCAAAACAGTGGTCATTTGGTCGTGATATCCAGTATGTCAGCGATGCGTGGTTTGCCTAAGCACATGACTACTTATGGGGCGAGTAAGGCAGGTTTGGCGTATTTGGCAGAAGGTATCCGTGCGGATATGCTGCTGACGAACTTACCCATTAAAGTCTCTACCATTTATCCGGGTTATATTCGCACTGAGATTAATACCAATGCCAAGCCACTACCGTTTGAAGTGGATGCGGATACGGGTACTAAAGCTATCGTCGCAGCGATTGAGGCGGGCGTTGATGAAGCCTGCGTGCCTAGCTTGCCATGGTCAATCGTCGGTCAAGCGATGAAGCGCCTACCGTTAACAGTGGTCAATAAAATAAGCTAAGCGCGTTTTGTATAAGCTTAAATAATAAAAGCCCTCTGTATTTAATATCGAGGGCTTTTTTAATGCTTTTCTGCTATTCACAAACCATTAATAATAAACGAGCATTAGCTCGGTAGAATAAGCTGCTGCTGACGATTAAAAAACCGTCGATAGATAAGCAGAGCGCTTAATGTGCAGCCAAGTGTACTGCTCACACATATTAAAAACATGGTCACAATTTGATAACGTACGGCTTGGGTAGGGTCGGCACCCGCCATTATTTGACCCGTCATCATCCCCGGCAAGCTAACGATACCAACCACCAGCATAGAGTTGAGCGTTGGCGTCATACCATTTATAATCGCAGCGCGAATGGGTTCATGTACCGCCTCATATGGTGTGGCTGATAAGGATAGCATCATCTCAATACGCGCTTGTTGCTCATGAAAGGTGTTGATAAGCTGATTACTGGTTAATGAAATAGCCGTTAATGAGTTACCTAATATTAGTCCCAATATCGGAATAATAAATTGCGGCGTATACCAAGGTTTTACCTGTAAAATCAGCAGGATTGCGACAATAGTGACCAGTATTGCTGAGGTGCTCACGGCAATAAAAGTATCCGTTAATAAACCTTTATAAGCACGTTTAACACGATTCTTAGCCGCTCCTGCCGCAATTAATGTCATGATGGTCAAAATGACCAATACTTCATACCAGTGTTCGCGAGCAAATATCCACGCCAGTATCAGCCCAATAAAGCTGAGCTGGATGATGGTACGCACCGCTGCCATTAATAACGTCTTGGTTAATCCTAAGCGCAGTCGCCACGATACTAATAGCACCACTATTATCAGGCTGCTGGCAAGTGCCACATCTGTATAAGTTAGTAAAATTTGCAGCTCATTAGTCTCATTCATTATCAGGTAGCCGCGCTCGTTTTTAAGGTAGGTTAAGATAAGATAAATTAGGACACGTCGAGAATAAAAAGATTGGTTTGAAAATATAAGCTTTTATATATAGGTTGCTATAAATGTATTGACTTATACCGTATTCTACTTATTATTAATCGTCACGTCCGTTAATATACCTGCTTGCATATCCCAATGTCTAGCGGCTAAAGGCATGATGATTTGAGTATCGTGCGTCACCCATAACAGGGTTCGCCGCGGTTCAGCTTGTAGCCACCCCATTAATAATTGAATAAGGTGGCTAGCCGTTTCTGTATCGAGTGCCGCAGTGGGCTCATCTAAAAGCAATACTTGCGGTTGCAGCTGTAATAATCGCAGCGTATTCACGATTTGGCGTTCGCCACCGGATAAATGCGCAGCTGATTGTTGTAAAAAAGTCTCACGTCGTTGTAAGCATGCTAATTGCTGAATATGCCAGTCGATATTAAAGTGGCTATGCCGATGCGCTTGCAACGTATAAGGCAGTTGCAAATTATCAAGGACACTGCCTTCTACGAGCTCAGGATGCTGTGCCAGTAATGCGACTTGCCTGCGCCACTGGGTAGCAGACGTATCACGAATATTAAGCCGCCCATTGTCATTATGAAGCCAAATATTCCCAGTAGTCAACGGCGATAATCCTGCGAGCACTCGTAATAATACCGACTTACCGCTACCAGAATGTCCGGTTAATACAGTTAGTTGCCCTTGTGAGAGTTGACCGTTGGCAGCATTGATTAAAACTTGCTCGTTATTTACCTGATTGTCATTCGTTTTAGATCTGGTTTTATGCGCAGTATTGGTGGAATCTGTGTCTAAAAGACGCTTACTATGCACCCAAATATTGTTAAATTCCAATAATAGGTTATTTGCGCGGTCAGGGACTATCAACATTATTGCTCAGTCAACTGCTGCGAAATAGCGTGCTGAATGCTATTATGTAGCAGTGGTGGCACGCGAATCGGACGAATCGGTGCGGCATTAGCAGCGCTTGAAGCATTATTGTCAGACTGCTTTGATGGCTCAGAAGATTTGGTTTGATTTTGCACACAAGCAATGACAATTTTGGCGCTGCTTAATAAGGTGTCAGCTGGTCTGTTATTAACTGCATTAGCTTTCTGTGCCGTATCATTTTCAGGGAGATGACGATGAATGCTTTGATAAAAGATAATGCTGGCAGGTTTGAGTTCAACCTTATCAATACGCACGCTAATCACTTCATCTAAAAATATGGCTTTACGGTACTGAATATCGGCTTGACTGACCACAAAATGCTGAATTTGACAGTCGTCCGTTTGTAAAAAGTAAGTATTTAAGCCCAGTGTGGTAAACCAATCACGGCGGCAATTTTCAAAAAATACCAAATTATTGGCATGATAGACGATACCGCCTGCGTCCGTATGGTTAATATAAACGTGATAATCAACGGCAAAAAGTGGCTGTATAGCCGTCTGTGCAGTGGTTGCCTTTTTTGTGCTTGTCGTTGTGGTAATAATGGTAGACATAAAATAACTCGATAAAAAGGCTTGCGGCTGTAATAAAACGCAACGTCATAATAAGAAAGGGTATAGTTTAATGATTGTACTGATAATATCAATCAAAGGACAACGATAGCAAAATAATTCACTATTTTATTCGCATTAAAAATAGTCAACGCTAATAATAATCATATTTCAACTTATTAATTTCAAACTTATAATTATAGGAATAACGCATGACTCGCTTTGTCTGTTTTAATATCAATGGTATTCGTGCCCGTCAGCATCAGCTGGAAGCATTACGCGACATTATTGACCCTGATGTGATGGGCTTGCAAGAAACCAAGGTTCATGATGAGCAATTTCCGCTTGAGAACGTTGAGAGTTTGGGGTATCACGTCGAGTATTTTGGGCAAAAGGCACATTATGGCGTCGCATTACTATCTAAAGTTGCGCCTATTTTTGTGCAAAAAGGATTTCCTAATGACGATGATGAGGCGCAAAAACGCTTTATTCATGCCCGTTATGAGTTGCAAGGACGTGAGATTGATGTGCTAAATGGCTATTTTCCACAAGGTGAAAGCCAAGATCATCCGACTAAGTTTCCGATGAAGCGTGCCTATTATGCCGATTTAATGGCGTATATTGATATGTTAAAGGCAGAAGGGCGTTCGTTGATTATCATGGGTGATATGAATATCGCGCCAGAAGATATTGATATCGGTATTGGTGAGGTTAATGCCAAGCGTTGGTTAAAGAATAGAAAAACCTCGTTTCTTCCTGAGGAGCGTGAATGGTATGAGGCGCTCATGTCACGTGAGCTGACTGATACGTATCGTCTGCATTATCCAGAAAGTACGGAACTATATAGTTGGTTTGACTATCGCAGTCGTGGCTTCGATGACAGTCCTAAGCGCGGTTTACGTATTGACCATATTTTATGTACGCCTGATTTAAAAGATAAGTGTACGGACGCTGGTATCAGTTATGAGCTACGCGGTATGGAAAAACCGTCTGATCATGCGCCGATTTGGTCAGCATTTGACTTGAGTTAATTCTAGCCATTCTACTTATCAAAAATATGACTCATTACTTTTTAAATTTAATAAAAACCAATTAATAAGGATTTTAAAATGGCTGTTGGAAATGTTGCAGTGCCTCAAACTATTTATGCTATTGATGGTATCAAGCTCAGTGTGACGGCTGCGGGCGTGCGCTATAAAGGCCGCGATGATTTGGTGGTTATCGAAATAGCAGATTCGGCAGCGACAGCGGTTGTTACCACGCAGAACGCTTTTTGTGCCGCACCTGTACGGGTATTGCGTGAGCATTTTGCTGCCGCTGCGCCACGTTATTTGGTCGTCAATACTGGTAATGCCAATGCGGGAACAGGCACTGATGGCAAGCGTCGTGCTGAAGATATCTGTGCGGCATTAGCATCAAGAACTGGCGTGAATGCTGATACGGTACTACCGTTTTCTACCGGTGTGATTGGCGAACCTCTCAACAGTGAAGCGGTAATAGCTGGACTCGATAGCGCATTGGCAAATCTTAGCGCGGATAACTGGCACGCTGCTGCTAATGGCATTCTTACTACGGATACGATACCGAAAGTTGCGAGCCAAAAAATCACCGTTGCTGGCACTGACTACCATATAACAGGTATGTCAAAAGGTTCTGGCATGATTCGCCCTAATATGGCGACCATGCTTGGCTATGTTGCTACCGATGCCAATATTGCACCGGACTTATTGCAAGAAATGCTGAGTGCCATTAATCAGCAATCCTTTAACCGCATCACGGTCGATGGGGATACCTCTACCAATGATTGTTGCGTACTAATAGCAACCGGCAAAGCCAGCTCGGAAGTTATTGATAGCCCTGAACATCCACATTATCAGGCAGTGTTTAATGCGTTGACCGAGGTATTCGTGCGCTTGGCACAATTAATCGTGCGTGATGGTGAAGGCGCGACGAAATTTATGACGGTTAAAGTGACTGGCGGTAAAACCACGGAAGAATGCTGTGATGTAGCGTATGCGGTTGCACAATCACCACTCGTTAAAACGGCCTTTTTTGCCAGTGATGCCAATTGGGGACGCATCCTTGCGGCAGTTGGCTATGCAGGCGTGGAGGATTTAGATACTGAACAAGTGAATGTCTCGCTTAATGAAGTGATGATTTGCCAAAATGGTAGCGTCGCTGCCGACTATACCGAAGCAGCAGGGAATGCCGTCATGAGCCGCCCTGAGATTACCATTCAGATAGATTTGGCGCGTGGCACAGCAACTGATACCGTTTACACCTGCGACTTATCGTATGATTACGTCAAAATAAATGCCGACTATCGTAGCTAATCGTACCAAATGATTATTCATTATTAAAAGTCATTGTTAAAAAAATACTCTCAGTTATTACTGTTGACTAACACTAGTTGCAAAACCTGACGTTAACTTACAAAGCGGATATAGAGGATAAGGTTTTGAGCGGTTTATACTTATTGCGGTAAACAACAAACGGTTCAAATAAAATAATCATCATAAATATTTCTACTTTAATAATAATTAACTGAGGATAAGGTAATGAAAAAGTTAGCGATTGCAGCATTAGTAACAACATTTACAGTGGCAGGCTGTTCTACTATGAAGTTAAATGACGAGCGCGCCATGGTGGTTGAAGGCGAAGCGGTCAAGGTAAAAGTAGTGAATATTCCAAGCTTTCAAGTAGAAATCGCGCCACGTAAAGCAGTGTGTCAGGTGACAGATACCGGTGGAACGGTAGTCGAAGCCCAATGTTTGCAATATCGCCAAACGTATCAGAAAAATTACAACACCTTAAATGGTAACATTCAAGGCTTTACTTATGAGCCAAATTACCGTTACGTGTTAGATGTGCGTCAAGAAGCGGTTGCTGATACGGCATCAGGTGTGGTAAGACCACTATGGTTCTTAAATAGCATTGTTTCAAAAACAGCTGAGTAGGTATTAAAGTTGGTTAAGTAAGCGCTATTTTTGATAATAACTATTATTTATTGATAATAAAAAGTTAATAAAAAAGCCTCTAATCAATTAGAGGCTTTTTCGTGTTGCGAGATTTTTGATGGGCTATATTAGCATTGGCTGTATTTTACGCTGACGCCATGGGTAGCGGTAGGAATGCGGTTATCAGCATAAATAGCCAATCCACCACGTGACGTTTCTTTATAAATATCCATCATATCTTCGCCCGTTTGTTTCATGGTCTCAACCACTTTATCAAAAGACACAAAATGCTGTCCATCACCGCGACAAGCCAGACGTGCTGCATTAACAGCTTTGACGCCGCCCATCGCATTACGTTCAATACAAGGTACTTGTACTAACCCGCCAACAGGGTCACAAGTCAGACCTAAGTTATGCTCGATGCCTATCTCAGCGGCATTAAGACATTTAGCCGGATCGCCACCTAATATTTCTGCTAGTCCAGACGCTGCCATCGCACAGGCAGAGCCGACTTCCCCTTGACAACCCACTTCAGCCCCAGAGATAGAAGCATTTTGTTTGATTAAACTGCCAATAGCGGTGGCATTTAATAAGAATTTGCGTGCGCCATCAAGGCTGTAGTCTGCTAAGAAGTCGCGATAATAATGCATGACTGCAGGAATAATGCCTGCCGCGCCATTGGTTGGTGCCGTAACCACGTTGCCACCATTCGCATTTTCTTCATTAACCGCTAACGCATATAAATCTATCCAATCCATCGCCGCAAGCTTATCACTTTCGGTAGTCGGCAGATCTTTTTCCGCGCACAGTTGTGAATAGAGCGCTTTGGCGCGGCGTTTGACATCTAAGCCACCTGGCAAGATACCGCTATTTTCACAACCACGTGTCACGCAATCTTGCATCGCCGTCCAGATAGAGTCTAGATAGGCAAATACTTCTTCTTGGCTGCGATAATGCAGCTCGTTAGCCAATACCAATTCACTAATACTTAAATCATGCTGACGACACTGTTCAAGCAGTTCAGCAGCACTATTAAACGGATAGGGGATAGAGTCTATAGTTGGTGTGCCATGGTCTTCATCAGGATTATGGGCATTTTCTCCATTAATAACAAAACCACCGCCTACTGAATAATAGGTTTGTTGATAATGGGTATTGTCTGCTAAGCGTGCACGAATGATCATCGCGTTAGGATGATAAGGCAATACCGTCTCGCCATACCAATGAATATCACGTTCCGTATCAAAAGCAATGGTATGATCGCCTGATAGATTAAGCTGCTTATCAGAAAAAATGGGCGACAGATATTGACTGGTCAGACGGGTATCAATCGTGCTGGGCTTGTGCCCAAGTAAACCTAGCAGTATCGCCGTATCGGTCGCGTGTCCCTTACCCGTTGCTGCGAGTGACCCATACAGCTCAATCTCTAGACCAATCACATTGGTTAAGGGCGTTTGCTTGAGTAGAGACGCTAAAAATAAGTTAGCCGCTACCATCGGTCCGACAGTATGTGAGCTTGATGGACCAATGCCAATTTTAAATAAGTCAAATACACTAATCATAATAAGTTACCAAAAAAGTGAAATAGAGTCAGCGCAACCATATAGCCTATAGACACAATACGTGCATAAAAAATATGACGGATAGAGGTGAATACCGCTAATCAGTGGATTTATAGCTTCGTTTATAAAAAAATATGAACGTCGTAGTACTGGTTTCGAGTGAATAATCGCTGTTGTTTATGATTAAATTCCGCTATGATGCTCGGCATCAATGCTTCTGTAACATCCTGTAAGTTGAGCGTCGTTATAGAATATATAAAGATATAAACAGACGAATAGCTACTTCTAGTAAAGCATATCTAGCGTCATACATCTATAAAAACAACTGATTTCTTTCCTCAATTATCTTATAAATAATCATTATAGTGATAGATTATTTCTCTTTAAAGATATTAAAGAATGATTTGTAGAGCGATAGTTGTCGCTAATGCGAAAGGGTGGATGAGTTGAGTGGTAGGTGGATTGTAACTCTACTATTTACCTTGTCATTTCATCATCATTATCGATAACGATTATATTTTCATCATTATTGGCTTAGATTACTTAGGATCAGCGCCCATGACACCTTCTCCAAAGCAATCCTCTCAATCAAAAGATACCTTTCATTCATCACAAGACGCTTCGGTACTAGACACAGACGCCGCTGCTCCGAGTTTACCCTATAATCCTGACTTTGATAATGATAGCTGGTTTCCAACATGGCGACCGTATCAGGGCGACTTGGATCATCATCCTGTTGGTATCAATGAATATTTGCCGCCCACGAAAAGCGTCTTGCTTGGCGTGCAGCATACTTTTGCGATGTTTGGTTCAACGGTGCTGGCACCATTATTGATGGGTTTTGACCCCAATTTAGCTATTTTAATGTCTGGTATTTGTACCATCATGTTTTTTATGATTACTGGCGGGCGTATGCCCAGCTATTTGGGCTCAAGCTTTGCATTTATTGGACCAGTTATCGCAGTCACTGCTTATGCGGGCGTTGGCTTTAATAGTAACTTGGATGTCGCTTTAGGTGGCATTATGGTCTGCGGCATGATTTATGCGTTAGTAGGTTTGCTTGTCATTAAGACGGGAACAGGATGGATTGAGCGTTTAATGCCGCCAATTGTCACTGGCGCCATCGTTATGATTATCGGTCTGAACTTAGCACCTGTTACGATTCAAGGGGTCTCCGCCAATCAATTCGATGCGTGGATGGCAGTGCTGACAGTCTTGCTTATTAGTGGTGTTGCGGTCTTTACGCGCGGTATGCTCAGACGTTTATTGTTACTGGTCGGCTTAATATTGTCATATATCGCTTATTTTGTGATGACTAATCTTCTGGGTTTTGGCGTGCCAATTGATTTTAGTGGTATCCAAGCGGCATCTTGGTTTGGCTTGCCGGGTATTCATACGCCACGCTTTGAAATGAGTGCGATTATTTTAATTGCGCCAGTGGCATTTATTTTGATTGCCGAAAATCTTGGACATTTTAAAGCGGTAGAAGGGATGACTAAATCACACGTGACCCCTTATATGGGTCGAGCATTTTTTGCCGATGGTTTAGCCACGACTTTTTCAGCGGGTTTTGGCGGCACAGGGGTGACGACTTATGCTGAAAATATTGGCGTCATGGCAGTTACTAAAGTATATAGCACCACTGTTTTTGTGATGGCTGGTGTGGTGGCTGTTCTGCTAGGATTATCGCCAAAATTTGGCGCGATTATCCAAACCATTCCGCCCGCATTGTTAGGTGGCGCTTCTATCGTGGTGTTTGGTTTAATTGCGATTGCAGGTGCAAAAATTTGGATAGACAGTCATGTCGACTTTAGCAAAAATAGCAATTTGATTATTGCAGCGGTCACCGTGATTATGGGTACGGGCAATTTTAGCCTACATTTAGGTGGTTTTGATTTGGGTGGCATTGGTACGGCAACCTTAACCGCTATTGTGCTTAATGCCTTATTTAATCGTCAAAAAAACTGATTTATGTATGAAGTGTTTCACTCATTATTGGTTATAGCGCGAAGCCAATAATGAGGGTAGATAACCTCAGTTTAATGACGACAGCTTGATAGCTATTTATATTTACGTTTATAAAACTGTGCAAAAAAACGATAACGGCGCAATACCCGCGCTTTAGGTTTCAGCGAGCCTAAATAAATGGCAAACATTGTTAACAGAGCACCGCTCCATTGTAAGTTGTTGATAGGCTTATCCAGCCAGCTGTAGTCAATGATTAATGCGGCAATGGGTTCGGTTAATAGCAGTAAGCCTGTCAGCGCCAACGACAGTTTAGGAATAGAATAAGCAATCAATCCCCACGCTAGGCACTGCATCACCGAGCCATAAATCAATATCCAGCCAACCTCAGACCACGTATTGGGCAATATATTACCCATATCAAAGAACAACATTGGCATAATCATCGCAACCACGCCACCAATACTGATTAGCTGCATCAAGACAAATATCGGTGTCGGCTCCGTATCGTGGGTCTTACGGATAAAAGTCATCGATGCGGCTAACATCGCACCTGACACGATACCGGTGACAAAACCAAGTGTCGCTGCCGTATTTTGCGCAAATTCAGCACTACCAATCATTGCCACGCCAAGCATTGCTAAACATAGACTGGCTAACTGCACAATTGATTGACGCTCATTAAAGTATAAAAACCCAATGGCGGCTAAAAAGAAAATCTGTAAGCTATTGAGCAGTGTAGAAATTCCAGGCCCGACTGCATGAATGCTCTCATGCCAAAGCGCTAAGTCAAAGCCTAAAAATACACCTGATAATAAAGCGTAAGTAATGGCACGTCTTGAGCGTGGCAGGCGTTGCCCCGTGATTATTGCCAGCAGCGCAAATATCACCCCTGAGATAGCAAGCCGCCAAAATGCCATCGCCCAGCCACCAATATCGACATGAGCGACAATCAGGCTACCTAATCCAAAAATAACACAACCAATGACTAAGCCAGTGGAGGCAGAGCGTGATGAAGCAATGACCATGAGTTATCCTGTTCGTCAATTTCGTCAATGAATGCATAGCTTGAAAAAGCGGTATTGTAAATGTTTCGACCGATAATATAAATGCTATCAGCATAGATAAACTGTTATAACAACACAATCATTTAAAATATTTGACTCATATCAGCTGTAATGGTGAGAACAAATTTCTGACAAGATACATAGAGTACAGACAGGTTATTACTTGACTTAAATAGGGAAAATGACCACTATTTGTTAACCTAGTTAGTATATTATGATAGTGGGCGTTATAGCTTTAAATGCTTGCTATAAAATTTTAACTTGGATTTCTTTATGGTTAAACGTTCTTTTAGTTCATGGAACAAACAATCGAAAGTATTACCATCATTAAGGCAACTATTAAAGGAGTTACCGATAAACAAATTACCGAGCCTGTGTATTGGCACTAGTTTATTGCTAAGCACCATTTTTATCATACCAACTGCACAAGCGGCAAGCTGTAAAATACCGAAAAGCTATTATAAAAATGTTTCTTGCACCGCTACTAATGGTTATTTTTTAGCGGCTAAAGACTTTGGTGAGCCTGTCGCATTAATTGACAGTAAAGGTAAAGTAATTCTCGATTTAACACGTTACCAAAAAGTCGATGCTAATAATTTATCGGAGGGTTTATTGCCTGTCTTGAGTAAAGGTCGAGTTGGCTACATTAATATGCAGGGACGCGAAGTTATCCCAACCAGTTATGATATGTTAAGTAATGGAAAAAACTGGGCACGTCCGGTGTCTGAAGGGCGTATCGTGGTTAAAAAATCGGGGCAGTATGGGGTAATAAGTACTGGTAACCAAACCATCGTGCCATTCTCAGGATCGATTAGTAATATCGATGATTATCGTGGCGGCGTGACGCGCGTGAGTAAAAACAAGTCGATTAGCTGGCTAGATAAAAATGGCAGTCCCACTGCAAATCCTAATGCTGTAAGCCCTAAACCTTCAAGTAAAAATGATACTTTTCAAGCTTCTTCTGCAAACACAATGCCTAATAAATCGCCCGTTCAGAATAATGAATTATTGTCGGCACCATCATCGGCAATAAAAATTCCGCTACCTCCAGCAGGATTTACTACTTTACAACCGCAACAACAGGATGGTAAATGGGGCTTTGTTGATGATAATAATGTGGTGATGATTACTTATTCATTTGATGAAGTGCGCCCTTTTTCTGAAGAATTGGCTGGTGTACGTATCGATAATAATTGGGGCTTTTTGAACTTAGGTGGCGAGTTGGTTATTCCTTTAGATTTTGATAATAATCGCGTTATATATGGTGATAGTGCTGAAAAGGCGAATTCGTTTGTCTTTAAAAATGGTAAAGCTTGGGTCAGTAGCCTTGAAACTGGCGGTAAAATTTGTATTAATAAACAAGGAAAATATGTTGGCTGCGATTAAAAATAAAGTAAGAATACATAGGCAGTTGACATTAAAGTAGGCATGCAAAAAAGAGGTTAAAACATATAATTTGCTTATATGTTTTAACCTCTTTTTTTATTTTAAGATTTTATCGACATCAGTGATTTAAAATAATTTAATCTAATAAATGATGTCGAATTAAATCTACGAGATAGGGCTGATAATATGCCGGAATATCATGTGCCATCCCTTCGACCAAATGAAACTTAGCATTGGGAATGGTTTTGGCAACCACGCGTCCTTGTGAAGGAGGTAGTAGCCCATCGGCACTTCCATGAATTACAATAGTTGGTGCTTTTACTTGCTTACTGAAGCGACTGATAGAGCCTGATGATAAAATAGCGTTAAGCTGTTGAACCGAACCTAAAGGGTGGAAATTGCGCTGATAACGTAGCTTGGCTATTTCACGCACGGTACGCACGTTAACATGCCCAGGCGTGCCCACTGTTTTCATAAACCAGACACTATGACGCACGATATCACGTTCAGAGTGGCTCTCAGGACGATTGATTAGGGTATATAGCTGTTTCGGTCTTGGTGGCTTTAAAAAAGCGCGATTGGTGGTGGTAAATAGCAGCGCCATGCGTTGTACCAAGCTGGGATAGCGCGCGGCGACAATCTGCGCAATCATACCGCCCATAGAGGCGCCAAGCAAATGGGTGCTACCAAGCTTTAACGCTTTAATCAGACGAACGGTATCTTCAGCCATATCAGTCAAATTGTAAGCCACTTGCTGACCTTTATTGGAGAGACCAGTTTGCAGCCGTAGCATCATTTTTAGCTGACTGACACGAGGTAGACCTTCGATTTGTACTTTAGATGACAAACCGATATCGCGATTATCAAAACGAATGACAAAGAAGCCTGCATCTATCAGACGTTTTATAAAATCGTCTGGCCAAAACACCATTTGTGAACCCAGCCCCATTACCATCAATAGCGGAGGATTTTCAGGGTTACCACCCGCCTCAACGCACAGTTCAATACCGTCGCCGATATCAATCATCGCTTGATAGAGATGCTTACTGATATCTGATGCACGCCAATAGTGTTCACCAAATCGTTGCCATTCGTGAGTAGGATAGTTGAACGTATCTTTAGACAAGTCGGTGCTTGTAAGATCATTTGAGTTCGTCATGAGCGTTCCTACTTAAATTGCGACCATCTCAAAATCCAGTTTACCCACACCGCATTCGGGACATGTCCAATCGTCAGGGATATCATCCCACTTAGTACCAGGGGCGATGCCTTCTTCAGGGCAGCCCAGTGCTTCATCATAAATCCAGCCGCAGACAATACATTCATAACGGTTCATATATAATCCTATCAATTATTACCAATTTTATAGCTTATTATTAGACCACAAACACGTACGCAGTGTAGCATATAACCATAATTATTATGATTAAGTTTACACTTGTATATTGAGATAAGTGAGGTTTTTACAACCCTTTAAATATAAAAAAGTGTATTGCATAACGGATGTTTATCGCTTTTCGGCCAAAAATATAACGTCAATTATGCTATAATATCTGACGTTAATATCAATATTTCAAACCTTATTTGCCGCTGCTATGTTATTAGTATTCAGGTTATTTAAGCTATCTATCTTAAGGATTGTAATGAGTGCTACCGCCAAAAACATACCAGCCGCTACGTCGTTAGAACCGTCTAATACACTCAATCTAGATCATCCATTTTGGCAAGCTATTCGTACCGTGCCTGACTTTCCAAAAGCTGGTATTGATTTTTATGACATTACGCCTCTATTGCGCAATCATATTAATGAGGTTATTGATGCGATGTTGGCGGTGTTACCTGAAGGATTATTAGAACAAGTGGACTGCTTAGGAGCAGTTGAAGCGCGTGGGTTTGTATTTGCAAGCTTGCTGGCAGGGCGCTTGGGTAAAGGTATGATTTTGTTGCGTAAACCGGGCAAGCTACCACCACCCGTTGCTAATAAAGCATATTCTTTGGAATATGGTAAAGATACGCTTGAGATGCAAAATAATTTGCCCCCTGAGCGTGTATTATTAGTCGATGATATATTGGCGACAGGTGGCACGCTGATGACGGCTTATGAGCTTTGCAAGTCAGCTCATCATACGGTAGTGGGGACATTGGTGCTGCTTGATTTGGTAGATTTGCATGGCGTGTTTCCAGTACCCATTTATACGGTGTTAAAAGCTTAAAAAAACGAGTTATTAGAGCGAATGCTTAGAAAATGAGCTTGGTTATCTGAGTTATCTGGCATAAAAAAGCGCCTTGAGTTTATATCAGAGCGCTTTTTTATACTGATTTAAAAACTGTTTAAAGCATATTAATTTTAAATCTTATTAATAGGACTATTTTTACATTGATTACATGACAAATGACATAAGCGTCGATGTTTTTCTTGCAATCTTAGTTGTGCATTGCAGCCAACGTTTGAGCAAGCTCATCACGAGCACTGATAAAGCCGTCGATACCTTTTGGTAATAAGTCTTGGGTGACGGTATCCTGTTGATATACTTGACTAAATTCTTCAGCTGTTAAGCTCACCCGCGTCATGCTGTCCATATCCATCGACATCGTTGGCGATAACTGACGAGTGACGCTAATATCCATCGCTGCTAGTTCGTCAATAAGGTTTGGCGCGATAGTCAATAAATCACAGCCTGCCAGTGCGAGTATCTGCTCGGTTGAACGGAAGCTTGCGCCCATCACCTGCGTTTTATAACCGTGCTGCTTATAATATTGATAAATCAGTTTAACCGATTGCACACCCATATCATCAGCAGCGGGCACGTTTTGGCGGTTCTGTTGGCGTTTTTGCCAATCTAAAATACGCCCAACGAAAGGTGAAATCAGCGTCACGCCTGCATCCGCACAAGCAACGGCTTGATGTTGCCCAAATAATAATGTCAGATTACAGTGGATATCTTGGGTCTCAAGATAGCGCGCTGCTTCAATACCTTGCCATGTCGCTGCCATTTTAATCAGCACTCGTTTTGGGTCAACGCCTGCTTTTGCATAAGCGTCCATAAATTCTAACGCTTTATCAATCGTTGCTTGGGTATCATAGGATAAGCGGGCATCGACTTCGGTTGAGACGCGCCCTTCGATTAATCCTAAAATATCGCAACCAATTTGGATGGTAAGCGCGTCAATGGTTGCATCCACATCCCCTTGATACTGACTCATGGTATCTGCGAGCATCGCTTGATTATCAGGATGAATGAGGGCTTTGGTAATTAGACTAGGATTGGTGGTGGCATCAATAGGTTTTAAGCGCTCGATAGCGGCAAGATCGCCAGTATCAGCGACAATGGTAGTCATAGTGCGAAGCTGCTGTAATGCGCTCATCAGATATCCTTGTATCATTAACTGCTGTCATTAAAGTGTTATTAAATTAACGTCGTTGCCATAGTCGGTGCTATACCGTTAGTAAACAGCCTTAAACTGTAGCATAGTTTTATCATGCTTATCGGTCATACGCTAAAACGGTAGTAAAATTTAGCCGACTTTGGACATTTATCGCTATTTACGATGATTTACGAATGGGCACTGTGCGTAGTTTTTGTTATAGTAGAACCGATAAACTGCTTGCGCCTTATCTTTGTATGTAAATACGATAAATGATAGATAGCGTAAGTAGGGAATAATTTCTTAAATATATTAATAATGTGCTAAATTAATGAGCAGTCCACTTCGCTATGTGTTTTTGAACATAGTGTTCAAACATCATATTAATAAATAACACGTTCTAAACAAGGATAGTCGGTAATGAGTGAGCAGTCATCAGAGCAAAATAAGAATAATATAAACCCAACTGCTGTCAGCGTCAGCGATACCTCAACCGACCAAGAGCTTCTAAATCGCCTACGTCAAAATATTGATACCGTAGACTGTGAAATTCAAACGCTCATTAATAACCGTGCCAAGCTCGCCCAACAAGTGGCGATCGTTAAAAAAGAACAGGTGGCAAATAGCGGTAATCCTGCTGAGCGTAATCCTATCTTTTATCGTCCTGAACGAGAAGCGCAGGTATTAAAAGCGGTAATGGCTCGTAATACCGGTCCAATCGCTGATGAAAAAATGGCACGTCTCTTTCGTGAAATTATGTCAGTGTGTTTGGATTTAGAAGCACCGCAGCGCATTGCATTTTTAGGACCTGTCGGCACTTTCACCCATGCTGCTGCGCTTAAACATTTTGGTAAAGCGGCAGATACGATGCCGATGACTACCATCACGGATGTGTTCCGTGAAGTAGAAGCAGGCACGGCGATGTATGGGGTAGTGCCCGTTGAAAACTCATCTGAAGGTGTGGTTAACCATACCTTAGATGGCTTTTTATCTTCAACGCTAAAAATCATTGGCGAAGTTGAGCTGCCGATTCATCAAAACTTCTTAGTAGCTGAACATACTAAGCTTGATGGTATCAGTCGTATTTATTCGCATCAGCAATCTTTGGCGCAATGTCGCCATTGGCTCGATGTCAACTATCCCAATATTGAGCGTGTTGCGGTATCAAGTAACGGTGAAGCAGCACGTCGTCTGAAGAATGAATGGCATTCAGCCGCTATTGCCGGTGATGTTGCGGCTGCTGAATATGATTTGCATAAGCTGTATTCCAATATCGAAGACAATCCGAGCAATACCACACGTTTCTTAATCATCGGTCACGAATCGGTGGCACCGTCTGGTCAAGATAAAACCTCTATTGTGGTTTCTGCACATGATAAAGCGGGCGCGTTGATCGAAATTTTAAAACCATTATCCTATCACGGTGTCTCAATGACCAGTATTGAAACGCGTCCAGAGCGTCCAAATAAGTGGGCATACGTATTCTTTATTGATATGGATGGGCATATTCAAGACGCCAATGTGCGCGCTGCGATTGCTGATATTCGCCCATTGGTCAAAGATGTCCGTATCTTAGGTTCTTATCCAAAAGCAGTGCTATAAGCTGATTTGCAATACAGCTGATTGATAAAAAATGTCTGTAATAACAAATAATAGATGGATCAAAACATCTAAGGATAACTCATGCAGTCAATAGAATTATCTCAAACCGCGGCTCAAAAAACTAAAGACCAAGCTAAGTTAAAGGTCGCGCCAGCGTACGACAGCATTTTAGAGCTGGCACCGTATCAAACGGGCAAGCCAGTAGAAGAGCTGACGCGCGAGTATGGTATTTCAGACGTGGTGAAGTTGGCAAGTAATGAGAATCCAATCGGCTGCTCACCGCAAGTCACCTTAGCGATTACGGAGCAATTGGGTCAGCTGGCACGTTATCCTGATGGTAAGGGGTATTATCTTAAGCAAGCCTTATCTGACTTCAATAATATAGATATAGAGTGTATTACGTTGGGTAATGGCGCTAATGATTTGCTCGATATCTTAGCGCGTAGTTTTGTCGGCTCAGAGGATGCGATAGTTTACAGTCAATACGCCTTTGTGGTGTATTCAATGCTGGCAAAAATGCAAGGTGCGACGGGTATTGAAGTGCCTGCGCAGCGTTTTGGTCACGATCTTATCGCGATGCGCCAAGCCGTTGACGATAATCCTAATACGAAAATAGTCTTTATCGCCAATCCTAATAATCCAACGGGCACACAGCTTGAACGCGAAGAGTTGCATAAGTTTGTTGCCAGTCTGCCAAGCTCAGTACTGGTGGTATTGGACGAGGCTTATGTCGAATATAGCCCTGAAAGTAATAATCGTGCGCTATTAGATGAGTTTGACAATGTCGTCATCGTGCGCACTTTTTCGAAAGCTTATGGGCTGGCAGGTCTGCGGATTGGTTACGCGCTCAGCTCAGCACCCATTGCCGACTTGCTCAATCGTATTCGTCAGCCTTTTAATGTGAGCCGGATTGGTCTTGCTGCTGCTAATGCGGCGCTTGCTGACCAAGATTTTATTGAGAAGGTGCGTGACACCAATCAAGAGCAAAGGCGCTGGTTAGAAAAGCAGTTTGATGCGCTAGGACTGGGTTTTATCAAGTCACATGCTAACTTTATCATGGTTGAAATTGAAGTTGAGATGGAAGATACGACGGCTGCCGTGATTCACCAAGCGCTACTTGAGCAAGGGGTTATTGTCCGTCCGCTTGCCGGTTATGGCTTATCGAATTGGCTACGGATTACCGTGGGTGTGGCAGAAGATAATATGCGCCTTATCGATACGTTGCGTTCGATATTAACGGATGATTAAGTTTAATATTATTAAACCCAAAATTATTAGGCGAATACCCATTAAGTGAAATGATAATTCAGAATATTATGCAAACAATAAATCAAGATTTAGCCAATCAAGCGCCCGTTAATACATCCCTATCAATCATACCGCCACTCTTTCAGCAAGTTTGTGTGATAGGTTTGGGGTTGATTGGGGCAAGTTTAGCACAAGCGATTAGAGATAATCATTTAAGCAAACGTTTGGTCGCGGTCGATAGGCATCTACCCAGTATAGAAGAAGCAATTGCGCAGGGCTTGCTGGATGCGGGCAGCGCCGTACTGAGTGATGTCGTATCCGGTAGTGATCTAATCGTTATTGCTGTTCCTGTACAAGCGGCGCAAGCGGTGTTTAGCGATATTAAAGCAGCCATGGATAATGGTCAGCTTGCGACTGATTGCATCATTACTGATGTGTGTAGTACCAAGGTTAATATCATTGAAGCGGCGCAAGCGGTATTTACGTCATTGCCTGTTGGGCTAGTGCCTGCGCATCCCATTGCCGGTGCTGAAAATTCAGGCTATCATGCGCGCCGTAGCAATTTATTTGTCAATCATAGCGTTATCATTTGTGAGTTGCCAACGACTAGGGTTAGCGCCATCAATAAGCTACGGCAGTTATGGGAAGCCGTAGGTGCAACCGTGATGCCGATGGCAGCAGCTCACCATGATTCAATATTAGCGCATACCAGTCATTTGCCGCATCTGCTCGCGTTTAATCTGGTTGAGCAGCTTGCCAGCCATAATGATAATTTAGATATGTTTCGCTATGCAGCTGGCGGCTTTCGAGACTTTACTCGTATTGCCGCCAGTGACCCGAAAATGTGGCACGATATATTTTTTGCCAATCAAAGCGCGATAGTCAGCGCCCTTGATGAGTATAGTGTTTATCTACAGGATATACGTCAGCTTATCATTGATAAAGATTCAACCGCCCTGATGGGGCTTTTAGGTCGAGCGCAAGCCGCACGTCGACATTTTGGTCATATGTTAGCCAGCACCCCTTATACGGATACCTCTGCCATGTCAGCTTCTTATAATATTACCCCTAGCAATACCGTTATCGGCACCATCGCCATTCCCGGTGATAAATCTATCTCGCATCGTAGTATTATGCTTGGCAGTCTTGCAACAGGCGTGACCCATGTCACAGGGTTTTTGGAAGGTGAAGATGCCTTAGCGACCCTACAAGCATTCCGTGATATGGGTGTGACCATCGAAGGACCGGATAAGGGTAGGTTGACCATCCATGGTGTCGGTATGAACGGTCTAAAACCGAGTAAAACGCCATTATATATGGGTAATTCGGGCACCAGTATGCGCCTATTAGCCGGTATCTTAGCTGCACAAAAATTCGATAGCGTCTTGACAGGCGATACCAGTCTTAATAAACGCCCAATGGAACGCGTCGCGTCGCCACTTCGTGAAATGGGCGCGGTCATTCAAAGCACTGGACATAATGGCACGTCACCGCTGAGCATCACTGGTCGTGATAATGTCGGCAAACCGCTACACGGTATTGATTATGATATGCCAGTAGCCTCTGCTCAAATTAAATCTTGCTTATTGTTAGCCGGTCTCTGGGCTGAGGGAACCACAACGGTCACGCAACCAGAAATTAGCCGTGACCATACCGAGCGTATGCTATCGGCATTCGGTTACCCAGTGACTGTTGATGGTAATCGCATCAGTATCGAAGGTGGTGGTACACTCACCGGTGGTGATATTGCCGTACCTGCTGATATCTCTTCAGCGGCGTTCTTTATGGTTGCCGCCGCTATCAGTCAGGGTAGCGAACTGACGCTAACGCAAGTCGGTATCAATCCCACGCGTACGGGTATTATTGATATCTTAAAGCTGATGAATGCTGATATTACCTTAAGTAATGAGACGTATGTTGGTGGTGAGCCGGTGGCTGATATTACGATTCGCAGCTCTAACTTAGTTGGTATTGAGATACCAGAAGCATTGGTGCCACTAGCGATTGATGAATTTCCAGTATTGTTTATTGCGGCAAGCTGTGCGCAGGGTCGTACGGTGTTAACGGGCGCAAAAGAGCTACGGGTGAAAGAGTCAGATCGCATTGCGGTAATGGCTGACGGTTTACAAACGCTTGGCGTTGACTGTACGGTAACCGAAGATGGTCTTATTATTGAAGGTCAGGGCAGCAACTCTCAAAGTGACGAAGTAAATAATAGCCAGCCCGTATTTGGTGGTGGACATATCGTCTCGCACCATGATCACCGTATTGCCATGAGCTTTGCGGTTGCGAGTCTACGTGCATCGAAGCAAATCACCATTGAAGGTGTCGAAACTGTCAATACTAGCTTCCCAGGTTTTGCGGAGCTTGCCAGTCAAATCGGTATGAATATTGAAGTGAATAAAGGTGTTGATAATAGTATCGATAACGCTTAATTCTTTATGAAAGAAGGGTTATAATAAATCCTTACTTTGGTTTTTTTGAAATTTTTTTAGCAATGTATGGGTGTCGCTGTTGGCATTGATACATTGCTTTTCTATTTTAATTTCACTTAATTTTTCATCTAGTGAATTTAGTATCCTTGCCATTTTCATTGTTGAATGGACTATAGCAAGGGTATGTTTTGCTCTAAAAAGTTGTTTCACCTTATGACTACCGATAATGTCGTCAAAAAATCAGTAACGCCCATTCGCACCACCAAAGAGGGTATTATAACTGCGCTTATTGCCTTTTTTATATGGGGTGTGTTTCCATTATACTTTAAGCAATTAACCGCTTATGATGCGACTGAAATCATTGGTCATCGTATTAGTTGGACGTTTGCGTGTTTGTTAATCGTGTTGGTAATTACCAAGCGTTGGCAGTGGATTGATACCCTCAAGCAACATCCAAAATGGATAGCCTATACGTTTATCTCAGGTATTATCATTGCGATTAACTGGCTGACTTATGTCTGGGCAGTGACTCATGATCAGATTCTTGAAGCCAGTTTAGGGTATTTTATTGGACCCTTAGTGGGTGTCGCGCTATCGATGATTTTATTCAAAGAGCGTCTGCGACGGCTGCAATGGGTGGCTATTGGTTTCGCATTATTATCTGTAGTTATTCAAGTGGTGATGCTTGGAAGTGTGCCGTGGATATCATTGATATTGGCGTTTAGTTTTAGCACTTATGGCACTATTCAGCGGCAAACGCCATTGACTGCCGTTGATGCCATGTTTATTGAAACGGCAATGCTAGTGCCTATTTGTCTGTGGTGGTTTTGGCAAGCGGATGTTGTCAGCAGCCAGCTCAGCTTTTGGTTTACGCCTTCTATTTGGTTGTTAATGCTGGCAGGTCCTATTACTCTGATACCTTTGCTATTATTTAATAAGTCTACTAAGTTGGTGGCTTATAGTATCCTCAGCTTTATGAACTATCTGACACCGACTTTTATTTTCTTCTTGGCGGTGTTTTATTATAACGAGCCGTTTGATTTACATCGCCTCGCTGTATTTGGACTGATTTGGTTCGGTCTGTTATTATTCAGTATTGATTTATGGCGCAATCGTCCAAGTAAACAGCTTAAAGCGGAGCTTTTACGTGAGCAAGCCTTAGAAAAATAGCAGCACAGATTTTAATAAAAAATAGATAATGAGGACAATAAGATGTTTCATACCGAGTCAGATGTGGTATTTGTAAAAGGTCTAACAGTAGAGGCAGTGATTGGTGTTTACGAGTGGGAACGCGCCATTAATCAGCCGATACGCATTGATATTGTACTTGAGACCGATATTAGTAAAGCGGCAGTGTCAGATGATGTAAGTGATGCCCTTAATTATAAAGCGGTTTGTGATGATGTCAGCAGGTGGTGCAAAGAAATAAAAGCAGAACTGCTTGAGCATTTAGCTGGAGAAATCGCTGAGAGCCTGTTGGCTAAGTATTCATGTCAAAAAGTAATTTTGAGCGTTGCAAAACCGACTGCTATTAAACAAGCAGAAGCAGTTGGTGTGCAAATTACCCGTTATGCAAAAGCTGCGGACAATCAAAGTGCTGAAAATGAGACGGCTGAGAGCAAATCTGATAACGCATAAGATGATGCATAAAGGATTACTGAATTTGGATGTTTCAAGATTAAGCAAAGATGAGCCGGAAACGCTGCAAGCGCAAGCTGTGGCGGCTATCGTATTGGCATTGGGCAGTAATTATCAAGCTGAATATTACTTGCCGCAAGTGCATCAGCAACTAGCCACACTTGGTAGGATAACGTCATCGAGCGCCCTGCAGAATCCTGACTTCACATCCACGCTACAGCAGCCAAAACCTGACTATATCAATCAATGCGTTTATCTATTGCTCACAGTGCCCATGACGTTACAGCAGTTACAACACACTTTTAAAGCGTTTGAAAAGGATTGTCATCGATGTCGTCAAACTACGCCTACGGCAATACGGCAAGTGTCCATGGATATCGATATTTTATTAATAAGATTAAATCTTAGTCAGGAATGGATAGTTATGGCAGATCGCTATCCGTTTAAGGCGCATGAGAATGTGGGAATAGAGGAATTGGTTGAGACTGGTTTATAGTAGAGTTAACATTTAAATCTTAGAAAAGAGCGGTTTATGTACAGAGAGATATTGGATTTTTGTTTTAAAGAGGTGGGTAGTCAAAAATGGTTCGATAAGGATATAGGGCTAGATGAAGTTCTCAGAGCGCACTTTGTCGATATCCTAAAACAAGCCGCGGCGGCAGAGTTTTATACTTGGCGCAGCAATCCTCAAGGACGCTTAGCTGAAATAATCATATTAGACCAATTTTCACGCAATATTTACCGTCATACTGCAAAAGCTTTTGCTCAAGATCCCATGGCACTAACTTTGGCTCAAGAAGCGGTGGCAGCGGGCACCTTACAAAAATTAAAGGGTCTAGATGAACGCAAGTTTCTGCTAATGCCTTATATGCATAGCGAATCAAAGTTAATTCATCAACAAGCTGAACAATTATTTAAACATTATACCAATGAAGAAATATATGGTTCTGAGATTAAACACAAAGTTATCGTAGATTGCTTCGGTCGTTACCCACACCGTAATGAAATCCTCGGACGGACTTCTACTGTCGAAGAAATAGAGTTTTTAACGCAACCTAATTCATCGTTTTAAGCAATAAATGAGTAGCGTAAATAAGAATTGAAATTAAGGTTATAAAACTAATATTATGGACGGGAAGGTTCATGCATTCAAATATTAGCCTTTGATACTGAAAGGATTCTATCATGATATCAAAAATTAAAATCCGAAGAGCGTATAGAGAAAAAGGAAAAGATGATGAATATTGCATACTGGTTGACCGCTTATGGCCTAGAGGGATAAAAAAAGAAAACATAAGTTATAGCTGGTGGCCAAAAGATATAGCGCCATCTGATAAACTTAGAAAATATTTTAATTACGATAAAGATAAGTTTACTGACTTTAAGAGATTGTATAAACAAGAATTAGACGACAATGAAATGAACGGTGAGTTTCTAGATATGATAAAAGCTCAGCTTGAAAAACATAATGTTACTTTGGTTTATGGCGCAAAAGATGAAGATTATAATCAAGCAGTCGTGTTAAAAGAATGGATTGAAGAGAAATTAAATTTATAAAAATACTTTGCTAGAGTTATCATTAAAAAAGCCCGAAGCCAGTTAATATCAATTGGCCTCGGGCTTTTTAGTTTTATAATATAGCTAATAAGCATGGATTTACATACAAGCATCATTCATTCATTAACTAGCTAGTCCTTTGATATCTACTTCTGCTCAGAGGCTATTTCATCCATATCACTTTGCCCAATCACATCAATATCTTCTAAGCACAATTTATCATACTCTTTTTTGCAAAAATCAGGATCAATCTTGCACATTGCCGCCTGCAATTGATCGAGGCGAGTTTCAGATTGTTGAATATGTTCAAGCATTTTTGCAAATGCTTCCGCCACTGGGTCTTGTGAAGAGGGATCGATACCGTAAGCCTGAAAAGCGGTGTCGCGGGCGCTGCTGCGAGTTACTTTTCTATTTGGCGTGATGGCTGCTTTTTCTTGTGGTTTGTTCTCATCAACTTTGGCAGTAATTGGGTTGCCTTTTTCATCATGATGATCTGATATCATGCGTGCGGCACTACCGACCATCGTTGCACCCGCCGGTACTGCTTTAACGACTACCGCATTCGAGCCAATCTTAGCGCCTTTACCCACCGTAAATGGTCCTAACACTTTGGCGCCCGCACCGACAATAACGCCATCTTCTAGGGTTGGGTGACGTTTGCCATTATTCCATGATACACCGCCGAGAGTGACGCCATGATATAAAGTCACGTCATTGCCAATCTCAGCCGTCTCACCGATAACGACGCCAACGCCATGATCGATAAAAAAGCGCTTGCCAATCTTAGCCGCAGGGTGAATTTCGATACCGGTAATAATGCGGGAGCCGTAAGAGATGGCACGCGCCGCAAATTTTTGGTCGTGCTCCCACAAACAGTGCGCCCCACGATGTAAAATAAGCGCATGAATACCAGGGTAGGTCAGTAGAACTTCCATACTATTGCGCGCAGCAGGATCACGAGTGAATACGGCATCGATATCTTCTTTTAAGTCTTTTTTGATGCGAGTAAGCGATTTAAACAAGGCAGTTGGCAATAACATAAAGCGTCCTATCGTATTTTTGATGACAATATTTTTAGTTATAGCAGCTTTGCATCATAAAATATAGCGATGAGTGTTAAATAAAACCAGATTGGCAGTGAACAGTAGTTTTTTTATGCTAAAGGTGATCGTTTACGTCCGCAATACTGCCACATAGATTCCAATTCGTTTTTACTGCCACATCTAGCCGTTGATAGTATATTTTAACAGCTCAACAACTTGTTCAGGCGTTTGCGCCCATGCCATTGCTGCTGCGTCCACTTCTTTTAGCGGATGAATAATGTCATCAGCATGCAGCGTGATATATGGTTTGCCCAAAGCTGCACAACAGCCGGCATCAAATGCTGCATTCCACTGCTTATACTTATCACCAAAACGAATAATAGCAATATCGCATTTTTGTATCAGATTTTTGGTACGAATCGAATTGACCTTCGACGACTTATGATCGCGCCAGAATGCATTCTCGTCTTTACCCAGTACATCACCGGCTGCGTCGCTGGCTTCGTGCTCAGTGACGGCTGATGTGAACTCAATATCAAGACCATGTTCTGTAGCACCTTGAATGATTCTCTGACGCCAGTCGGTGTGAATTTCACCAGATAAGTAGACTGTCCATTTCATAATTAGCTCCTTTTTAATATTACATCGTATGCAATTGCTCGCTAACAATCGCTGTTATTGCTCAGTTTATAAAAAATAATCATTATTAAGTAATGCATGTAGCGTGCGCTAGTATATCAGGCATCGTTAATAATACAAAAAACTTGGCGACTTAGGTTTTTTTAGGCTGCGTAGCTTTATTCTTTTAAAAGTTTGGCTACCAAAGCACTGAGCAGTTGATACTCTTTTTGGTCGAGTTGGATACGTGAACCAAGTCGAGATAAGCGTGACGGCAATGATTTTAAATGTTCCGCATCCGCCAGACCACGCTGAACCATCAGTTCCGTAGTACGTTTCGTCAATTGTTGCAATTGCTGTTGAGTGATGGCAGGCTCATCCCATTGCTGACGCACATAGGTATTTAACAGCAGTGGGGTTGTTGCATTATCTGTATTAGTCGTTGCCTCTATTGTGTCTTTATTATCGAGACTAATTCGATGAGGCATAGAGGGAATATGCGTCTGCGTATAAGCAAAGATAAAGCTGGCAATCACTTGCACGGCTGATGCGACATTGAGCACAGGATAAGCAGGATTGGCATCAATCTGAATATGATAATCAGCGTATGCTAGTTCTTCATTGGTCAGACCACGATCTTCACGACCAAATAAAAGGGCAATATTGGGCGCTGTATTCATACCATTTTGCTCATTAATAGCACTTTGCTTATCAATAAAGTCTAGCATGATTTTCGCTGCTTGCGTTGGAGTCACCACTGGACGTGGCAAATGGCGACTGCGACTACTGGCAGCAAAGACCAACTGGCAATCTGCAATAGCAGATTCTAGCGTAGGCGTAATTGTTGCTGCTGCTAACACCTCACCGCCACCAGCGGCATGCGAAATACTGGTCTCGTCAATCGGGAGCTTGGGATTAACAACCGTCAGCCGTGACAAGCCCATGGTATGCATTGCCCGTGCAGCTGAACCAATATTGGCTGGCAAGGTGGTATTCACCATGACGACTTGTAGGCAGGATAAGTAGTCACTTACCATAGTATTTGCTAAGATGGAAGCTGATGTTGATAAAGTACGACTCATTATTATGATAGCCCTGTTTTTCTAGCTCGGTTTTTATAGCGCTAAGCGTTGATAAATCTGTTGTTCGACATGGTGTAGTGCTTCTGATAAATGTTCAATAACGGTAGCTGAATGACTGATTTGATGAGCACGGCAGGCTTCTTGTAATTGTCCACTGAGAGTTACTAATTGCGTGGCGCCTAAATTAGCACTGGCACCTTTTAGCGCATGAGCCGCCTCAAAGCCATTCGCATTATCACCAGCTACTTGAGCGACACGCAGACTATCAATACGTTTTTGGCTATCCGTAAGATAAGTCTGCACTAAGTCTGCAAAGTCTTCTTCCAGCAAGTCGCGCATCTCTTCAAACTGTTCGTGATTGATGACCTCATGAACAGGATGGCTGTCCATAGAATGGCTATCCATGTTTTGGTTATGATTAAGATGAGTGTCGTCCATGACTAAGTTTCCAGTAATGTAAAATGGGTGGGTGTAATCAATCAGCTGTAATGAAAATGTAAGTTCTCTACGCTAATCATATTCTTTAACTGTTGTAGATTATCATCATTAGGATAGATGCGCCAATGTTCAGACAGTCCGACATTGGCAATACCGTAATCCTCATACACACTCAGCCCGAGTGGGGTACAGTTGTCGTTGATTGAGGCGTCTGTATTACTCAGCGCATTATTGGCATAGCCTTGCTCAATATTGCTTTGACTGACAGTATATTGATGCATATCTTTTTCTAATGCTAATAAATCATTACCATCTTCATCGTACAAACTGCCACCAGCAGTATTATCATAATAATCGTTAGCGCTGCCATTGCCATTACTTTGCTCGTCCTGATCGTTGTCAAACGCTAGGCGCGGTGCCGGTATTAAGTCCGCTTGTGCTGATTTAAGTAGGGGCTGTAAGCGCGTGAGCAAATTAATATCATGACCATGAATTTTGATGCTGATTTTTTTGAGCCAACGCAGGCGTGCATCGACGATGGTCAGAGCATTATCAAGACGGGCGAACAGACGACCATCGCGTTCACGGATACTGCCTTTAATAATGACCACTTCATCAATTTTTAGCTGCTCTTTGACGCGATTAAAGCGCTCAGCGTAACAGCTAACTTCCAGTCTTGAGGTACCATCATCTAAGATAATGACGTTACGATTACCAAAGTTTGCGATGTCGATAATTAAGCCCGCAAAATAGCAGCTACCGTTATAGCCCGTATCCGCCAGTTTATCTAAGCGTGCGCCTGAAGTATAACGCTTCAGTTCTTCTAGATATTCATTAATCGGATGACCCGTTAAGTATAATCCTAAAGTATTCTTTTCGGCTTTTAGGCGGTGTTTATCACCCCAAATCAGCTTTGGCGTCATGACTAGAGGAGGCGCCGCAACGACACCGTCCATTTCACCAAATAAATCCATCATACCGATTTCTTTATTTTGGCGGTCTTGCTCAGCCGCCTGCACCGCGCTTGGCAGCTGGCTCATTAATGCGCCACGAATCTCGTATGCTTCGTCGCTTGGTAAGTCAGGACGCAAGGTTGCGGCAAAGTCATCAAAACACCCTGCATTTACTAATGCTTCAAGCGTACGCTTATTCACTTTTTTGATATCAACACGACGGCAAAAGTCATATAAATCTTTAAAATATCCGTCACGACGACGCGCCTCAACGATAGATTCAACCGCACCTTCACCCACGCCCTTAATAGCACCCAAACCATAAATAATATTGGTCGGCTGATCCGCAACAAAGTGCCATTCACTACGATTCACCGATGGATTAACCACGGTTAAACCGAAGTTTTCACGGCAATCGTTAATAAAGAACACCACATTATCCGTATTATTCATATCGGATGTTAATACTGCCGCCATAAATTCAGCAGGGTAGTACTGTTTTAAATAAGCCGTTTGATAAGCAAGCACACCATAAGCAGCAGAATGTGAGCGGTTAAAACCGTAGCCGGCAAACTTTTCCATCAAATCAAACACGCCACCTGAGGTAGCTTCATCAATACCTTGCTCAGTGGCACCAGTGACGAAAATATCACGCTGCTTCGCCATCTCTTCAGGTTTCTTTTTACCCATAGCGCGGCGAAGCATATCCGCGCCGCCCAAGCTATAACCCGCCATTACCTGCGAGATTTGCATGACCTGTTCTTGATAAACAATAACGCCGTTGGTATTTTCTAAAATTGGTTCAAGATTGGGATGGTCATAAATGACTTCCTCGCGACCGTGCTTACGGTCGATATACATCTCTACCATACCGGCATCGAGTGGACCGGGGCGATACAGCGCACACATGGCGATAACATCTTCAATATTGGTTGGCTGCAACTTAGCAAGGTATTTTTTCATACCCATACTTTCTAGCTGAAATACCGCGGTCGTTTTGGCATCTTGCAAGAGCTTATAGGCATTAGCGTCATCTAATGGCAAATCTTCTAATACCAATTCAGCCACACCTTCTTTCGCGCGGCGCTGATTGATATTTTTGACCGCTGCACTGATTACCGTTAAGTTACGCAAGCCCAAAAAGTCAAACTTTACTAGACCAACGGCTTCGACGTCATCTTTGTCAAACTGACTGACGCGGTGACCGTCATCGTCACAATAAATAGCGCTAAAATCAGTAATTCTGTGTGGCGCAATCAATACACCGCCCGCATGTTTACCGACGTTTCGGCAAATACCTTCAAGCTTAATCGCCATCTCCCAAATCTCAATGGCATCTTCATAATCCATATTGTCAGGGTTGGAGATTAAGTCTTTAAGCTGTGGTTCTTGTTCAAGTGCTTGACTGAGCGTAATCCCCGGTGTTTTAGGAATGAGCTTCGACATTTTACTGGCAAGAAAGTAGGATTTACTTTGAGCGCGCGCTACATCTCGTACCACAGCTTTCGCTGCCATTGTACCAAAGGTAATAATTTGCGACACCGCTTCACGACCATAGGTTTGCGCCACATAATCAATAACGCGATCGCGCCCTTCAATACAAAAGTCAATATCAAAGTCGGGCATGGATACCCGTTCAGGGTTTAAAAAGCGCTCGAATAATAAGTCGTAATGGATAGGGTCAAGGTCGGTAATATTGAGCGCATAAGCGACTAGCGAACCTGCACCGGAACCACGACCAGGACCGACTGGTACGCCATTGGCCTTTGCCCAGCGGATAAAATCCATAACAATTAGGAAGTAACCAGGGAAGCCCATTGATAGGATAACCTTCAGCTCATACTCTAAACGCTCATCATATCTTTGGCGTATATCACTCCAATTATCGCTGCGTGCCTCAACTGGGAATAGTTTGTCTAAACGATGTTCAAGCCCGCGCTGCGACTCTAGGCGAAAAAAAGATTCAGTCGTTTCACCTTCAGGTACTGGAAACTCTGGTAAGACGTTAATGCCAAGCGTTAAAGTCACATTACAGCGCGTTGCTAAGCGTAAAGTATTGTCAATAACCTGCGGAATATCAGCAAATAATTGCTGCATTTGCGTTTGAGTTTTTAGGTACTGGGCATCGGAATAAGTTTGTGGACGATTTTGATCAGCAAGTACATAAGAGCCAGCGATACAGACCCGCGCTTCATGGGCATCGAAATCATCTTGCTCTAAAAACCGCACATCGTTATGCGCAATGATAGGGATATGATGCTTAGCACCTGAGTGAATCACTGCCTTAATAAAGGCATCTTCGCCCGTACGATTGGTGCGCTTGATCGCAAAATATAAGCGGTCGCTAAATGCTGCTTGCCACTCTGCAAGCAATTCATCAGCTTTTTCCGGCATTGAGCCAACCAATGCTTGCCCAACATCAGACTTTTCAGTAAATAAGACTATGACGCCTGCGGCATGCTCTAAAATATGGCTACGTTTAATAACAGGAGTACCATGGTTGACAGGATCAGCACGACCTTCGGTAAAGCCAAGCGACACGATACGGGTAATATTTTGATATCCCTCATTATCCATCGCCAGCAGAGTTAAGCGTGTGTCTTCATTGTCCATAATGACTTCGCTGCCGATAATGGGCTTAATACCGGCACCTAAGCAAGCACGATAGAATTTTACCGTGGCATAAAGGTTGGATAAATCTGTCAATGCAAGGGCGCGTTGATTGTCAGCCGCTGCTGCTTTAACCAATGGCTTGATGCGCACGATAGAATCGGTAATCGAATATTCGCTGTGAATGCCGAGGTGTACAAATGCCATAGAGAACTCTTACTGATTAAATCAAAAAGGAGGGTAAGACGTTAAGACAAGGATGTAAATATAGAAATCTACTATCTAATAATTCATGGATTATTAGGCTACCTAAACAAAAAATAAGGCATTGATAGCCTTATTTTTAATCTTTATCTTAGGTGGTAATCATAGCATTATTTAGCCTCTACAGCCACTTATTCAGTGACGTAAGTATGGTTAGTTTAGCTACATAATAAATGGCATAGAAATAATATTTACTGAAAATAAGAGTGGTTCTATAGCAGGTTTAAGCAGATCGTTACCTTGTTAAGATATAAAAGGTATTAAAAAAGCCCTTTATATCATAACAATATAGAAGGCTTTTTTGATACTAACAATAATAACTCAATGAGATTTTTTACTAAAACGATCAAGCTTATAAGCTTTAGGGTCAATAGTGTGTGGATCGTCAAAATAGTACTCTGCAGTCATCCGTGCACTTACGACTGATTGAGTCAAACCTAAATGATGATGACCAAAGTTTAAAAACACTCGCCCGATTCTATCAATGACTGGCAAAGAATCCACTGTCGTTGGTCTAAAGCCCATCCACGGCACACTATCATCGGTATTTAATGGTGTTTTTAGCATGGGTTGTGCATGTTGCAATAGCTTGTGTGCGCGCTGCATATTAGGCGGTGCGTCAAGCCCTGCGTATTCCACTGTGCCCGCTAGGCGTAAGCCACCTTCCATAGGAGTCATAATAAAATGCCGATCCAAACTCGATACCGACATGTTTAAGCGCTTGCTCTCATGCGGCAGCATTAAATGATAACCGCGCTCGGTATCCAATGGCACTTTAACGCCCGTAAGTTGTTTGGCTAATGCTTTTGAGTAAGCGCCTGCTGATAGGACAACTTTAGAGGCAATAATATCGCCGTGGTTAGTCTTTAAGTGAATACCGTCCTCGCTTGGCACAGCTTCAAGCACGCGGCAATGCTCAATGATATGACCTCCAAGCTGCCTAAAGGTGTTAGCAAGACTATCGTGAATGGCTTGCAGATTGGTAAAATGTCCAGTCTCGGAGAAATATAGAGCATCGAGTTTACTGTTGTCCAAGGCGGGCTCATACTCTGCAATACCTTCTTTGGTTAGCAGATGATTGACCACCCCAACATCATTAAGACGTTTACCATAATCGGTTAGTATCTTGAGATTAGTGGGGTGCTCTATGGTTAATAGTGAGCCGCTGGTATGCACCCACTGATTTAGCTGAAATTGAGTTGCAAAGTTTTGCCATGCCTCTAAGCTGCTTTGATTTAGGCTTAATATCGCCTTATGAATACGGTCAAAAGGCTCAGAGCGCATATTTAACAAGAGCTGTAGCGCCCACGGCATCAAACGTGGAAGATAGCGCCAATCTAGCCGTAGCGGTCCAGTAGGATTAAGCAGCATGGCGGGAATATGACGTAACATGCTAGCGTCAGCAACGGGGAATACCTGCTCGGTTGCTAAATGTCCTGCGTTACCTGATGAGGTACCCTTACATATCTCATTGGCTTCGAGTAGGCATACCTTTACCCCACGCGCCTGTAGCGTTACCGCCGTCGTTAAACCAATAATACCACCACCAATAATGTGTATATCGAATTCTTGAGTATTCATAAGTGCTCTCAACAGGCTAGTATAAATGAGGTTAATAGGTTTCGATGGGCTATAATATGTCTTATAAGTGCAAGCTCTTGGTGTCATAGTAAAAGTAAGGATTTTTATTTATTAAAGTATCAGAAATAATCCAGTTACTATTTAGCGCTTATCATACTTATCACTATATTCTATCCAAAAATCAGCATTGTCAACACCGGCTTTCCTTGGGTCGAATACAGGATTGAGCCCTAATTTCATTTGCTCATCATAGTCTTTTAACACTTTTAATGCGGTTTTGCTGAGTAATAAGATAGCAATGAAGTTCAAATAACACATACTACCGAAACCAATGTCGCCTAGCGCCCACATCATACCTATCGACTGTATGCTGCCGCTAAAGCAGACGATTAAAAATACTATTTTTAATAAAGGTTTTAATACTGGATAGCGAAGTTTACTATCAAGATAAACCAACGTGGTTTCAGCGATATAGTAATAAGCAATCAAACAAGTGAAAGCAAATAAGAAGATGGCAATCGCAACGAAACCGCTGCCGTATTGGCTAAATACAGTTGATACCGCTGCTTGTGTAAATGCAGTTCCCGCTTCAATACCGGGCAGATTTTCGACTAAGGTTAAGCCTTCTGTAGGAATGACGTTATACATACCCGTAGATAAAATCATGAGTGCAGTTGCCGTACAGACGACAACCGTATCGATATAGATAGAAAAGCTTTGTACCAAGCCTTGTTTGGCAGGGTGTGAGACTTCTGCGGCAGCTGAGCTGAAAGTCGCTTCGCCTGCGCCCGCAACGTTTGAAAAGACCGCACGGCGTACACCCCAAGAAATGGCTAAACCAATAATACCGCCGAATACGGCATCCATACCAAAGGCGCTTTTGAAAATCAAGGCGAACATAGCAGGCAAGTTTGAGGCATTAAAGGCTAAAACGATGACCATCATTAAGATATAACCAATCGCCATAAATGGTACAACGGTACTGGCGAAGCTGGCAATACGTTTGATTCCGCCAAAGATAATAATGGCGAGCATGGCAACGACAATCAGGCCCGTTATAACAGGGGGAATATTGAAAGCGGTATTGAAAGAATCAGCGATAGTGTTGGCTTGTACGCCCGGTACTAACACCCCATAAGATAGGCAAGTTACTGAAGCGACGATAATCGCAAATGGCTTCATCTTCAGTCCACGCTCGATATAAAATGGCGAGCCACCGCGGTATTGGTCATCTACGTTGTGCTTATAGACCTGAGCAAGGGTAGATTCAATAAAGGCACTCGCACCGCCAAGTAAACCCATGACGACCATCCAAAACACAGCGCCCGGTCCACCTGCTGCAATGGCAGTGGCAACCCCTGCAATATTACCAACGCCAATTCGACCCGATAATGCCATGCAAAACGCTTGGAATGAGCTAATGCCTTGGTCAGACTGTTGTTTGTCAAATAACAGTCTGACCATCTCTTTGAGGTAGCGGAACTGGACACCGCGTGTCATGACCGTAAAGTAAATACCCACTCCAAGTGCTAAATAAACTAACGCATCGCTCCATATATAGCCGACAATGGTATTAATAATCGCTTCCATAACCTACTTCCTTGTAAGTGTGTGACTAAAAACGTAATCCATCTAAGCGGTTGGCTACCTATCTATCATTTCATCAAGTATCAGTACATCATGATATAAAAGGTAGCCGTTGCAAAAATCGCTTAGTTCACCAACCAGATGGTTTTGGTTTGCGTGTATTGTGATAAGGCTTCAAGTCCATTATCACGACCACCGAATCCTGATTGTTTATAGCCACCAAATGGTGTGGTAATGTCACCTTCCGAAAAACCATTAATAGATACCGTACCTGCTTTAATCGCTGAACCAACTTTATAAGCGCGCTTGATGTTTTGCGTATAAAAAGAGGCGGCTAAGCCAAATTCAGTATCATTAGCCAGTGCGATGGCTTCTTCATCTGTCTCAAAACTGGTCACTGCAAGCAAGGGACCAAAGACTTCTTCTTTAAACAGGGTCATATCGGGCGTGACATTATCAAAAATAGTCGGCTCGATATACCAGCCACTACCTAAGTTAGTATGAATTTTGCCACCTGCCACTAAAGTTGCGCCTTCTGCTTTTGCGGTCTCTAAATAATGGCAAACTTTTTCGAAATGTGCTTTTTCAATCATCGGACCAATAGCGGTTTCGACATCATAAGGTGAGCCGACTTTCCAACCTTTTAATCCTTCTTTAAGCTTATTGAGGAGGCTTTCTTTTTGGCTGCTGTGTACCAATAAGCGTGAGCCACAACTACAGTTTTCACTCATGTTCCAAAAAGCGGCAGACAAGATGTCGTTAATCACAGCATCGTCTAACACCGCATCATCAAATATCACTTGTGGGCTTTTGCCACCGCATTCTAAGACGATTTCTTTGAGATTGCTTTGAGCGGAATATTGTAAAAATAGGCGACCCACTTCTATTGAGCCCGTGAATGACACCATGTCGATATCCATGTGACGACCTATAGCAGCGCCAATAGTTTTGCCCGTACCACAAATTAGCTGTAATGCTTCTTTAGGCACGCCTGCTTCATAAGCCAATTCGGTTAAGCGATAAGCAGATAATGAGGTTAAGGCGGCAGGTTTAACAATGACGGAATTGCCCATCATTAAGGCTGGCGCTACTTTCCACGCGTACATTTGTGCAGGGAAGTTCCATGGCAGTACGGCACCGACTACGCCAATAGGTTCTTGGATAATCAGTCCTAAAGCGGCGCTACCAGTAGGGGCAACTTTACCAAATACTTTATCAGCGGCTTCGGCATACCACTCGAAAGTTTCAATGGTTGCGGGTATATCAGTGTTTAAGCATTCGGTAATCGGTTTACCGGCATCGACACAATCTAACGCTGCAAGTTCTTCTGCATGTTCATGCATGAGGGCGCACCAGCGCTGCATGATGGTTTTACGCTCGCTAGGGGCTAAGCGTCGCCATGTGCCATTTTCAAAACCGTCACGTGCAGCTTTCACGGCAGCATCGACGTCTTCGGCAGTCCCTGCAGCAATTTGACCGATAAGGGTGTTATCAATAGGGGTGTGATTGTCTAATGTCGCCTCGGATTGAGGGTCAGCAACTGTTAATTGACCTGCCCATAATTTTTGTTGTTTGGCTTGTTCAAATACTTGCTCTTTAGTGATGCTCATTTTTGTATCCTTATAATAAGTAGGGTGATGCCATACTGACGTAGCGCTTGTTCATATATTGATTGATATATTCATTTTTAATGGCTTGCGTCAGTATTTGCTCACTAGATATTCGTTGTATTTGCTTGCGTTGTATCTGCTTGCACTGCTATTAAGAAAGCAGGGCTAAAAACTCTGCTTTTTCGTCCGCTGGCATGTCAGTCAAGGGGACACGTACTGAGCCGACATTGATGCTGCCTTTTAGACAACCGGCTTTGGCTTTTTGGTTATAATTGCCAGATTCCATAGAATGGATAGCAGGATAGATTTTGCTCATGATATGTTTGGCTTTGTCCCAGTCACCTTCTTGAGTGGCATTAAAGAGGGCGACTTGTTCTTCTGGAAAGACGTTAGCGGCACCAGCAATCCAGCTTTTTGCGCCCCAAAAGAAGAAGTCAACCGGTTGATCGTCACAGCCACAAACCACCTCAAAGTTATCAAAATTCGCTTGCAGCATGCGTAGCGCATGACTAAAGTCGCCGCTGCTTTCTTTAACGCCCACGATATTAGGATGCTTGGCTAGATGTGCTACCGTGTCAAACTCGATACTCACGCCAACACGAGCAGGGAAGTTGTACATGATAATAGGCAGCTCACTTGCATCCGCGACTTTTTCAAAATGCGCGATGATACCGTCTTGCTCAGGTAAGCTATAAGGTGGTGCAGATAGCATTAAGCCGTCATAACCTAAAGTTTTGGCTTGCTCGGCAAGTTTGATAGAGTGATCAGTTGATAAGTTATTGATACCAGCGATAAGGGTCACTTTACCTTTGGCCGCATTAGCGATGGTGGTTAGCACGAGTTCACGCTCTGCGTCTGAAAAGGTGTAGTATTCGCCCGTAGTTCCGCAGGCGACAATACCAGTCACGCCTTTGTCAATAAACGCCTCTACTAGCGTGGTTAAGGTGTCAGTGTCGACATCGCCATGGTTGTCAAAAGGGGTAACGATTGGGACTAAAATTCCATTTATATTCATGAGACTATCCTTAGTTATTGATGAATTGATTATTGATGATTTCATTCATAGTGATTCAAAGTTGAATCGCTGGTTTTATTTACTTCGCTGGCTTTCTTGACATAGCGTCATACGATTGCGTATCACGATTTTTTAAAACGGTTTAATCGGTAAGGTGTCGGGTCGATAGCATGTGGCTCATTAAAATAATATTCAGCAATCATCTGCGCACTGACTACTGCTTGCGTTAAGCCTAAATGCTGATGCCCAAAGTTTAAAAATACGCGACCGATGTTATCGATGACAGGTAATGAGTCTGCGGTTGAAGGACGAAATCCCATCCACGGCACGCTATCTGTGGCATCTAACGTTGCTTTAAGCATTGGCTGCGCCAGTGGCAAGAGCATTTGTGCACGTCGCATATTGGCAGGGGCATCTAATCCGGCATACTCTACCGTCCCTGCTAAACGTAGCCCATCTTGCATCGGAGTCATAATGAAGCGCCGATCCATACTTGATACCGGTATATGTAAACGTTTGCTTTCATGAGGGAGCATCAAGTGATAGCCACGCTCAGTATCTAAGGGCACGCTCACACCAGTCAGTTGCTTGGCAAGTGCTTTTGAATGCGCGCCTGCAGATAGCATCACCTTATTTGCCGTCATCTCACCTTGACTGGTGGTCAGAAGAACCCCGTCTGTATCGAGCGTGGCTTCAAGCACACGGCAATGTTCAATGATATGACCGCCCAGTTGTCGAAAGGTATTGCTAAGCTGACTGATGATGGCTTTTAAATTCGTAACGTGACCGGTATCAGGAAAAAACAACGCATTCAGCTGATTGTCTTGCAAGGCAGGTTCACGTTCTTGCAATGCCTCTTTACTCAATAACTCATTTGCTACGCCAATGTCGTTAAGACGGTTGCCATGAGTGATTAAAGGCTCGATGCTGACTTGTTTTTCAACGGTTAATAAGGAGCCTTCTACCTGTACCCAATCATTAAGCTGCCACTCATTTGCAAACCCTTGCCACGCTTCGATACTGCTTTGGTTCAGGTTTAAGATGGCTTGATGAATACGGGCAAACGGCTCAGGGCGCATATTCATTAATAATTGGATTGCCCAGGGCATCAAGCGTGGTAAGTAGCGCCAATCTAGCCGTAACGGACCTGCGGGATTAAATAACATCGCTGGGAGATGACGTAAGATACTGGCATCAGCGATGGGAAACACTTGTTCGGTTGCTAAATGACCCGCATTACCAAATGAGGCGCTTTGACCCACTTCGTTGGCATCAAGCAGCGCTACTTTTACTCCCCGCGCTTGCAACGTTACCGCCGTCGCTAGACCGATAATACCGCCACCAATAATATGTAAGTCGAAGTCTTGTGTGCTCATAAGTGCTCTCAATAATTCATATTTACTTCAACATAGGTACTAAAAATAGACAGATACTATATTTTTCAGTGCTGTAAATTTAGCTCGCCTTATAAAGTAGCTATGCCCCACTTAAAAGGATCGTTATCTTGTACAATTAAGCGGGTTTCTGCACAGACATAAGCATGACCACAAATTGTTGGAATAATGGTATTGTCAGGATAGGCGCCCATTTGGTCGAGCTGGCTTGGCGTTGCGTATTGATAACTGCCGGTAAAGGAGCTGCCAACCACGCCTTGTTGGTGCCATAAGTGCTCAGGTGCTAATTTATTATCAGCGGCTAAGCAGGCAAGTTTGGCGCTAGTGCCCGTACCACAAGGTGAGCGGTCATAAGCAGCGCCCGGACATAACACAAAGTTTTTGCTATCAATGTTAGCTTCTGTGCTATCGGCAAACAGCTCAATGTGATCAATTTCGCCGCCGTCTTTCCCAGTGATATTGCCTGCGACTAAAGCTTGTTTAATCTGGATACATACTTGCGTCAGCGCCTCGACATTATTGGCGGCAATATCTTGTCCATGCTCACTTACCAAAAAGAACCAGTTGCCACCCCATGCGATGTCACCGCGAATAACGCCAAGCTCAGGAACATTAACCTCAACTTCTTTTTTATAACGATAAGAAGGCACGTTTTGTACGCTGCAGCTGCCGTCGTCACGCAAAGTAGTTTTGACTAATCCTACTGGCGTCTCTAACCAATGCTCGCCTGCAGTTATTTTTTGTTGATACGCCAAAGATATAATGACGCCGATGGTGCCATGACCACACATGCCAAGATAGCCGGCGTTATTGAAAAAAATAACTCCTGCAGTGGCTTTAGGGTCGGTGGCAGATAACAGTAAGGCACCAACAAGAACATCATTGCCACGAGGTTCTAAAATGATACTTTGGCGTAGATGATCAAAGTGTTGTTTGAAGTAGTGCAACTTGTCTTGAATGGTGTCACCAACAAGCGCAGGAAAGCCGTCGTAGACCATACGAGTGGGCTCGCCACCGGTATGCGAATCTATAATCTCAAAGTTATATAGTGTAGAAGCCATGACCGACATCCTAATTCATCCGTGTAAAAGGTACATTCCATTGTCATTCATCAGACCGGATATCTTACTAACTACTTAATATCTAATACGTCATAGCCAGTACTGAATATCTAAGGTCTGTATATAGATTGGACTTTTTTAAATGCATCGTCTTGCTGTTTTTTTGGTAAAGAATGCGCATTTCTGCACAGTCGATACTTAAATTAGCGAATGTTTTAATGAGAAGGTACGAAGGATTAGTAGCGTACCGCGAATAAATAGGGAATAAAAAAGAGGGGAGTAGCCTATAATTTAGGTATGCTTGATGGGAGCATGCCACGAGATACGATATTAAGAGTGACAAAAATAGAAGGTAAGAAAGTGAAAGGAAATGATATGTTTAATAATGCTATAGAAGAAAAAAAACTGGCGGCCGTACTACAGCAGAGTCTAGATAATTATTATCCAGACAATAGTGCTGCATTTATTGGTAGTATTTCACTATTATTACCGCTACTTGATACCTTGAGTAATGTGGTGTTTTTTGTAAAAGATGAGCAGGCACGTTATCAACTTGCTAATAAAACGTTATTAAAACGCTGCAAGTTGAGTAAACATGCAGATATTGTGGGTTTTACCTCAGAGCAGGTTTTTGCTCACCGTCAAGGTAAAGACTATGTGTTGCAGGATTTAAAAGTGATTCAGGAAGGCAAGGTGATTGTTGATAATCTGGAGCTACACAGTTACGCATCAGGGAAGCTTGGCTGGTGCCTGACCAATAAATTGCCTATTTATAATATCCATAAGCAAATTATCGCGATGGTGGGTATCTCGGTCGATATTGATGAAGATAATGAGCGCATTTTACGTAAACACGCGCGTTTGGCTGAAGTAGCGCAATTTGTAAGAGATAATCTAGATCAAAAAATTAATATTACTGAGTTAGCGGAATTGGCTAATTTGAGCTTGTCGCAGTTAGAGCGCACCTTTAAAGCGGTACTGAATATGTCGCCTTTACAGTTTGTGCAAAAACTGCGACTGGAATATGCCATTAAATTATTAGCCATGCCTGAGATATCGATTACTCAGATTTCATTGAACTGCGGCTATGGCGATCATAGTGCCTTTAGCCGTCAGTTCAAACAATTCACAGGTATGTCGCCCACGCAATTCCGCCAAGCGCATTTGTCACCGGTTATCTGACACCTAATACCCAACTACTGCGGCATCGACAATACGCGGGTCTGACGCGCCATAGACACCATTTGGCGTCAACATTATGGATTGCGTTGAACCCATGGCTTCTTGCGGACTGACTTTATGACCCATTGATTCAAGCTTTCTAATCGTATCAATGTTCAGTGCTTTTTCGATACGAATTTCATCAGGTAACCATTGGTCATGAATACGCGGTGCATGAGTCGCTTCAGCAATATTCATGTCGTGGTCAATGACGTTGGAGATGATTTGGGTGACGGTGGTAATAATACGGCTACCGCCAGGGCTGCCCGTTACGATATAGGGCTTACTGTCTTTAAACACTAAGGTTGGGCTCATAGAAGACAAAGGACGTTTGCCACCTTCCACGTCATTCGCTTCGCCACCAAGTAGACCATAACCATTGGGCACACCTGGTTTTGCGGAAAAGTCATCCATTTCGTTATTGAGTAAAACACCTGTACCTTCAGCGACCAATCCGGTGCCATAAGAGAAGTTTAAGGTATAAGTATTCGCTACCGCGTTACCGTCTTTATCGACAATTGAGAAATGCGTGGTTTGGTCGCTCTCATAGGGTAGAGGATTATTAGCTTTAATGGTCGCAGCGGGCGTGGCTTTGTTTGGATTGATTAAGTTGCGTAATTTATCGGCATAAGGACGAGCAGTCAGACCTTTTACTGGCACGTCAATAAAGTCTGAATCTCCCAAATATTCTGCGCGGTCAGCATAAGCAAGTTGCATCGCTTCTGCCATTAAATGGATGGTTTGTGCGCTGTTTTGCCCGTAGTCTTTTAACGGGTAACCTTCTAAAATATTTAAAATCTGCACAATATGAATACCGCCAGAGGACGGAGGTGGCATAGAGACGATTTCATAACCACGATAGTTACCTTTCACTGGCTCGCGTGCAATAGCTTGATAATTCGCCAAATCTTGCAAGCTCATATTGCCGCCCGCTTCATTGACCGCTTTCACCAGTTTACGCGCGGTTTCCCCTTTATAAAATCCGTCAGTACCTTGAGCAGCAATCAACTTAAGTGAGCGAGCAAGCTCAGGTTGCTTTAAACGCTCACCGGGTTGATAAGTGCTGCCATTGGGTTTAAAGAATATTTTTTTGGTACTGGGCCATTTTTGCATGCGCTCACTGAGTGCCTCTAACGACTCGGTCAAGCCCGGGGTGACGACAATACCTTTTTCCGCCAACGCAATCGCGGGTGCCATGACCTTGCCGCGACTCATCGTACCGTGCTCATCTAACGCTTTAAGCAGTCCAGCAACCGTTCCTGGTACACCAACTGCCAAGCCGTGATAGCGTGATAAGTCACTCACTGCATTGCCGTCTTTATCGAGATACATATCTCGCGTCGCGCTGCTTGGTGCTTTTTCACGATAATCGAGTGCTATCGTTTTTCCTTGTTTGGCATCATAAATCATCATAAATCCGCCACCGCCAATATTGCCGGCACGAGGTAGGGTGACAGCTAAGGCAAAGCCAACCGCAACGGCAGCATCGACAGCATTACCGCCTTGCTTAAGGATTTGTAATCCGATATCAGAGGCAATGGCTTCTTGGCTTGCTACCATACCGTTTTTTGCCCATAACGGATGCTCAATAGCATCACTTGAATAAATGGCAAGGTCAGCTTTAGCCGCTTTTTTAGTGACGGTGGTATTGGGCGCTTGTTGTAGCCTATTAGGCGTGGCACGAGTGACGCGCTTCGTTTCCGACAGTACGGTCGGCGTATCTGTCATAATCGCTAGATTGATGGCGCTAGTATTTATTGAGCTGTTGTTTATTGAGCCGTTATTGATGGTGCTTTTAGTGGGTTCAAGGGCATGAGCGGATACGGAGACTAAAAACGTGCTGCTGATTAATAGTATAGCGGCTTTTATTTTCGCTTTATTTTGCGGATTATTAAGATGAGCATTTTGTTGAATTTTAGATATTGAGTTGTGCATCGCAAAGTCCTTTTTACGAGTGGGAAAGGGGTCGAGCATTAATACTCAGTAAATAGTAACGAAAATAATGCTCAATGGACAGCTACTTATCAACTTTTGTTATAAACCGTTTGAACGCGTGGAAGCTTTTATAAAACCCTACCTATTAATTACTCATTTGTAACCTTTTGTGCTATAAATAACATCTTGTTCAAATTTTCTCCATATATTATCAGTCGACTATAGGGATTTCTATGTCACCATTCACTTCTAATCAACGTGGTTTACAGCATCGGTCTCAGGTAGAAGCGAACATACGCAAACGAAAATCTACCGCAGGTTATGCGCTGTTGCTCAGTAGCGTTTCTGTGGCATTAATAGGCTGTCAGTCTAGTAGCCACCTATCTTCTACGGCTGGTACGCCTCAACCACTTATTGATTTTGATACTGCTGATGGTGCGCAAAGCCAAGCCCAAGGTCGTGCGTTTCATGCCCGTTTGAACGCCAATAGTGACCAGTATCAGCAATTATTCGATAGCACTACCTATCCAGATAATGACATGCAAGCCAAGCAACGCTTATTGGCTGCTATTCGTCAACATTTGGCGACTGAGCATGTTGCTGTCGCGCACGCCAGTTATCATGCCGTCCCTTTTATTAAGGCAGATAGTATTGACGCCGGTTCTAGTGGTTTATTGAGGACGTTAATTAACTTATATGCTTATAAAAATGCAGATAGTGCCGATGATGATAATAATGACTATGATGTGGACTCGGATGCGGAAGCGGTTGTGGCGTCAGTAGCAGCGGACGACAGTACAGATGCTGAACTTATAGAGAATAATGACGATGTTTTTGATGAAGACGGCTTTAATCAAGCGGGCTATGACGAGTCTGGTTACGACCAATATGGCTATGATAAAGACGGCTACAATGAGTATGGTAACCAAAAAGAAGAGGAATATAATGGTGGGCGCGGTGGTCTACTGTCAGGTATAAGAGGGCTGAACCCAAAAGAGTTGCTCAATGATTATGAAGCCATGCATACTAAACAGCAGCAAGCTGCTAATCAAAAAGAGGCAACAGCAGAGTCTGATTCTTCAGGCGCTGTCAGTCAAATATTAAGTATGTTCAGTCGCACTCCTGAGCAAATTGAAGCCATGAACACCTATCAATATCAATACCTTTCTATTAATAGTGTTACTCAGTATCAACCGCAGAACAAGCGTATTCAAAGCGTTTATAGCTATGATTATCTAGCACCAACCATCACGTCATCCATCCAACTGCCTATTGCACTTGATTTTAATAACAGCCGCGTGATTATCGACCCTTCTGCATTGATGCCAATTATGGCAATTGCCAGTCCGGAGGATACACCATTACCCACACAGATGGCAGCCCATACCGTCGGCTTTGGCTTACCTGAGACCATAACCTCGCAAATCCCCGTAGCGGTGATTTATGATGCAGCTATTAATGCAGTACAAAACAGCATGGCGGAGCTTGCACCGGATTATTTCAGTGCCGTTGATATTAGTGGTGATAAATTTGCCAAAGAGGTTGGCGCCACGCAAGCGGTAAAAGTATATTTTGGCAGTCGGCAAAGTGGTGAACTCATCGGTAAAGTGTTTAAATATGTGTCGCGTTCGCTACAAGACTATGTCGATGCCAATCCAGAAAAATACCCTGAAGATGCGGCATTAAAAACCGCCATCACTAAGATTGCGCACTATAATAAAGGCTATCAAAGTGCCGATGTTGGCTCATTATTACAGCTTATAGAAGCCATTGGTCCTATCTCTTTTAATCATACCAATTACTATTATCTTGATCATTCAGACCGTCTACTAGCCAAGCAGCAACGTGTCAATGTTGGCGGGGATCTTTTGGGATCAAAAACCACGGTTATCAATCAAACGCGCTACGACAACGCAAGTTTCAACAAGCATCCTTTAGCGCCATTGCTTGCGCAATCTTTTGGGGCTAATGCGCCACCTGCGATTGATGGTAATGCCTTGATTAGGAAAATACAGCAGCAAACCCAGCGTTTACAGCAGGCGCGTGAGGCACGTTATGAGTATGATGAAAAATATAATCTGAATGAAAACTACGATGACAGTTACAATAATAATAGCAATGACACTCTTGATATTGAGGATGAGTAAGATAGATTTTTAGCACTCAGTAATCACCCAATAAATATCACCTGTCAGATTTAAGATACTGCTGTTCAAGGATAAAATAATATGAAAACTGCGCCCAAATTGTCATCATTAGTCAGCACCAAAACCGTATTGGCAAGCTCATTATTAGCCGCTTCTTTATTGGTGACGGGTTGCCAAACAACCAGCCTAAGCCAATCAAGCACTAGCGCTGCAAGTCAGTCACCTGCTGATGCCAAAAAAATAGTCGTTAGCGCCTTACAGCAACAGCGTCGCCAGTCTTTTAGCTATCATACCAATCTTGAGATTAGTAACGACAAGCAGTTTACCAATGTGGATACCAAGCAACTGGTAGCCTCAGCAAGTGTCGATAGTTATTGTGAAGATAATCATGACCAAGGCTATGCTGCCTTATTGACGCAGTCAGAAGCACAAGGTAAAGATATCTCAGCAAGCGCCTATCAAGCTCAGCGTAACGCGCTTAAGCTCTCTTATGTAGCCTGTGCGCAAGCTTATGAAGCGTGGTCAGATAGTCACTATGATAGTGACGCTGACGCTGTTGCGGCTGACGATGCTAACTATGATGTTAAGCGTACTAACAAAAATGCGGTTATTGTCGTGCCATCGTCGTCACCAACCGCTGACAAGCAAGCAAATCTCAAGCCCGTGTCGCCTTATTATGACAAGATATTTACAGAATACGAGGGCAAAAAAACCAAGCTTGATATCAAAAAAGCGCAATTAATGGATGCTTATTTATTAAAGCCATTATCTCTTAATGCTCAAGGCGTTTATCAACCGCTCGCAGGCAAGTTTACCATGTTGACCAGCGCCCAATATCAGGCGCGCAATAATTACACCAGCATCAATCAGCCCATTTATGTCGATTTAAAAAACGGTACTATCTATCTATGGGCGGATAACTTTGCGTCCATGAACTCAAAAGTGTTGGATGATAAATTAGGAGCAAAATGGCACAATAAATGGCTAAAAATTGCACTTGATGATGGTACATTGCCCAAGGGTTTTGGCAGTGCCGTGATAAAAAGCCACTTTGCTGCCCTTGATGCCTTGTACGAGCAAGCAGCCGTTAGTCGATTTGACGTTATCGCACCGGACACTCTGACTACTTTATTTCCTAAAATACCCCAACAGCAGCTTGCGCCCATGCTACACACGCCAAAAATAATCCGCCGTGTGCAAGATGCTGCAAGCTATGAGCAGTCTTATAAAACCTATATCAACACTTTTCATAAGCTCATTGGTCAGCAATATCCAGATTTGATCGTTAAAAAGACATCTGATGAGGACGATGCACAACGTCCTGGTGCTGAAAAATTTACCAGTAAAATATTGGTACAACACGTATTAATAATGATGAAAAGCGCCATGGATAGCGATCCTAAAACGTCTACATTAACGCCCACTGAGCAAGTCAACACCCGCGCACCAATACAAGAGCTGTATGGTTTTGACAAGCGCGGTCAGTTGCAATGGCAGCATACGCGTAGTGATTTACCAACCTCAAAGAGTCGCCAAGCTCAACCGAGCGATAGTGTCACGATTGACGTCTTACAGCAGTATTTACCATTACGGACGCAAGATGCCGCGTTTCTTAATTTGCCAAGTGACAGGCAAGTACCCAATGCCAGTAATAGCATAGACTTACGAGATTATAGTAAGGAATTAGCAGCATATTATAAGGCAGGTCATGGCACCGCTATGGGTAAGTTACTTCTTAATATGCTGCCAATTTATAAAAGTATGTACGCTACTCAGGTTGAGATGATGAACGCCGAATAAGTTTACGTTTAAATTTATGTTACTTGAATTAATAAAAAAGCGCATCAGATTCACTGATGCGCTTTTTTTATAGGATATAAATAAGTATTTTCTAGTAAACGGACGCTGTTATTATTTAGCCGCTGCCTTACGGTTTTCCCAATGCTGACGACCTTTAGCCTGTCTTTCGGTTTTTAATTGTGCCATTTTGCTGCGTTGTTCAGGAGTTAATATTTGCGAGATAGCATGTTGGGTTTGTACACGCTCAATAAAGCGTTGTTTGGTTTTTGCGGCTTCCTGATCTGCCAAACGGTTAAGCGTGGTGTTATTCAACGTTTTACTGTCAGTAAGGGTTTGAATCTGCTTCTGCATTTGCTCACGTTCAGCTTTATAGTTACCGGCTTTACCTTTTTGCGCGCCATATTTTTGTTGCATAATGGCTTTGATTTGCGCTTCTTGTGTGGCGGTCAAATTGAGCTGTGCGTATGGATTGTGTGCGCCCGCTCTATGTTGTTGTGTGCTGCTTTGCGCTGCAGTGTCGGTCGCTGGGCTAGCTGCATTAGCACCGGCAGTGATGGCAAATACACTTGATGCGGCAATGATTGTGCTCATTAATAATTTTTTCATTATTTTTCCTTAAATTATTTTTAAAAGTATGATTTGTGGTCTTAAAAGCGCCATGTTTAAAGCATTTAACAGCGATGTCACTGACTGCTATAAAACAATACTCGCTGTCGATAGAAACTATAATAGAGCAGACTGACGTTACGAACATTTATGAAACATTAAGAAAGGTAACGTTTGTAGCGCCTTGTCTTGTGCTTGGCGGATAATAGAAATATAACGTGCGTAAAAATGAAGCGCTTAACCGTATTTAATGATAAAGGAGTTGAGATGCCCAATATTCTGCTTGGTGATGATGACGAGGAATTGACGCAGTTATTACAAGAATATCTGCATAATCACGGTATCAACTGTGAGTGTGTCCATGATGGAGAGGCGGTCATACGAAGACTGAAAGCAACAACGAATGATGCCATTACTTATGATTTATTGGTACTCGATATCATGATGCCAAAAATGGATGGCTTGAGTGTGCTGCGTCAACTGCCAAGTATCAGTGATATTCCCGTTATCATGCTCACTGCTAAAGGTGAAGAGATTGACCGTATTATTGGTTTAGAGCTTGGTGCTGATGATTATATTACCAAGCCTTGTAATCCGCGCGAGTTGCTGGCACGTATTAATGCCGTGATTAAACGTACCAACGCAGCTTCTTCAGAGCACACGCCATTACCTGACAGTCGTTTGCAACTGGATCAAACTCAGCGTATTTGTCAGATAGATGGCATCGAGCTACAAGTAACGGGTACGGAGTTTGATTTATTAGTGGCGTTGTTAAGACAAAAGGGGGAAGTGGTTAGTAAAGCTTGGCTGTCAGAACATGTGCTGCAACGTGAGCTGCAACCCTTTGATCGTAGTCTTGATGTGCATGTCTCGCGTCTTAGAAAAAAACTTCAACCTTTTCATGATGAGCCTATTAAAGCCATTCGTGGCAAGGGCTATCAGCTGGTACTGTAATGACTGACATGACTAACATGAATGACTCAGCAATGGAAAACACCGCTTCCTTAATAAAAAAACCGCATTTGACCATATTCTGGCAACTGTTTTTAGGATTGTTGTTCATGATTCTAATTACTTCTACGTTATCCATTATAGGGGAGCGCTGGCTCAATGAACAAGAACTGGCAACACGCATGGACAGTCAAATCGAGACCTTATTATCTAAGCGCGAATTATTAGTTACAGCGCTACAAGCAGGCGATATGGACAGCGTCAAGAGCATGTACGCAGATGACCGTCGACTCATGAATCAGATTAGGATATACGATGAACAAGGCTCGATAATTTATCCTAAATATCGTTATCGAGAAGAGCGACGTACTGATAACCAAATAATCGAGCCATCAATATCAGCGCAGTCAGGTGACCTCGGCTTTGATAAGGCAGATGTTGATAATAAAGCTTCTGACAACCGTTTTGATAAAAGCAGTTTCGATAATCGTTTTGATAAAAGTGAAACGGATTATAGTAAATATAGTAATAAGGAACGTTCTAGCAAGAATCCTTATGATATATACAGCTTAAGTGCTGACGATTCAAATGCTAAACCTTCGCTACTTGATGATATTTTTCAGCCTATGCCTGCGCATAAAGCCATTGCCGATGTGGACAGTCGCCCTGAACTGGCTGAAGTAACCGTGACATTGCCCAATGGTAAAACCGCCATTATTCAGCTGCGTCCCCATCTCCTATTTAAAGATGTCCTAGAGCTACAACGGGGACATTTTACTTTACGCTTAGCTCTTATCTTGCTATTTAGTATTTTAGTCTGCTTTTGGCTCAGCCGTACGATGACCAAGCGTATTTTGCGTGTGCAACACAGCATACATCGGATGTTGGTTGGTGATTATCAAGCCAATCCTGATTTATCAAAGCTCGGTAGAGATGAGCTGGGACTACTCGCCAAAGATGTGGCGCAGTTATCGACACGCTTAGCTGACAGCGAGCTATCACGTAAACAAATGTTGAGTGATATCTCTCATGAATTGCGTTCCCCACTGGCGCGGCTTGATGTCGCAACTGAGCTGACTCGAGATTTCGCTCCCAATGCTAGTCGTTATCTGGATCGTATTGATAAAGAATCTGCGCGTATGAATGAGTTGATTGAACAAATTATTCGTATTCAATCATTGCAGATGCAGCAGTATGCGATGAATGATTTGGAGCGTGAGAGTGTAAATATTCCTGAGATTATCAGTGAGATTGGGCAAGATGTTTGTTTTGAATTTCATCATAAAAATGTTTGTTGGCAATGGCAGCCGCCAACATTAAATTACTCCGTACTTGGGAATCAAGACCAGCTACATAGCGCGTTTGAGAATGTCATTCGTAATGCGTTTATGCACACATCGCCTGATTCAACGGTTACGGTTGAGCTAAAGCAAATACAGATAGATAAAGTAACAGACGGTATTCAAATTAGCATTATCGATGAAGGCGGCGGCGTCGCGAATAAAGACTTAGAGCGCATATTCCAGCCTTTTGTTCGCCTAGATTCCGCTCGCCATCGGCAAACAGGTGGTTATGGTCTAGGACTTGCTATCGTCCATGCGGTGGTAATGGCGCATAAAGGTCAGCTAAATGTACACAATCGTCAAGATGGTATTAAAGGTCTGGTAGTGCAGATAGTGTTGCCTATTGAGTAATTTGATTATTAATTTCAGTTATGAGTTTCAGTTAATACTAATCTCATAACTGAAATGTTCTGCTAAACCATAGGATTCTCGATATTCAATCGGCTCGCCATTTAGATTTTTGGCAATTCGGCATACTTTGACTAAGGGTTCATGCTCACTATTTTTTAAATAATAGTCTGCATGATCTTTGATAAAGAATAGTGTTTCTGTGGCTGAAAAAACAAATTGACCACATTTTTTATAATAAAAAGGATATAGAAGACTGCCAAATTCATTAGAGTCTAGTGTTATTAGTGGCTCAAAGCGGCTTTTAGGTAACCATATTTTTTCGCTAACAATTATCTTATCATTGATGATACGAACACGTTCTAGGTAAATTAACGTCGCATTTTTATCTTGTTTTAACTTTTCGTTGATATGCTCAAGTGCGGGTATTTCTGCTATTTTCTTGATAACCCCTATTGGCGTGACGTAGGCTGAATCTTTGTCGCGAAACTTAAAAAATCGTGATAATGAATGCTCAAAATTAGGCTGTTTTAAAAATGTTCCTTTTCCCTGTTGCTTGAATAAAATACCATCTTCTACCAATTTTTCGACAGCCTTACGCACTGTGCCGACAGAGACTTCATAACGCTCGGCAAGTTCTTGTTCAGTAGGTAAGGGGGTGGTTTTATCCCATCTGCCTTCTGTCAGTAATTTTTGGATTTGCCAGCGCACTTGTTCGTAACGGGGCACTTTATATTTTTGCAATGTCTCTATCATTTTTAGCCCCACTCTCATCTAGACCATAAAAACTATTTGACAATATTAGCATGATGCCTTCTAATAATAAAATAAATTCATATATATGTTTATACCTTTATATGTAATTAAGTCTTTACTCGAATAGTCGAGGTCAAGGAGCAGACATGACTTTTTATATTCTCGCCGCCATCGTAGTTTCTATTGTGTTGGGCTATAAGACAAAAATTAATATCGGCTTTTTTGCTATTGTATTTTCATATCTAATAGGCTGCTTCGTGATGGGGCTCAAAACCTCAGAAGTGATTGAGTTATGGCCTATCAAGATATTCTTTATTATCTTTTCCGTGACTTTATTTTATAACTTTGCCTTGGCGAATGGGGCATTAGAAAAATTATGTAATCAGTTGCTGTATCGGTGTCGAAAATTTCCCTCGTTATTACCTCTCGCTATCTTTTTTGTTGCCACTATTATTTCTGGCTTGGGCGCAGGATATTATACGGTGCTTGCCTTTATGGCTCCGATGACCCTGTTATTGTGTGAAAAAACCAAAATGAATGTCGTCATTGCGGTATTGGCGGTGAACTATGGGGCACTGGCGGGGGCGAATTTTATGACCTCGCAAAGTGGTATCATTTTTAGAGGATTAATGGATACCGCAAACATAGCCAGCGATACGGCTTTTACCTATTCTTCCGGTATTTTTGCGGCGACTTTTTTAATTCCTATCGTCGTGTTGGGTATCTATAGCGTTATTAATGCGAAACGTAACCAGATACAGATTGAATCGATTCTGCCTGAGCCATTAGATAGTAAGCAAAAAAAATCGATTATTCTTATTTTTACGATGATGACAATTGTGTTGATTGTACCTATTTTAAATATCATCATGCCGCAAAACCAAACGATTGATTTTTTGAATGCGCGTATTGATATCGGTTTTATTGCCATATTTTTTGCGTTAATCAGCTTATTTCTAAAGCTTGGTGATGAAAAAAAGGTGATTGCTTTAGTACCTTGGAATACCTTAATTATGATTTGCGGTGTGGGAATGCTTATCAGTCTTGGGGTGAAAGCAGGGGTGATTAATGAGCTAACAGAATGGCTCAGCACCAATGTACCCGTTTGGTTACTGCCGATTTTAGTATTTATTATCAGTGCTATTATGTCCGTATTTGCGAGTACACTTGGGGTGGTCGCGCCGGCTTTATTTCCTATCGTACCAGCATTGGCGGTCGCTTCTGGTCTGAATCCTTTGTTATTATTCATCTGTATTATTGTCGGTGCACAAAGCTCTTCTATCTCGCCATTTTCTTCAGGAGGCAGCTTGATATTAGGCTCATCTCCAGCAAGTATGGATAAAGATAAACTGTTAAATGCGTTATTATTTAAAGCCGTACCGATCGGCATCGTTGCAGGATTGATTGCTACTATCATTATTCAGTTAATATTCTAACGCTTACTTTGAAGGAGTGTTTTATGCAGTATATTGACACCCATGCGCATGTCTTCTCGCATCATGCTAAGTTTGTGCCAACGTCGCGCTATCGTCCCGAGTATACGGCGAGCGTCGAGGATTATATTGAACAGCTTGATAAACATGGCTTCAATCAAGGTGTACTGATTCAGCCAAGCTTTTTGGGAACGGATAATAGCTGTATGTTAGCGGCGTTAGCAGCACAGCCTAAACGGCTTAAAGGCGTGGCGGTTATAGATAATAAGACAGATATGGCGACTATGCAGGCGCTTGATAAACAAGGCATTGTTGGTATCCGTCTTAATCTGTTCGGGCTACCTTGTCCTGACTTGACTCTGCCAGAGTGGACTGGATTTTTAACTCGTTTAGCAGATATTCATTGGCAAGTCGAGCTTCATGCGCCATCTGCTTATCTCGTGCAGTTGCTACCAATGCTCAAGCTGTATGCGCTAGATGTGGTTATCGATCATTTCGGACGTTTTGATGAGAATAAAGGAGTAGCAGATCCCGATTTCCAAACGTTGCTCACTATTCTTGATGCTACTCAGCACTGGGTAAAAGTGTCGGGATACTATCGTTTAGGTGAAAACATAGGAATACAAAATGCTAAGGATGCTTTTAAGCTATTAGTGCAGCACGGTATGCAAAATCGCTTGATTTGGGGCAGTGATTGGCCACATACTCAAAATGAGAGTGACATGAGTTTTGATAAGGCGCTAAATGCTTTTAAAGATATTGTCAATGATGAGGCGTTATATAACCAAATATTGACGAAGAATAATGCAGCGTTGTTTAGGTTTTAGCTGAGTGCTCTGTTATTTTAAATGTAATCCAAATTATCTGAGAGGATAGTTTGGGTTTTTTTTTGACTCTAAATATCGCTATAACATAAGTTCCAATAGCTCATCAATAAGGTAGAATAATCACTCTTTTGATGGTTTAGATATCAGTCGTTGATGAATATGGTTAATGATGAGAGTAAATTAATGCGCCTATTTTATTATGTGCCTGTCTTAATTCTGTTGACTACGCCACAGACACTATGGGCGTGTCTGCCTCATTCACCGTCCGATGTATTTATTGGTCGTGTACAAGCTTTATCACCCGTTCCAGAGGTTAATCAGCCGATAAATTTTGATGTGCAGTTTAGCCGTCATCGCTTTGTCTTTCGCCCCTTTTTGACTTGGTTTAAGTACTCTAAACCTCAGCAATGGCGCAGTAATTTTGAGCTAAAAAATATTGAAAAAAATGAGTTGGTTATTGGTTTAGCCTATAACCCAGATGGTAGTAAACCAGCAGACTATACAATATCATCGCTAGCAGCACTGCGCTGTGAGAATGATACATTGATAATTGGCAAGCCAGTAGTGTCATTTGTGGCGTGGAATCGTGAGAATGATAGTTGTCGTCATGATGGTGCTACGCCTATCGGCATATTAGATGGGTTTTTTACTGAAAATCAAGCCTATTATTTACACAAGCTACAAGAAAAATATCCTACCTGTGAACAGCTTGAATCGGCGTTTCCTATAACTGTTGATGGTGCTAATGGCGCTGATGTTGTTAATAAAATGAGTAATGTTGATGAAAAGCCGCAACCCAGTGAGGCTAATTCATCATTATGGCAACATCTTAAACAATGGTTAAAACAGCTTTTCTAACGCTGTTTTAATGAAAAAGCTTTTAAGTTAACCTTACTCATTAACCTTATCATCTATTGTACTAGCGCTGTTCTCTTGGCTTATAGTAACTTGCGGGTAGTGTGATGCCATGCGATCGTTGGCTTCCTGTACCGCTTTTTCAACCGAAGTATAGTCCGAATGACGCACATCGTGCCCACTCATGTAGTTAATAACTAGCTCAGCGATATTTTGGGCATGATCACCAATCCGCTCCAGCGCACGCAACACCCACATGACGTTAATCACTTTGGAGACGTGCCGCGAGTCTTCCATAATATAAGTCATTAGTGCGCGCAGTGCAGATTGGTATTCAGCATTGACCACTTCATCATTACGAATGACTTCAAACGCTTGCTCGGCATTGGATTGGCTAAAGGCATCAAGGGCATTGTGCAGCATCAAGCGCACATGATTGCCTAAATGTTGAACTTCAGCGTAACCATATGGCGTGTGGCTTTGAGTGATTATTTTTAATGCCATTTTTGCTATTTTGACCGCTTCATCACCAATGCGCTCTAGGTCGACCACGCCTTTACTGATTGCCATAACCAAGCGCAAGTCACTGGCAGTCGGCTGCCGTTTTGCCACTAATAATAAAATATGTTCATCAAGCTCAATTTCCATACGATTGATATCAAAATCCATATCAATGACTTCTTGCGCCATTACCGCATCTTTACCAATCATCGCGTGGATGGCTTTGGTTACTTGATTGGCGGCACTATCACCCATGTATAAAAATAAGCGGATGGCTTCATCAAGGTCTTGGTCAAAGCTTTTAGAAGTATGTTTATCATTTTGCATCAAGGGTACTCCATAACATCAAAATATTGGGCGCATCATGCAGGGTATTTAAAAAGTAATGTTTAATTAAAATGCTTAGTTAAGTCATGTTTTTAGTAGCATTTTAACCGTAACGACCAGTAATATAGTCTTCAGTGGCTTTTTGGGCAGGATTGGTAAAGACCTGATCGGTTTCACCCATTTCAATCATATCGCCCAAATACATATAAACGGTATAGTCAGAAACCCGTGCGGCTTGTTGCATGTTATGCGTCACGATGGCAATGGTGTAATCATTTTTTAAATCTTCAATCAAATCTTCAATCGCGCCAGTTGAGATAGGGTCCAGCGCTGAGGTTGGCTCATCAAGCAATAATACTTCCGGCTTAGTCGCCACGCTACGCGCGATACACAAGCGTTGTTGCTGTCCGCCTGATAAAGACAATCCAGATGCTTTTAGCTTGTCTTTAACCTCTGGCCACAGTGCTGATTTTTTCAGTGCCCATTCGACGCGATGGTCCAGTTCTGCTTTGCTTAGTTTTTCATACAAGCGTACGCCAAACGCCACATTGTCGTAAATGGACATCGGGAAAGGGGTTGGTTTTTGAAATACCATGCCAACTTGTGCGCGTAATAAGTTCACATCGATATCTTTACCTAAGATGTTATTGCCATCAAGGTTAATATTGCCTTCAGCACGCATGCCGGGATACAGGTCATACATGCGATTAAAGGTACGCAGTAGGGTAGACTTGCCGCAGCCAGATGGACCGATAAAGGCGGTAACTTTTTTATCCGCAATATCAATATTGATATTTTTCAGCGCTTGAAAGTCACCATAGTAAAAATTCAAATCACGAATTTCCATTTTTGCAGGTGGCATATTTTTGGGAATATCTTGCCATGTTTGCTGAGTAAAATGAGCGCTATCGGGTTGTGCCATTTGCGCTTTGCTTGGTATTGAATTCGTAAATAGGCTGCGGTTTTTGGCGTTAAAAGTTTTGTCTGTTTTAGAAGTTCTTTTTTTAACATCGCTCATAGGATATCTCGTTCAGCTTCATTAAATATAGGAAAATGGGTTATTAACAATTAGTTCTTAATATTAGGTAGTAATGAAAAATATCGTATTTCTATTAGTGCTGATCTCTATTGCCGATAAAGCGTGCCAAAATATTTAATACCAAGACCGAGCCAGTAATTAGGAGTGCTGCTGCCCATGCTAAGGTATGCCAGTTCTCGTAAGGGCTCATCGCAAACTGGTAAATGGTATTGGGTAAGTTTGCTAATGGCTGACCCATATCGGTACTAAAATATTGATTGTTTAGCGCGGTAAATAGTAAGGGTGCTGTCTCACCCGTAATACGGGCAAATGCTAATAATATACCGGTAGTCAGTCCGGCTTTAGCGGCTTTAAAGGTAACTTGGGTCACCAGTTTCCACTTGGGCGTGCCCAGTGCATAGGCAGCTTCACGCAAGGTATTGGGCACCAGTTTAAGCATGTTTTCTGTCGTCCGTACGACCACAGGAATGACAATGAGTGCCAATGCCAACGCGCCTGCCCAACCAGAGAAGCTTTTGCCTTTGACCATCAATGCGTAAATAAATAGCCCGATGACAATCGATGGTGCTGATAATAAAATATCATTTAAAAATCGGGTCACTTTACCTAGCAAGCTACCATGCGAGAATTCGGCTAAGTAAATACCTGTCATCAGTCCAATAGGTGCACCGATAAATAACCCTGAAAATGCCAGCATGACTGAACCAACAATGGCATTGCGTAGTCCACCCACGCTCATTGGTGGCGGCGTATCAGCCGTAAATACTGGCAATTGAACTAGACCTTGAAAGCCTTCTACCAATAACGTTAGCAAAATCCAACAGAGCCAAAACAAGCCAAATACCATTGCTGACATCGCAAATCCTAAGCCAAGCTTATTCATCCAACGTCGTTTGTTATATAAACTTTGGTTATAACGACCCTTAAAATTGGTGGCAATCGGCAATGTATTATTAACAGCTGTACTGGCAGGGGTAGTGGACATAACCTATATTTCCTTATCGTCTTAGATAAAATAGTACGCGTGAGTTGGCAGAGTTAAACTTTTTAGAGTTAGACTTAGCGATTGCCAGCCTTATGATCCATACGCATGAGCATCAGCTTGGCAAGTGACAGTACAATAAAGGTAATGACGAATAAAATTAAGCCTAAATGCAATAGCGATGCCAAATGCAACTCACTAGATGCCTCCGCAAACTCATTTGCCAGTGCCGAGGTAATCGTTACCCCTGAGGTGAACAAACTGGGGCTGATATTAAAGGCATTACCAATTAAAAAGGTCACTGCCATGGTTTCACCCAAAGCGCGTCCAAGCCCTAAAATGACACCGCCGACGACTCCTGCTTTGGTGTACGGTAAAATAACTTTAAACATGACCTCCCAAGTCGTCGCGCCCATACCATATGCCGACTCTTTAAGTAAGTCGGGCACTACAGCGAAAACATCGCGCATGGTGGCAGCTATAAACGGGATAATCATAATGGCGAGCACCAAAGACGCGGTAAACATCCCCAGTCCCATCGGTGCGCCAGTAAATAATTTACCGATAATAGGCAGTGGACCTATATGCTCGATAAACCAAGGCTGAATATGGTTGCCAAAAAAAGGCGCAAAGACAAACAAGCCCCACATGCCATAAATAATCGAAGGAATACCGGCTAATAACTCAATAGCAATACCCAGCGGTTTTTTAAGAAAGTTAGGGCACATTTCTGTTAAAAATATAGCAATACCAAAGCTGATCGGCACGGCAATTAAAATAGCGATAAATGACGTTACTAACGTGCCGTAAATAGGTGCCAATGCCCCATATTCGTTAGCAACCGTATCCCAGTTATTACTGGTATAAAACCCAAGTCCAAATGTCTGGATACTCGGTAGCGCACCAATGACCAAGGAGGCAAGAATACCGCCCAATGACAACAGCACCAGAATGGCAAAAGCTTTGGTTGCATTGACGAACAGTGCATCGTAACGTTTTTGTTTAGCCAGTTGCGACCTTAGATCTATCATAAATGTCTCATTATTAAATATGATTCAGTCGAAAAAATTGGAGAGATAATAGACGGTTTTATTATCTAATATTGTTTTGCAACAGCAAACTCAAAATGGTAAAGCGTATTAAAAAAACTGCTGCGCTTTACCGTTAAATTTGCTGTAATAAAACTTATCAAGCTACGTTATCAATAAGGTTGTCATTAATATTGTAATGAATTTACTGAGCTGGCTTATATAAGGGCTGTCCATCACTGCCTTTCACGTCATTCCACTTGGCTTTAAACAACGCTACTGCTGTGTCAGAGAACGGTACATAATCGAGCGCGATGGCGTCATCATCCCCTTGGCTATATGCCCAATCAAAGAAATTTAATACGCCAGCCACTTGTTTGGGATTTTCTGGTTGTTTGTGCACTAAGATGAAAGTAGCGGCAGCAATTGGCCACGCTTGCTCAGTCTCAGAGTTGGTAATGACTTTATAAAAGCCTGCGTGTTGTGACCAATCGATATCACCCGCTGCGGCAAAAGTTTTTGCCGAAGGTTGCACAAAGTTGCCTGCTGCATTTTTTAGCGCAGTGTGTGCCATATTATTTTGCTTAGCATAGGCATACTCAACATAGCCGATAGAGTTCTTCATACGATTGACGTAGCTTGCCACGCCCTCATTGCCTTTCCCGCCTGCTCCCTTTGCTGACGTTGGCCATTTCACCGTTTTGTCTACGCCAACAGTATCTTTCCAAGCCGTTGATACTTTGGCTAAATAATCGGTAAAGTTAAAGGTCGTACCAGAACCGTCAGAGCGAAATACGGTGGTAATCGCGGCATCAGGTAGGGCTAAGTCAGGGTTCAGCGCTTTGATAGCCGCGTCATTCCATTTACTGATTTTACCCAAATAAATATTTGCTAAAGTTTCGCCATCTAATTGTAATTGACCCGGTTTGATACCGTCAATATTAACCACAGGTACGACGCCGCCAATCACAGAGGGAAACTGAATCAGACCTGACGCTTCTAATTCCTCAGGGGTTAGCGGCGCGTCAGATGCACCAAAGTCGACCGTTTTTGATTCAATTTGCTTAATACCGCCTGATGAGCCAATAGACTGATAATTGACCTGACCCCCCGTTGCCGCATTGTAGTCAGCTGACCACTTGGCATAAATAGGCTGCGGAAAAGACGCACCAGCACCCGTAATGTTAAGGGCAATATTTTCAGCAGATTTAAAACCTGATGTTGAAGCCGCCGCGGTTTGATTGCTTGCAGCTTGCGCAGACGATTCCGTCGCTACTGCACCAGTAGCATCAGTGTTTGCCTCTTTTTTACTATCACAAGCTGCTAAAGTCAGGGCGCTCGCCATTGTTGCCACAGCCAGTAATGAATAACGCATGTAACTCTCCTAAATGGAATTAATTATGAATAAAATTTGAATAAATGAAGTAAGTTACCAAAAAAATAATGTAGCTATTAATGCTTTTATTAAAAAATGATTACAATAAGCGGTATTAATGAATAATACGGTAATACTTGTAGATAATACTTTGATATTAAACCAATTTTAAATATTAAGAGTTAAGTAATAGAACGGTAATTTTATAGGGTTTAGGTGCTATTTCTAATTAAGAAACCTTAACTTAGGCACACTCTAACAGCCGAGTATTACATTTTGATGACGATCAAAAATCTTACTTTAATAAAATATTAAACCCCACAATTAGAGCAGGGAATGAGAGAATAGCGGAATACGACTGTTTAACAGTTACGATTATTTCTGAGATATACATAAGAGAGTGGTTATGAAAATATTAGAACCCATCACGATTGGCGGTGTAGTCTTTAAGAATCGCATCATGTTTCCGCCGCTAACGACAGGGTATGAAGCCAAAGACGGTACGATTAGCTCGCAAAGCAATGGCTTTTATACACGGCTTGCGAAAGGTGGCGTCGGATATATTGTGCTGGGTGATGTCGCGCCTATCCGTAGCTTTGCACCCACACCTAAGCTGTTTGATGATAGCCAAATAGCAAGTTTTCGCCTGCTCGCTGATAATGTACATGCCTATGGCGCTAAACTTGGCGTGCAAATATTCCACCCAGAATATGACTGCGATACCCTTAATGCGTTGTTTGCTGCGGGTGAGATGGACAAAGTGCGTACTCAACTACATCACGATATGCAGTTTTTCATTAATGAAGTGTCTGAAAACGCCTTGATGGCTATTATTGACAAGATGTGTGCTTGCGCAGTGCGCGCTCAGAAAGCAGGTGTGGATGTCATTCAAATACATGGTGACAGGCTAGTGGGCGCGCTGTGTAGCACGCGAATGAATACACGCACAGATAAATTCGGTGGTTCTCTGGAAAATCGTACTCGTTTTGCCTTGATGTTGGTCGCTGCCTTGAAGAAATCAGTGCCCGATATGATTATCGATTATAAATTATCAGTAGTTACTCCTGATCGTGGTAAAGGCGGTATTGATGAGGCGGATGCGCCACTGTTTGCACAGTGGCTTGAAGATTCTGGCGTGGATATGTTGCATGTTGGGCAGGCGAATCACACCGGTAATATGGCAGATACTATCCCACCGATGGGTGTGCAGCCTTATTGCTTTTTTGCGGATATTACAGGCGATATTAAACGTGAGGTTTCTATTCCTGTCAGCACTTCAGGGCGTATTATTGATCCCAATATGGGCGAGAATATGCTTCAAAACGGCAAGGCTGATATGATTGGTATTGGTCGTGCGTTGTTGGCTGATCCTGATTGGACGAATAAAGCTGCTGCAGGTAAAGCCCGAGATATTATTCGCTGTATCTCATGTAACGAAGGCTGCGTTGATAACGTTCTCAATCGTTCATTTATCGCTTGCGTGGTCAATGCTGAGAATGGCTTTGAAGAAACACGCTTTATCACACCGGCTAAAATAAAGAAAAACATTGTCGTCATTGGTGGCGGTCCTGCAGGATTAGAGGCTGCCCGCGTTGCTGCAAAAAAAGGGCATCGTGTCACCTTGTTTGAACAAGAAAATAAGCTGGGCGGACAGTTGAATATAGCTAATATTCCCCCTCGTAAAAGTGAGATATACCGTGCTGTAGAGGATTTAGTACAGGCAGTCCACCGTGAGGGCATGAAATTGCATCTTGGGAAAACCGCCACTGTCTCAAATGTGCTGGCGTGTGCTCCCGACGTTGTAATCGTAGCCGTTGGTGCGTCGAGCTTCACACCGCCTATAACAGGCGTGGATGGCGAAAACGTCCGTGATGCGTGGAAAGTACTTGCTGGTGAGCAAAAAGTATCTGGTCGCGTGGTGGTTATTGGCGGTGGTATTGTTGGTTGTGAAACGGCAGAATATCTTGCTGAACAAGGTTGCAAGGTATCAGTGGTAGAGATGCAAGATAAGATTGCAAATGACTTAAGCACGACTATTCTACCGACCATGCTTGAGAGTTATCGAATACACGGTGTAGAACAGTATGTGAATCATCAAGTCATCAGCATCGATAAGGAAAAATTGCATTGCGGGGATAAGGACAGTAAGCCGGTAGCAATTCCGTGCGACTACGTGGTTATTGCCAGCGGCGCACGTCCCGTTGAATTTGACACAGCAGCATTCCTTGATAAAGGTATTGCAGTCGTCAAAGTAGGAGACTGCTTAGAAGTTGCTGATATCTCACATGCGATTAAAACCGCTTATGACGCGGCTAATGCCCTTTAATGTTAGGGGTAAATATATCCGATTATTATAGAAAATTTATTCATTATTATAGTCATTGCTATCAATTTGGGACAGCGCGTTTTTATACTGAATCTTAAAGGTACTGCCACCTGAGGCATTAGGTTGGTAGTGCAATTGCCAACCGAGATGCACCATGATACGTTGCACAATACTGAGTCCCAATCCGCTACCTTCAATAGCATTAATATCATCGATGCCACCACGTTCAAAGCGCTCAAACAAATGTGGCGTCATCGATTCACGGATGCCTATGCCGCTATCGACAACGGTAATAAAGTCATAATCAATGGTAATCGTGACTTGTCCTGACTCTGTATATTGAAAGGCATTTTTAATCAAATTACCCACTGCCATTTTTAGCAATTCAGGACGCACCATCGCTGCATAGCTGTGGTCAGCAATAATTTCGCAGGTCACAGATTTATAGCCAATCAGGTATTGTAGCCGTTCTACTTCTGAGGTTATCACTGAATTAATAATCGTTCTTGGCGCATCCAGTTGCTCAGGCGTTCTTGATAACATCAGTAAGGCGGTGATAATGTCTGAGGTTTCAGTTGCCGTATGATGAATGCGTCGGGTGAACTCACGCTGCTGACTGTCTAAAGGTAATTGCGATTCAAGTACTTCCGCTGCGCCAATAATAATCGTGAGCGGTGTTCGTAGCTCATGGCTCACATCTCCTGTAAATAGCTGCTCTCGAAGCAAATAGCTGGCGAGTTTTTGATTCTTATCATCAATGACACGCGCCAACACCCCGACCTCTGAGGGTAGATGTAGCAGGGTGCTTAATGATTCGTTATCTGTTTCGACGGCATTTTTTAAAATTAATAACGGTTTAGTAATTTGGTAGGAAGATACATAGGAAAAAAGAATAGCAATCGCAAAACTTAGCAGAACCGCAAGCAGTAAGGTCTGTAAAAATATGGCTTCAAAGTGTTCGAATATCGCTAAGACTGGATAGTCTTCAAGCGCCATATGATCCTCTAGTAGATAGGTCAAAATATACCGTTGACCCTCTTTTTGATGGGTGAAAAAGTGCAGCTCTCTATTTTGACCATTGACCTCGACTGTTATTTCTTGAACCGTTTCGGTCGCTTTTGCCTGTAGTTCAGGTGGCGCAGTATCAAATCGATAGATATTAATACCAGAATCCGCTGCGTAATGATTTTGAATACCCGATTGTTTAATACTAAGTGACAGCTGTTCCAGTAAACGGCTCTTAACCAGCATTTCCTCCATATGGATGCCCGCATAAAAAAATATACTGACAAAGGTCACACATAATATGGCGGTAAAAATCAGATAAGATAAGCGGAACTTTTGGGAAATAGAATCAAAAGCTTTCATGCGGTATATGTTCGCTTATGTGAGTGTGTTATTGCGCGCGTCAGGAAGACTGGCAGGCAGATTATCAGCTAGGTTAGCAGACGAGTTATCAGGTATAGCAAGCTGATAACCGACACCAGTTATGGTCACAATCATCGGATAAGTGAAAGGTTTATCCACTTGTTGGCGTAAGGTATGTACGTGAGTACGCAATGCATCACTATCAGGGATATTGCGTCCCCAAACCTTATCTTCAATTTCACTTTTACTGACCACTCGTGGTGAGGTCACCATTAATAATTGCAATATCTTAAAGCCAGTTGGCGTCAGCTTTAAAGGTTGATCTGCGCGTGTTACTAAGTGACATTCGGCATCTAATCGTAGTTCGCCGACTTGTAATATATGCTGAAAATGATCATCTTGATGACGGCGTATTAACGCTTTGATACGAGCGTCAAGCTCAACGAGCGAAAACGGCTTGACCAAATAGTCATCTGCACCACTCTCAAAACCAATGACTTTATCAGACACCGTATCACGCGCGGTCAGCATTAAGACAGGCGTTTTATTGTGATGTTCCGCACGCAGCGTTTGGCATAACTTTGTGCCATTCATCCCCGGTAGCATCACATCTAGCAAGATGACATCGTAGCGATTTTCAATAGCTAATGCCAAACCACTGTTACCATTATAAGCATTATCGACCTCATAGCCTTTTGGTTCAAAAAAAGCATAGATATTGGCAACGATGTCAGGATTGTCTTCAATAATCAGTATTTTAGTCATTTTCATTCCCAGTCTCGTTGCTTTTTTTCAATATAATGCTCTGATAATGCCACACCACATATACTACTGCATTTTAAAACTGCTGTATTTTAAAAAAGTATGGCTATTGCGCTTTAAACAAGGTTTGTTTATCCGCAACTTCTTGAGTTTGAATACCATAGAAACTCAGCAAGGACGGGGTGATAATGTCATGTGAGACAGGCTTTGCTACCATTGATTGCAGACTCGCGGCATCAACGCCATTATCTGTCGGCGACCAGACAATCAAAGGCACATGTTTTTGTGCTTTAGGGGCTATTTTATAAGGCAGACCATGAAGATAGATATTATTCTCACCTAAGCTCTCACCATGATCGCTCATATAGACCATCGTTACATCATAGGTTTGCTCATATTTCTTCAGGGTTTCAATTGTCGTATTTAAAAAGTAGTCGGTATAAAGAATGGCATTATCATAGCCATTAATTAAGCTGCTTGAATCGCACTGTGACAGCTCGTTACTCTTACAAACGGGTTTGAATACCTCAAATTCTTTTGGATAGCGCTTATAGTAAGCCGGTCCGTGATTGCCCATCTGATGCAAGAGAATTAACGTATCTTGTGGTTTGCCTGATATCGGTACGAGCTTATCAAAGCCACTTAGCATCCCAACATCGCGGCATTCGACATCACATACGGGATTCAGTGTTGCTGTTTTAAAATCCTCATAAGTCACTCGGTCGGCAACGCCTTTAGAGCTAGAATTATTATCGCGCCAAACTACTTTTACGCCCAGTCGACTGAGGGTATCAAGGACATTTTCATGGTACTTTGCCTCATCGATATCATAGTCTTTTTGCCCCAGATAACTAAACATACAAGGTACGGAGTAGGCAGTAGATGTGCCGCAAGCACTGGCGTCTTTAAAGCTATAGATATTTGCTTGTTTGCTCAATAGGGGCATGGTATCGCGGGGATAGCCATTCAAGCTGATATGATCGCCACGAACCGTTTCACCAACGACAAAGACCATTAACTTAGGTTTAGACGCTGTTGTGGTGTTTGCTACACTCACTTTTTTGGCATCCGTTGCATGGGTAATCATCGAGGTGGGGCGGGTCATGTCATCGTAAGATACTTTCAATAGTTTAAACGCTGAATAGACAGGCGTAATCGGATTGGTATAGTAGCGCACTTGCTTATGCTGACGGAAAAAGCTCGCATATTGGTCGCCAAAAGGCAGCAAACTGACAGCGATTAAAGCGACCGCTAGAATGAGTGTTACCGCTTTATGCTGTACTGCCTTTTTCCATGATAGTCGAGGTACAGCCACTTTGAAAATTAAGAAAGCGGGCAATATGCCTAATAGTAATACTCGAATAAAAAAAGCAGGGGCTAATAGGTCGCGTGCCTCTGCCTGATCGGTTTGTAGACCATTTAGTAACATATCACGGTCAAATATCGTGCCGTAACTATCGGTAAAGTAGGCACAAACTGCTGCGACAATTACCATGAGTATCAAGACAAAACGATAGCTGAGACGATAGCAAAGCAGTTGTAAAACCAGCCATAAAAGACCTAGTAACATGCCGCCCAGTGAGATAATAAATCCCGCATTGTTTTTAAAGTCGTAGATGCTTAATGCGTGCTGAAAAAATCCTAGATTTGCCGTGATTACTAGGAATAATGCGGTCAAAAAAATCAGATAGTCTAAGCCAATCTGACGAGTTGAGAGCGAGAGTTTGGATAACCATGTATGCATCATGTAGACCTGTCTGATCTGATATAGTAAATATAAAAGAGGTAAGTTAGCAAAATTGCTGTTAAGAACACGTTAATATCGTGCATTATTCTGTCGCGATTCGTCTTAACGCTATCTTAACAACTGGCTGCATTATAATGTAAAGATATCGCCAAGATTTAATGTTTGATAATTATCGTGATTACACTATAGCTGATATTAATCGTCATTCTTGGTTTGGTTACTATTTATAGTGGTTATATTATTGTAGTTAGTGAGATGTGTTGATGAATCAAGTTTATACGCCACTTATCAAGCAATGGCTAATCCTGCTTGCTCTAACTATCGGCTCTACGTTGGTATTTGAGCACAGTCAACTAGACGTTCGCATCAGTGAGCTTTTTTATTCTAATGGTGATTGGCTGCTGGAAAAAGGCGGACAGCCTTATGCGTTTATCCTGTACGATTTCCCCAAAGCCTTGCTGATATTAATGATTGTAGCATTATTGGTAATACTCATCTTAAGGTATGTACGGCGTAAGTCTACTTATACGATGCGTGCCAAAACTTTCTTTATTGGGCTAGTCACTACGTTGTCGAATCGTGAGATAGGCTATTTATTGGTGACGTTGATAGCCGTGCCCACCATTATTGCTTCGCTAAAAGCCGTTACTCACGTCAGTTGCCCGAATAATTTGGCTTTGTTTAATGGGGCGTTACCGTATCTTAGTATTTGGCAGAATATTGTTGCGAACACAGAAGCCAAGTGCTTTCCTGCAGCGCATGCAAGCGCGGGCTTTGCATTATATGGATTTGCCTATCTGCCTACTCTGAAACGTCATCGCGTTAAAATCATTATTTTAACTACCATCTTAGGATGGACGATGGGGATGTATAAAATGCTCATTGGCGATCATTTTTTTAGTCATACTTTGGTATCAATGCTGCTATCGTGGACGCTAGCGTGCGGCTTTGCTATGATTTTCTTTGCTAAGCGCCGTGTAAAAAAGCCCGTGCTATTAAAGATATCGGTATAAGATAATAATCATTATACCTTTAATAAATATCTCCAATTATATCTTATATTACCGTCGCAATCGTCATTAGCATAAAGTCCCTAGCACTTGTGTTCAACTATTCATTTATATTCTTAACTGGTTTCCTAAGCTTCCCTTAAGTTTTGTTTGTTGTAATAGCGATAAGACAGATGAGGTTATCTCTAGTCTGCTTACGATATTTTGCTTAGCTTTAATTTTTAGCAGCCGGATATCGTCAATAAATAAATGTATGATTGAGGGAGTGACGACCATGAGCCACAATAACAAAACTAATTTGATCCATCATTCTGATGTAGCGTCATTAACGGTCCTCAAAACTCGGCAAGTGCGAGTTTGGGATATTTTGGTCAGATTTACTCACTGGACAGTCGCTGCTGGTATTATTGCTAACTTACTCTTTACTGAAGATGGCAGCGAGCTGCACGAAGTTGTCGGCTATACCGTGGTAGGATTGGTGGTGATACGCTTGCTGTGGGGTTTGGTTGGAACGCGCTATGCACGCTTGACTGACTTTTTCCCGACGCCTACACGACTGAAACGTCATCTAGCTGATTTAAGCGCGCGCCGTGTTGATGAACAGCATTTGGGTCACAATCCATTAGCCGCCCTTATGATGTTCACGTTATGGGCGGTGATTATAGGCTTAGGCTTGACAGGATATCTCATGGAGACGAAAATTCTTGGTAATAAAGACTTAATGGAAGGGATTCATGAGTTCTTAGCCAATAGTTTATACGTGCTTGTACCGCTGCACATTATCTCTGCTATTGTGATGAGTTATTGGGAACGGCAAAATCTTATTAAAGCGATGATAACCGGTAATAAAACGGTGACAGATGAGCCGTCAGATGTGAACTAAACGAAGCGGCGGAAGACACATGGCACGGATATTATTAATAGAAGACGATAGCAGCATTGCTGAAGGTATTATCCTCGGCTTAAAGAGCCATGGCATGATGGTCGATTGGTTCAGTGATGCTAAGCAAGGTGAAATGGCACTGCAAGAGGATATGTTTGATGCGGTGCTGCTTGATTTAACCTTGCCAAAAGGTGACGGCATGACCGTGCTGCAAAACTGGCGTGCCAAACATATAGATACGCCGGTGTTGATTATCACCGCTCGTGATGCGATTGCTAATCGGGTGGCAGGACTCAATGCGGGCGCTGACGATTACTTGGTTAAGCCATTTGCATTGGATGAAGTCATTGCCCGTCTGCAAGCTCTAATGCGGCGCAGTCAGGGACGCAGCCAACCTGAGATTCGTTATGGTGAAGTGGCGTATCAGCCAAACACTCAGCAAGTGACTTATCAAGGTCAAGTGGTTGAATTGACCATCAAAGAAGTGGCAATCTTAGAGCAAATGCTGACCCATCCCAAGCAAATCCACAGCCGAGCAAGTTTAGAAGATAAGCTATATGGTTGGCAACAAGATATCGAAAGTAATGCCATTGAAGTGCATATTCATCATTTACGTAAAAAACTGGGTAATGACTTTATCTTGACCAAACGTGGCATCGGCTACTATCTTAATCCCGCTCACTCCCGCTTATAGTCATGCACCTATCTATTTTTTACTTATCCACTTTGCGCCCCAATAGGTGAGCCTATGAAAAGTATCCAGCAACGGCTATTAACCTCCCTATTGATTGGTCTGCCTTTACTGTGGGTACTCACATCTGGCTTTATTGCGTGGCGACTGTGGCATGAAATCAAAGAGATGAACGATACCCAGATTACCCAAGTTGCCCGTTACTTAATAGGTGTCGCTCCTAAAGAAGATGACAATAAAAACGATTATGAGAAAGACGACAGCAAAAGTAAAAAAAAGCGCCCCGCCAAAATATATAATCTAAACAGTAAATATCTATCAGGTGACCTTGGTAATGCCAAAGATGACTATATGGGCTTTGCTATTTGGAATAAAGACGGACGCTTATTGATGGCAGATGAAAATGGTCAATCCTTTGCATTTTTACCTGATCAGCATGGGTTTTTAGAAGAAAGTGATTCTGCTTATCAGCGGCTTAACCCATTTAGTAAGCGTTGGCGTTTATTTTATGTTCATGATGACCATGATTCTAAGCATAAAGGTCGAGTGATTGCGGTCGGTCAAAACCTTGATTCTCGCCAAGAGATGATTGTTAGTGCCATGACTGTGCAAGTGCTACCGATGTTGATTGGGCTATTGGCATTTATCGGTTTGGTCATTTGGTTGATTCGGCGCGGGTTTATGCCGTTAACCCAAATCAGTGCCGAGCTTGCACAACGTCAGCCGCAAGATGACAGTCCCATAACCGCAGATGTGCCCAAAGAAATTCAACCTTTGGTGACGGCTTTAAATGTTTTATTTGTCAAAGTCGCGGAAACGCTAGCACGTGAGCAACGCTTTACGGCTGATGCCTCGCATGAGCTACGAAGCCCGCTTGCAGCTTTAAAACTACAAGCGGATTTATTACAGCAGCAGCTATTACAGCTATCTGATATAGAAGATGACAATCAGCTATTTTATCATGCTCAAAAAATCAGCAATGGCATCGAGCGTGCCACTCATCTAGTCGACCAGTTATTGATTTTAGCCAAAATAGAACCGCAACAACAATTACCGCCTGAGCAATTAGAAAAACCAGACTGGCTGATACTCACAGATATTGTGCTTAGTGATGTCAATCGTTTGGGTCGTGAAAAGCATATTCAGTTAAAACGCAGCGTAATCTGCGACAATCCTGCTGATATTTTACCTATTCTTATCAATCCAATATTATTCAAACTGTTAATCCGCAACTTATTAGACAATGCCATTCGCTACTGTCCTGACGGCTCTTTGATTGAACTTCAGTTAGATACCAATGCCATTAGCGTGGTGGATAATGGTTTAGGTGTAGAGCCAGAACAACTAGCGCGGCTAAGTGAACGCTTTTATCGTCCAGCTGGTCAAAGCCAATTGGGTAGTGGCTTAGGACTGTCCATTGTTAATCGAATTGCTGAGCTGCATGGTCTGACATTAATATTTGCCAACCGCCTCCCACCAGACATAGGCTTTATTACATCAGTAATCTTGAAAAAATAGTAATAAAGCGGCTTATCAAACCATCAAAAATAAATCGCACTCTCTTAAGTTTGAGTTAATGTTCACCCCGTATGCTAGTTGTATTCCCTAATGATATATACGGAGTACATATTATGAGCTTACCTCTATTAAAACCCTTATTATTGACTGTCGGTGCGACTTCCTTGGTGTTTTTTGGTGGCGTCATCGCTTTATCTGTCCAATCGCCTGAGCCAACGAACACTGTATCAGCCTCCAATATTATTGCTCAAAAAGGCGATAATACATCAACTGCTTCTGAATTATCGTCATTTAAAGCCGTCACCAATCCTCTTTCTCAATCTGCCCAAACCTCATCTCTTGCGGCACTGACTGCTGAGCAAGCAATAGCGTTTGCCAAACAAGATGCTCCTGATGCGATATTGCAGGCTACCCCAGAACTTATCAACTATAACGGTGCAGTCGCTTATGAGGTGATATTAGACAGTGGTGCCACTTATGTTGATGCCAATCTTGGTGCTGTGCTTAATCCCGTTGGCTCTAATCAAAGCAATCCTTTTGGCAGTGAGTATGATGGTTATAAAGATAAGCACCACGACGATAAACATGATGACAAACATAAAAGGGACAAACACCACAGCAAAAAACACGATGACAAGCATGATAAAGAAAGTGGTCGTTTAATCACCACAAGCTATCAGCTACAAGATGAGGATAACTACGATGACTAATATCAAATCACATCCGACCCAAGCTGGTAATAAACCCCCTAACCAGACGGCTAAAAAAGCAGACCCTTTTGCTAGCCTTAAAAGCAGCATTATGATTGTCTCAATTGCAGGCACTATGGGAGGGTGGTTACTACTCCTCAATCAAGAAACCGACACTACGCCTGTTAATACTGCCATGTTAAGTGCGGTTGCTCTTGAAGGTAGTGAGAGTGCTATTGAGCCGATGCCAATTGTTGATATCAGCCAATTACGACAGGTCAACGAAGTAGCACCTGTCGAACCGATAGCCGTCGTCGCCCGTACGCGCTCTTCTCGATAAATGAGAAAGGAATAACGGTTGTTGAACATAGGTTTTGGAGACTGCGGAGGTTTCAAATGAAAATAAATGCACCCAATAAAAATATACCTGAACTGGTGAGTTTTAACATACTAGCGATGGGATGTCAGATTCAAGTTAATTTAAATATCACCAGCCTAAGCCTGTTGTGCTCAAAGATTGAAATAGAGCAACACACTGCTTTACTGGCAAGTGATGTTCAGCAGAAACTGACGTACTGGGAGCATATATTCAGCCGTTTTGATGACAGCAGCGAGCTGATGCGACTTAATAATCATACTGATCAATGGAGGGATGTCAGTGCGGAATTGTTCGAGGTATTGCAACGTGCTATTCAGTTTGTGCCAAAAACTCAAGGATTGGTAACACCGACTTTACTCCAATCTTTGTGGGCCGCGGGCTATAAGCATTCATTTGAGACGTTACCAAAACTATCCATGCCAACCGTACCTGTTATTGACCCAAGCGCCACATTAAATATTAACTCAACTGCCAAAGAAAGTTTTCAAGATACACCTGTAGTCAACTACGACAATCAGAATATAGAACGTATTCAACTTCGCCGATTAGCTGATGGACAATATCAAGTCTATCTTCCAGCAGGTATGGCGTTGGATTTGAATGGTTACGTCAAAGGCTGGTGCGCCATGCAGTTGGCTGAATATATTAGCCAAATTCACGATTGGCAAATTCCCTGTTTGGTAGATATGGGTGGAGATATAGCGATTGGTATGCCTAAACATCAAGGCACAGATGTTGCGATTACCCCGATTGCTTGGGGAGTGGCTATCGCGAAACCTTATATTATTGACAGTAAGCAAAAGCAAGTTCACGATGATGAAGATGTCGCAATCCTTAAAATTAGATCAGGCGCTGTCGCTACCTCTGGGCAAGACTATCGGCGCTGGTGGTATGACGGTCGTTGGCAGCACCATCTAATTCATCCTCATTATTCTCGCCCCGTAACAAGCGATGTGCTGACCGCAACCGTACTGGCTACGGACACGATGACAGCGGAGGTATATGCTAAATACTGTGTGATGCTCGGTCTTAAAGCAGCGATGGCATGGCTTAACAAAAATCATATTGCAGCGCTGTTAATTGATTTTGATAACAAAGTGATGGCGACCTCTGCTCTTGATCCATATTTAGTCAAACCAAACTTGATTGCTAGCATAGGAGCATAATTATGAACATTAATAATCCTACCAACAGTCAAACTGTTTTCAGAACAAATCTTCTGACTCAAACTTTATGGATTGGATTAATTTTGAGCATTGCTAGTTATGCGCTATTAATGTGGGGAGAAACCGTTTCTCAACTGCTAACCGCCACAGATAAGAACTTTTGGTATTTGTCACGCGCAAGTGGGTTTATCGCCTATACTTTATTTTGGTTGGCAGTGGTTTTTGGATTATTGCTAAGTACACGTTTAGGTAAGCATTTTAATGCCGCACGAGTATTTGCCTTACATCAATATTTAAGTCTGATTGCAGTGGGCTTCGCTGCTTTTCACGCCGGTGTTTTGTTAGCAGATAATTTCTTAAATCTGAATTTATGGCAAGTTTTACTACCCTTTGGTTTTCAGACTGAGCGTGTAGGTGTTGCGCTAGGGCAATTAGGGTTTTGGCTATTGTTTATCTGTGCCTTTAGCTTTTATATTAAGAAATATATTGGACAATCAGCATGGCGCTGGCTGCACTTTTTAACCTTTTTTGCTTATATGTTTATTAGTATTCATGTCTTTATGGTGGGCTCAGACAGTCGCGCATTGCCTTTATTACTATTTTATGCCAGTAGTCAGACGTTGGTTTTTTTACTAATGACTTATCGACTAGTTGCGCTAAGACAAGCCAAATAACCATATGTTGAACGGTATGAATTTGCATGAAATAGATTAAAATTATAGGCTACACTGATATATTCAAATTTATGTCTACACGGTTCGAGGGTATCTATGCACCATTCTATTCATGACGAAGTTCATTTAAGCAATCGTAATCATTGGTTAAGGGCGGCAGTGCTGGGCGCAAATGATGGGCTGATTTCCACTTCCAGTTTATTAGTTGGTATCGCTGCGGCAAGTCCAAGCAGTCAGACCTTGCTATTGACAGGGATGGCAGCATTAACAGCCGGCGCTTTATCAATGGCGGCAGGCGAGTATATCTCTGTATCGTCACAAGCAGATACCGAAAAAGCTGATTTGGATAAAGAGTTGTATGAGCTGACTAATAACGCTGAGCGTGAACTTTTTGAGCTGACCAAAATTTATGAGGCAAGGGGACTGGATCACGTATTGGCTCATCAAGTTGCGGTAGCTTTGACCGAGCATGATGCTCTTGAAGCGCATGCTAGAGATGAGATAGGCTTGAACGATCTCAGCCAAGCTAAGCCGATTCATGCGTCAGTTGCCTCCGCATTATCGTTCATTGTTGGCGCTATTTTACCCGTTATCGGAATTTTGATATTACCAGCGCAAACACTGGTATGGTCACTGGCATCTTTGACCGTAGTCGGCTTGATTTTGCTTGGAATAATATCTGCTCGCTTAGGCGGCGCGCCTGTTATTCCCGCGACGGCTCGAGTCGTCATTTGGGGTGTCTTAGCGATGGTAGCAACATCATTGATTGGACGTTTATTTGGTGTGGCGGTTTAAAATACATTCTATTTATAAAAACTATTAAATAGATTCATGTAATCTTCACACTATTTTAATATCAATCTAAGTATCATAAGACTGTCAAAATTTGATGTTTGTTTTTATATATTCATTAAATTTCATTCCATAAAAAAAGCAAATAATTATCTATCGAGGCGTCGCAATGAACCAAATCAGTGAGTGGGTGCTGATTATTATGGAAAAATTTGGCTATCTCGGCATTATATTTGCCATGTTTGCCGAAAACGTTTTTCCGCCGATACCCTCAGAACTGATTATGCCAGCGGCAGGTTTTGCGGTAGCAAGAGGTGATTTAAATTTAATAATGGTCATATTGGCAGGGACGCTTGGCTCCGTTTTGGGAGCACTGCCATTATATTATTTGGGACGTATATTTAATAAAGAGCGTTTGATTATATTTACTGAAAAATATGGCAAGTATGTGTTTGTTAAACCTGAAGATATACTGTCTTCCAACGATTGGTTTAATAAACATGGTAAGAAAGCAGTATTTTTTGGCAGAATGGTGCCCGGTATCCGCTCGCTGATATCTATTCCTGCGGGTATGAATCAGATGCCCATGCTTTCTTTTTTGGCATTAACGGCGTTAGGATCAAGCATTTGGACGACGTTATTGACGCTGGCAGGCTATCACTTTGGTAAAAATTATGAGCTGATTGAGACGATACTTGCGCCATACTCGAAAATTTTTCTATTATTGGCTGTCGTTATTATTATCGGTTGGTTGGTTAAACGCCGACTGTTTCATTAGTCTGCTATTGATAACATCCACTATAAAAATTCTCTGATTCATCTGTTAAATATAAACCACTCAGCTAAAACAAAAACCCTTCACAGATCACATTCTATGAAGGGTTTTTAATTTAGTGAGCGTATAAGCAGAAAAAGTGAAAAATCATCACTTTTCAAAAACACTACCACATTAAATCATCTGGAATCACATAGGCGGCATAAGGGTCGTCATCTGCTAGCTCAACCTCTAGTTTATCGTTAGACACCACCATAAAACCTTCCATCTTCGCATTGATACGGTCTGCTAAGGGACGAGGAAGTAGGGCATAGGTCAGCGTTTGGTTTTCTTCCAACCGTGCAATAACGACATGACCAGCCACTATTTGATCATATAGTTTTTGAGTAATATTGATTTTTTTTACTTTAGAGTGATCAACAAACTGATAACTGACTTCACCATTTGTATCCGTAATCTGATGTTGTTTAATCATCTGAATGATATTGGCGGTCAGCATTTTCTGTTCTAAGATTTGTTGTTTTTCTTGATTAAGCTGTTGATCCTTTTCTATTTTTTTGGCTTGGGCGGCAGCCAACGCTTTTTTAGCTTCTATATTTTCTGCATCGCCCGTTCGCTTGGCATGCTGAGACTGTTTGCTTAAGAGTTTGGCTTTTTTGCTATCAACCAATCCCGCTTTTAAAAGTTGAGCCTGTAGGGCGTTTTTGGTCATAATCCAATCACCGAAATAATGAAGCCTAAATCATAAAGTTTAGGTTATAAAATCTAAAAAATACATGGTAGCAAATTTTGCTAGGAACTGTCATCTATTAAGCCACGTAACAGTGGATAAAGGCTCTGACCTGTAGCAAGCAAAAGCAACGCTGTAAGAATAAATGAGCTGCGACTATACTTGCTGTTATGCTTATTTTTAATTGAAGTTATGAATGGTTAATAGGGCTATTTTATGTATAATATAGTAGCAGGCGGAAACCGTGGCTCTGTATTTGAATGATATTTTTCTATCTCGGGACGGACCGATACTTCATACTTATCATGCATTTATGTGCTTTGGAGTTTTGGTTGATTACTTTATCCCCGCTGAAACGTCGTCTGGTCTATGTGACTATTTTTGAAATTATTGCTATTATTTCTTCGACCTTTGTGCTCATGCTATTAAGTGATAGCGATGCTGCAGCATCATTACCGGTTGCAGTGATGGTATCCGTTGTAGCGGTGGCTTGGAATTTTATTTATAATACAGGATTTGAGGCTTGGGAACGTCGCCGAATGCTGGCGCAGCGTACCTTAATCATACGCAGTATTCATGCGTTAGGTTTTGAGGGCGGATTGTTCTTAATTTGTTTGCCGTTATATATGGTGTGGTATGATGTTAGCCTGACAAAGGCATTTACGATGGAGGCAGTATTATTGCTGTTCTTTTTGGTTTATACTTTTGTTTTTACCTTGATTTTTGACAAGATATTCACGCTACCCTATCAATACAAGACGGTATCAGCGTCTTAATCTGTAATGATGGGCGCTAATAGTTGTGTTGATACGTGTATTGATACTATTATACTTCGCTAGTTGCTTCTCGTTATACTCAAGTTCACTATATTAGTACTCTCGCTGATGGCAGTATACCTTGTCTGATAATCATAGCGACACATAAACTCGTTCTTCAATACGCCCCAAAATTTCGTTATGGGCGCGTTATCAAACCTCAGTATTTAGCACCTTACTTAAATGCAATACTAAATAAGAAAAAGATGCTGATGCTATGTATAATACAGCCCTGTAACATATGGCACGAGTAAATTTTTTCATTCATACTCCTTTAATAAGAAGATTTTTTTATGCAAAATAAACGTCCATTATATATTCCCTTTGCTGGACCAGCACTTTTAGAGACCCCTTTATTAAATAAGGGCAGCGCTTTTTCATTAGAAGAACGTGATAGCTTTAATTTAACCGGTTTATTACCCCATAACATTGAGACGATTGAAGAGCAATCATTACGCGCTTATCATCAACTTCGCTCATTTACGAGTGATATCGATAAGCATATTTATCTACGTAATATTCAAGATACCAATGAGACGTTATTTCATCATTTGATTGAGCAGCATATTGAAGAAGTGATGCCGCTCATCTATACCCCAACCGTTGGACAAGCTTGTGAAAAGTTCTCACAAATTTATCGCCGTAAACGTGGTTTGTTTATCTCTTATCCTGAACGCCACAAAATCGATGACATGCTACAAAATGCCACTAAACAAAAAGTGAAAGTAATCGTTGTCACCGATGGTGAGCGTATCTTGGGCTTAGGTGACCAAGGTATTGGCGGCATGGGCATTCCAATTGGTAAATTGGCGTTGTATACGGCTTGTGGCGGTATTAGCCCAGCTTATTGTCTACCGATTTTATTAGATGTTGGTACTAATAATCAGCAGTTACTTGATGACCCTATGTATATGGGTTGGAGAAATCCACGTATTTCTGGTGATGAATATAATGAATTTGTAGACTTGTTTATTCAAGCCGTTAAACGTCGCTGGCCAGAAGTTTTATTACAATTTGAAGATTTTGCACAAGAGAACGCGACCCCATTATTAAATAGATATCGCGATCAATTATGTTGCTTCAATGATGATATTCAAGGCACTGCTGCTGTTTCAGTCGGTACATTGATTGCTGCGTGTTTAAATAAAGGTCAAAAACTTAGTGAGCAAAGAATAGCATTTTTAGGTGCAGGTTCAGCGGGTTGTGGTATCGCTGAGCATATTGTTCGCCAAATGCAGCGTGAAGGGTTAACGGAAGAGCAGGCACGTAAACAGGTATTTATGGTTGATCGTTATGGTCTGCTAACTGATGATATGACAGAACTACAAGCATTCCAAAAACCATTAGTACAAAAAAAATCAGATCTTGAAAGTTGGGATAAGAGTCAAGAGTTCAGTTTATTGCAAGTGGTTAAACAAGCGAAAATAACGGTACTATTCGGCGTAAGCGGGCAAAAAGGTCTATTTACACAAGAGATAGTCGAAGCCTTATGTGTTAATACTGAAAATCCAATTGTATTACCGCTTTCAAACCCAACATCTCGTATTGAAGCCACGCCACAAGAAGTGACTAACTGGAGTAAAGGCAAGGCAATTGTTGCGACAGGTAGTCCTTTCCCTGATACGACTTTTGAAGGTCAATCTTTCGAGGTTTCTCAGTGTAATAATAGCTATATCTTCCCAGGTATTGGCTTAGGTGTTTTAGCATCACGTGCGAAGGGTATCAGCGATAATATGTTGACGGCGGCAAGCCAAGCACTTGCAGATATCTCAATCGAGTATGAAAAAGCACCCGGTGCAATATTACCGCCTATTAAATTCATTAGAGAGATCAGTGAAAAAATAGCCTATGCAGTTGCACTACAGGCGGTAGAAGATAAATTAGCATTACCTGTAACGGCAGAAAATTTAGAACGTCGCTTGAGTTCTAATTTCTGGCTACCTAAATACCGTAGCTATCGTCGTACTTCTTTCTAACGGTTAGAAAATACGTATAAGAAAGCCGAATGTTACGATTAAACGTAGCATTCGGCTTTTTTTATTACATTAGTTTCATAAGAGAGACAGCTTTGCTAGAAACTATAGAAGATGTGCTAATAATATTGTGCTAAGGGTGTTGGGAGAATTGAGGTAATGCGAGGTTGTGTCTAAATACTATGGTTGGTGCGCCTACAGAGCATCGACCAGATAGTTAAAAGCCTTTAATGGCATGGTTTATATAATTATTCATATTATTTTTAACAACAAATTTAACAACTTGTAGAAAGCTATCAATTTAGCATCCCATCAATATAATAAATTCAGTTAATAAAAAAGCCGTCTATCACTGATAGACGGCTTTTTTGATATGCAATTTTTCACGCTTTGCTTGAGCACAGCTTTGGGCTTCGGATGACTGTCTCCCACATGCTAATCCTCTAGAAAATCCTATTTAAAGGATTTTCTCTTGCGAGACTAGAAAAGTAGCACTTTTTTTAAACGTCTCTCACCTTAGGAGTCAGGGAGCATTTTATACCTTATGGCAATCTTCGGTGTTGTTAACAAAGCAGCGTCTTAATCCCTTAGGAATCAGGGAGCGTTTCAGACGTTTCAGATTTTTAATTGGGATGCTTTGAATTGTCTTAATCCCTTAGGAATCAGGGAGCGTTTCAGACTGTACAATTATTTTTATTATCAATAAAATCAACTACTTACATTAGGTCATTTAACCAACAAAAGTACTGAACATTAGTTGGTGACATTTTAACCAATTTTTAGAGGTTGATTGTACAAATAATGAGCAATTATGGGTCTAAAACGTTAAATAGTGACGACTATCTTCATCAGATAAAGTCTGAAAACGCCCTGATTAACAGGGGTAATGCTATAAACATTACCGCCGATATGATAGCCGATGTTTACAGGGAGTGCAATAGATAGTGAATCACTCAGTGGCTATGGCGAGATGGTTTGACTGTTTGACTGTTTGACAGCCATTTATAACTTTAGTTGTCCACGCTCACTGAACATCATAATATCATCATTATGTTTGCCTATGACGAATGCTTGCTCGAGCGGCTCAACTTCATAAATACGCAGGTCATCATCGGTTGGGTGAATAATCTGCTGCATGGTGATGATAAAGGCATCCATGCGCTGACGAGTCATGGTGCCATAATAGATAGAATACTGGAGCTGAAAAAAATGACTGCTCACCGTTCTCTGGAGCCGTTGCAGTCTTTTATTATTACTGATGTCATAAGCGATGATAAAACAGATTTTCGACATAATTTCCCATTTTATAAGTGAAGAAAATTAATTTTAGAAAAAGTGATTTTTTAAGTCATAGGCAGTTGACTTATAAATGATAAATTGGGTTCTTTGACAGTAAGGTCTTTATGAAAGTGATAGCTATTAAGTCGGCGTTGCCATATCCAAACGTGGTTCAGCGCATTTTTACTTAAGCCTGCACGGATAGCAGCAAAGGCTTGGTAATACTTGGCACGTCCAGACTTTAATAACTTACAAGGATAACCAGTGGCGCTCGAGAAGCCAAAGTCATCAAGGGTTAAGATATTTTGCTCAAACAGTTGCCACACCCAAAAGTCAATACTGGCGCGCTGCAACTCTGTAAAGTCGCACGCTAAAGACTGGCGACCGTAGCTTGGGCTGTGTAGCACGCCATGATAGGGGTCAAAACCAATGCTATAGACGGCTTGTTGGCAGATATGCTGTAGTAGAGTATACGATAGCGACAGCACCACATTGACAGGGTCAGTTGGCGGACGCCTATTACGGCTATTAAATTGCAAATTATCGGCAAAAAACTGCTGATAAGCATTAAAATAAAGTGCTGAACCAATGCCTTCTGTACCTAGAATACTGGCGACTGGATATTGTGGCAGCCAACTGTGGTAATGGAAAGTTTGGCTTTTGGTATGAGCATGATTACGAGTATGGGTATTGCAATTAATGTTGCTATTAACATCAATAAACGCAGTGTTTAGCAGCTATAAAGTAGCTATTAAACACTTTTTAAGTAACCATTAAAAATTGCAGTTATAAGGCGTTAGAATTCCCACGCAGTACTACGTACTCTTCGAGCTTTGCATCGAGCTTGGATAGCTGCTCTGCGCTCAGCTCCACACCGCGCAGCTGTTCTGGGATATAGAGGCTCAGATGCCAGTAAGTCACGCCATGGTCTGCTAGGTCTGCCACGATATTAATCGGTAACGACCCCACTACCACATCGCCTGCCGATAGTGCCTCATAATTCGCCAAATGCGTCAGATGCTCATCGTAGTGATGACCCATGTGTCTCATCCAGTCCACAGCGCCTTGATGACGACTGACTAAGTATATGCTCATAGCCTCTCCTATTAAAATAACGTCAGTTCTGCTTTGACTGCCTTTGTCATGAGTGGCGATTATACGGACTATAGCGAGAGAAATAGACTATCACAAGCTTGTTAGCATGCTGCTCAAATTAATCTTGCCTCGATAGACAACATCCATTACTATAGAGCAGATAATTGCTAAAGCAGTTATTCCCTGCTTATTAGGGTTGCTTTCAGACTGAATCTGACGAAGATTAAGCTCGCTATTTAACATTTCAGACGTATAATTGATTATTTTTTAACCAATCGGCCCTTAAAAATTGGTTAAAATGTCACCAACTAATGTGCTGCACTTTTGTTGGTTAAAATGGGTGGTGTAAGCTATTGATTTTATTAACAATAAAAATAATTGTACAGTTTGAAAGCCTCCCTGATTATTAAGGGATTAAGACTCTAAATATTTGCCATTACTGATAGTATGTAAGATGTCTAAAAGCCTCCCTGATTATTAAGGGATTAAGACATCACAAGTTCTAGATTAGAAAGAGTTTCTACAGTCTGAAAGCCTCCCTGATTATTAAGGGATTAAGACTAATAATATCCTATGATATAATTAGTAAGTTGTAGTCTGAAAGTCTCCCTGATTATTAAGGTGAGCGCGGATAAGTAAGTGTCCAGTGGACAGTTACCCGAAGCGCAAGGCGCAGAGCTGTGCTCGAGAAAAGCGTTAAAAATTGCATGTCAGAAATTATAGATTTTCTCTTGCGTCGGGATAAAGCAGTGCTTTATTATTTCCCTCCTCATCCCTGATTATTAAGGGATTAAGACACCATTAAGTTGCGGTAATCGTCGGTCGCTAGCTGTCTGAAAGCCTCCCTGATTATTAAAATGCTTAAGCACAGCATCAGCCATAAAAAAAAGACACAGCATTATTGTTGTGTCTTTTTTTTATGGGTCATTTTTTATAAATAAGATTTGAGCGTATTGTCAGCGAAGATATTTGAGTCAACAAGGTCTCTATCTTTTTACTACGAAATGGATTAATAAATGAAAATTCGTTGGTTGATATTGTCGACTGTTATCATTCCTTATCAAACCCCGATATTAACAACATCACCTAAGAAAAGTAAATTTTTTACCTTAGCCCTCAGTCATTTTATATGGTTTATCAGCTGGTTTTGCTTGGTTAACTTGAGTATGAGTTAAAGGCTGCTTGGCTTTTGCCATTATTTTATGGTATCCATTTCAATTAATTTTTGTCTGTACCGTGAATAGTACCGCATTAATTAAGGTATGCAAGGGCTCTTTATGGGTTTTTAAAGGAAAGTAAGGTTATCGTTAGATAATAAAAAACCCCACAACCAAAGGGCTATGGGGTTCTAAAGTGAACTAAAAACGTATTTATGAGTGCGCCCACCAAGACTCGAACTCGGATCGATCGCTTAGGAGGCAATTGCTCTATCCTGTTGAGCTATAGGCGCGTTATAGGCTGTCATTGTAAAAAAATATGATTATAAATGCAATGCATAGCAGATAATTAAGCGTTATTTACCATTACTAAGCGCCTCAGCAATCTTTACTGAGGGTTGTCCAGTAGCATTTTTAGTGCGAGATGAGGGATTGAATAAATCATCCACGCTGTTTTTATAACCATCGATATTGTCATATTTATATTTACTTAACACGTCTTGCCCTGCGCTAGAGAGTAAGAAATTACGGAAACTCACGGCGATAGGGTTATCCGTTAAAATGACCCCATCTACTGCTTGTTTGCCTTTTAAAGCATAGCTAAAAGAAGCTAAATTACGTATTTCATTATTATTAGTTTCAGCGTTTATATTGATGCTGTGTTTATTATCTTGCTCTATAGCATTGGTATTAACCTGCTTTTTATTACGTTTGTTTTGAGCATCATCAAGCACAGTTTGTAGGGCAGATAATTGAGTTTGGTCAATATTTTTATCAGTCATAATGATGTCAGCATTCATAAAAGAGTCCGGTTGATGATTAGACATACTGGTATCTGGTAAGTCGAGTAAAGATTGAGTCGGCACGTAACGGGCTAAGACTTGCACGTTAGGGTGACGTGACTCAAATACTGTAATGACATCATCTAGTGCCGCTTGGAGTTTTTCTTCTGCTTGCAACTGTAAAATACTGGCAGGAATTGCATTTATGTCGTCCTCAAGCTCGTTAGCCAACTGTTGATTTTCGCTGTTCATAATGGGCAATGGATCTGCATTTTTACGATTACTGCTCCATAGCCAAATAAAAATTCCCATTAAAACAATCAATAGCAGTATGATTATCCCAGCCAAAAGCCGCTTGTAATTTTTCATATATGACAGCTCGTTTCTTAAAAACCATTTCGTTGATGATTCATATTATTTTAATGGGGTTAAGTATTAGATTGCCTGACTTCATCCGCTAAATCTGCCAGCATACCAGTGAAGATATCGATAGTTTCAGTCTCTTTATCGTTAGTAGGAGATTTATTGGTTTGAGGTGCGCTTATTTTGTGCATAGTATTGTGGTTTAAGTCGTCAGCCTCGATAACAGCACTATCACCATTGCCATCAGCATTTAACGGAGATTGAGAGGGAGTAGGTTGGTCTTTAATCCAACTAAATCCATTGGTATCCCACCAGGATTCAAACTGAAGTAAGGTACTACCATGTAATGAAGTAGGGAGATTAAGGGTATACAGTTTTTTAGCTAACACGGCATCATGAATGAGTTGACAATGACTCAGATGCAGCTCGCTCGGGCTGTCAGTATAGGGTTGTCGCCGCTGCCATGCTGCATTATTAATACTCATTCGTGGCAGTTGCCATAGCACGCCACGGTAATAGACAACATATAATCGTCGCTTTGGGTGAACAAAAATAGCATCAATCGGGCGCAGTGGCATAATAGGTATTTATCTCATTCATAAAAAAGGGTTAAACGACTTTCGCTATCTAATAGTATGCAATTAGCTTTTTATTGATAGTTATTCAATTTATAAGCAGTCAAGAAGATGCGCGACACTATTTGTCGTAAGTTAATGCACGCCGACTTCGCGCACTGGTAAAGCATTAGTATCAATGGCAAACTATGACGCTGCTAGACATTCGCTGCTTGATAAGCTTTCATTAAGGCTAATCATAATTCTAGCAGAAATATAAAAAAAGATATGACATTTAAACATAGATGGGGCAGTACTGCTGATAGCTTTATGAGTATTAAACTATAAAATGCCGTTAGTGCCTTAATATCAAATATATCAAAAAAATTACCTTACACGTTATACCTTGCTCTCTTTTTCTTTATTGCCACCATTAGATGATTATTTATGTTTACAATTATTCAATCCCACCGTACCGAAATTTTGGTTGAGCAATTACTCAGCGCTTATAAATCTAAAAACCAGCCGATTTTCGAAGAGTTTATCGTGATTGTGCCGTCAATGGTATTGGGGGAGTGGCTAGATAAGTCTATCGCCAGTCAAGCGGGCATTAGTACGTTGGTTACGACGACGTTTTGGGGGCAGTATCAATGGACGTTGATGCAAAAAGTGTTGGCTGAATATAATACTTGGTTAGAAACTATGCCGTCAGCACAAGACATACTGACGGTACCAGAAGTGGCGGTATTGACTGGCTCGGTGATGCAGTGGCGTCTGTTTGGATATTTTACTTATTATCAAACAGAGATTATGGCGAACGACGCGCATCCTTTATATCCTTTACTGTCCGCATTATTAGATGGGGATGCCGACCGCAGTCAACAGGATATCCGGCTATGGTCGCTTGCTACCGACTTTTCACGTGTATTTAGTCGTTACTTGAACCATCGAGAAGCGTGGTTAGATTTATGGTCGGACAATAAAGCGGTAGATGTAGAAGCTATGGTAGCGGCTAAAGATGAGCTGACCATAGCGTTCGATAAGTACGCTGGCAAGACACCTGATTGGTTGGTTGCTCATTATACCGAGCTTGAAGCGGCACAACGACATTTATGGCATCTACTATTTGCCGCAGTTTACAAGCATCGTGCCGCTATTGAGACACGATTTTGGCAGATTATGTCAGGTGAGGTAAACAATACTGAAATCAATCTTCAAGCACTATTGCCAAGCCACTTACACATTTTTACGATTCAGCAGTTGCCGCAAAACGAGTTAGATTTTTTGCAGCGTTTATCGAAATATATTGATATTACCTTATTACATTACAATCCTTCACAGCTGTTTTGGGCAGATATCGTTGATAAGCAGTGGTTACAGCGGCAGCAGGTGATTAACCCTGAAAGTGTGTTTTTACGGGATTATGGGCATACCTTGCTGTCACGCTTGGGTAAGCAATCGCGTGAGACTTTTGCGATGCTGGCAAGTCTATCGGGTAACGAGCAGCATGAGGGCTTTGAGCTGCAATGGCATGATAGATTCGATGTTAGTGATAATATTAACCTTGCTTTTGATAGCCACACGGAATCAGCGTCGTCTTTAAGTTTGCTCGCGCATTTGCAGCAAGACGTGCTCATGCTCGATGAAAGTGCCACCCAACAAGCCACGGCAGGGCGAGTCAGTGCCGCGTTAGGGGCACAAATGGCGCTTGATTTAGATGATGATACTAATAATATAAATAGCCTAAGTAAAAATAAAGCTGACAACAAAAAAAAACCAAAAAATATAGAACCATCAGAAAACCAATGGTATAGCGACGATGTACTCGCAAGTAAATATAATGAACAACCACGGCAGTGGCAGTTATCACAATATGATAATAGCCTAAGTATTCATTCATGCCATAATTTACAACGCCAACTTGAAATATTACGCAGCATGATTGGACGCTGGCTAAATGAGCCTATTACAAAAGGCAAAAAACGTCATCTATCCGATATCGTTGTACTATTACCTGACGTCGACCGTCATCATGACTTAATCACCTCGGTCTTTGTAAATGGTAAAGGTCAGGATGGTTTAACCTTACCCGCAAAAATTACGGGTGTGGTAGATAAGTCTATTCGCCAATTATGGGAAGCCATCAGTGGGTTTTATGGTCTACTGGGTAGTGAAACCGCGCGTTTTGAATCAGCTGAGGTACTAGATTGGTTAATGTTGCCACCGCTATATGAAAGTCTTGGATTGACTCATGAACAAATGCGCCGCGGCTGTGATTTATTAGAACAAGCTGGTTTTGTCCGTGGCTTTGATGAGGCACATTTGCAATACAGCTTACATACGCAAGATTATGATTATCGTTTTAGCTTTGCCTATGCGCTTGATCAGATTGCCTTGGGTTTGATTATGCCTGAAGCGGGTATTAGTGATTGCTTATATCCAGATAATTGGAAAGAGGATGTGCTTGCCGAAAAAACGGTACCCATTTCATCAATAAGTTTGGGAGATGCACCTATTGTTGAGGCACTTTGTCGTGTTCACGCAGGGCTAAATGCTTGTCGCTATGAATACCAAGCGCGCTATAAGGCTGAAGATTGGCTGAATCGTATTGAAAGCAATATTATCCATCTCTATTTTGGCGCGCTTGATCAAACGCGTCCTATGCGCGCTATTTTTAATGCGATGAATGGCTTTAAAAGTAGTCTACGCGCTAACCGTCATTATCAGCGTTATCATGCGGACAGCAAAAATGACGTCAATATTGCTAATGATGACGTGCTAGCCGTCGGGCAGGTCGAAGCCAAGCTATCACAAGTCAGTACCTTGCCATTAAAACTGAGTTTTATGCTTGATAGTATCGAGGACGAATTAGAAAGCCAACAAGTCAGTGCCGAGCCTACGGGCGTCATTACTTTTGGGCGTTTTGGCGCACTGCGTAACGTGCCTTTTGGCTTAGTCGTCATGCTCAATATGGACTTGTCTGAGTTTCCCAATCGTGATCGGGATAACCGTTATGATTTAATGAAAGCAGGCTTGGCAAAACGCGGCGATCGATTCAGTGAAGATGATGACAATGGCGCATTTTTGGATGCCTTACTGTGCGCCCGCAATGCCTGCTGGATTTTTTATAATGGTCAACGCTTGACGGATACCCATGAGCATCTGCCTGCCAATCCGGTTAGCGAACTATTACAGTTCCTACAAGGAGAGATACAATGGCAATGGGATCCACTCAAAAATGCGCAAAAATCATTCAATATAGATAATAACTTAAACAGCAGTGCTATTAATGATAATAACGCGGCATTAACGGCACAAGTGCAACGTTATCTGCCTAAGCTTATTGAGCAGTGGTTGGTTACGCGTCATCCAGCATTACCTTTTGCTGAAGAAGTGTTTATAACGTCAGAAATATTAAGCACGCAAGCCGCCACTGATTCAGCAGAGGTATCTGAACAAAATTTCATGCAAATGTTAGAGCGTGCGATGCAAGGCGAAAAGCTCAATCAAAAACAAACCAATGCTCCCGCAAAAGTCTGGCAAGATGTCTTTGAACATCTACAAGCACGAGATGTCGAGAATAACCAGCAGCCCATTAAAGTCAATCTGCCCACTAAAGCGGACTATGCGGTAATTGCTCAGCGCATTCAACCAAACAATGATACGAATAACGATACCGACGAGAATTTTGATGTTGCTCATATTGATATGCAGTACTTATATCTACAGGTTCGCCATCCGGCAAGGTATTTCTTAAAAGAACAGCAAGTTCATATCGTATTGCCCGCTGAAGATACCGTGTATCAAGAGCCGCTATCGCTATCCAGTTTAGATGCTTATACTGTTAATGCACAACTGCTTAGTGGTTTGTACACAGCTACAAACGATAATTCTGTTGTTAATGAGAATACCAATCAGCAGGCAGCGCCAATAAATCGTCTATTATACGATCCTGTTATGCCTGCAGGGGTTGCACGCCAATCTACTCTAAATTATCAACAACTTAAAATCACCGAGCAGTGCCGTGAGTTTTCTGAAGAATTATCGTCAATGGGTATTCAGGTTAATAGACACTTTACCCTTGATGCTGACGATATTGATATTGAAAGCGCAGAAATTTGTCTCACATTATTAACCCCATGTGCAGAAAAAATGATTAGCGTTGATGCCGCTGATATGAATATTCAAGGTCAGATAAATATTAAAGGCTCAGTGCCTTTAGCGTTATCAGCAGAGAAGTTGTCAGCAGAAAAATCTCCTGAATTATGGCTCAATATCTTGCCGAATGGCGCGCGTACACAACATTTATTACGCTTTTGGCTAGCACACGTTTATTGGCAAGTAGCGCGACGTACCACCGAAGCGCAAGTTACTGCTAATGATGGTAGAAGTATTTGGCGCTTTAATAAACCCAGCACGGAACATGCAAAATATAAAGGTAAGACGACTTTTTCGTTAGCACCTATTGCTTATGAGACTGCGTTGGCTGAATTGCTTAAATGGATTAGATTTGCCCAAATTGCAGGTAGTACACCTATGACAATATTGCCGATGTACGCCATTACTTATCTTGATAAGGTCAGTGACGCTCAAAGGAAAGAGAGTGTATATCAGCCTAAGCGCGGTGATTTCGACAGTTGGTTATGGTCAGGTTATAACAGTGATATGACTTATGATACCTGCTCGCAGCATGAGTTATGGCAGTATATTTTGCAAAAACAAGATGGCTTTACAGCGTTAACCGATGCCTTGCCAGTGTTAGCACAGCCTTTATTTGGGGCAATGAATACTGCCTTAATGCCACTATAGTTTTTATCACAGCGATAACTGTCGCTGTCTGTATATCCATTAAGAAGTAACTAAGCAGCCATACTATTACCATGAATATCATGAACGAGTGACCTTTTATGACGCAAACGATGCTTAAAGCCAATAATAAAAATTATAATGAAAATAATGACTTTGAACCTATGGAAAAAACTATTGAGACTATCTGTCAATCTTACAGTGCTCAGCAACAGCCACCAGCAGTACGCGTACCGTTACATGGTAAATATCTGATTGAAGCGTCAGCAGGCACGGGGAAAACGTGGACGTTGACCGGCATTGTACTGCGCTTACTGATTGAGGCAAAACGTGCACCCGAACACATTATTGCTACTACTTTTACTCGTGCTGCTGCTGCTGAGATGCGCGAGCGTATTCATGCACGCTTGGTTGATTTTCATCAATTATTACAATGGTTTAATAAGCTACAGGCAAATTCTGCCACCCATCCCATTCTGTATCCGCAGCTGATGGCTAGCAATGTTAACCAAAACAAGATGTCTGACGTTGCAAATAATAAAGATAATGAAAAGTTAGAATCGTCTAACAAAGTGACTCCAGAGCAACGACAAACACGGCAGCAATGGTTAGAACAACAAGCCAAGCTGGCAGGCTATACAGATTTAATGGCTGACCCTATTAATAGCCACTTATTAAGCTATCTCTTAGACAATACCGAGCGTTATCCGTTAATGGAAGCCATTAGGCGTACGGCATTGGTACTTACGACGTTGGATAAACTATTTGTAGGAACGTTAGATAGTCTGTCACAAAAATGGCTTTCTGAGTATAGTGCCGAGACTGGACATCAACAAGGGGTACAAATTAGCGATCATGAACAGGTCGTTATCGAGAGCATTATCCACGATAAAGTACGTGCGTTTCACAGTGCTATGTATAACCAACAACCGGAGGTTTACGCATTATTACAGCATACCAAGCGCTTAACCTCTCCTGTGGATCATCTGTCCGTCGCGCAAAAATCTATTCAGTTCATCTCAACGCCTATTGAGGAAGTGGAACTGGGCGCTACGATTGACTTTGACGCTTATCGACAAGCTTTAGAGGACTTTAAAAATTGTGATTTAAAAGATATTGAGCCGTATTTTGACTTGGAATATCGTACCGCGCAAGGGTTTGGTAAAGCGGGTAAAGTCGGTAAAAATATCGGGGCTATAGGCGCTATTCAACAAGCTATCCATCAGTATGGAGAGGTTTTTTTTACACATATAGAGGCTCAGGCGGACGTTTTATATACAGAATTACCGAATGCTTTTATTAGTAAAGAAGAAGGTGGAAAGGTTTTTAACAAAGGTAAAGAAGCCGAACGCTTGGCTTTTATTAACCTTAAAGGTATAAGCGCTTTAAAGACCTTGCATGATTATACAGAGCGGCTGAATCTTTATCTAGATTCCCTGATTGAAAACCTAAACCGTGATATTGCTATCAAAGTACGAGAAAAATTGCCAGCGATATTAGAAGCCCGACGCGAGACTACTTTTGCGCTACAGATGGTACGCTTAAACCAAGCGCTGTCAGGCAAGCAAGGTGAGCGTCTAGCGCGTTACATCCGTCATCATTATCCAGTGGCACTGATTGATGAGTCACAAGATATTAATGGCGAGCAGGCGCGTATGATTGAGCGCATCTATATTAAGCAAAGCAGTATTAAGCAATACAGTAAAGAGGATAAAGATACCCATCGCGGCTTTTTATTATTGGTTGGTGACCCGAAGCAGGCGATTTATGGTTTTCGTGGCGGTGATGTTGCCAATTACAACGCGATGAAAGCACATTTTGATGATAAGCATATGATGAGTCTTGATGTGAATCGTCGCTCAAATGAGCGTTTGATTACTGCGCTTAATCATTGGTTTGGCAGGTCTCAACCCATCACTAATGCGGATGATAAGTCAGAATCATCAACCGCTGATGCCTTGGCACAACTGGGTAAAGGTATCTATTATCAGCATATCACTGCGGTAAAAAGGGATGAGCACTTATCATGGCAGCCACCAGTATCTCAGCCGTGTGCTATGTCGCCTGAAGTCACTGCTATTTTACCGAACAATCCTGTCAGTATTATCCATCTGCCCTATAATAAAGAAGCAAAATATAATGACTGTGAGCTGACCGCGTTACATATTGCCGCTTTGCTAGCCAGTCAACAAACCATCAATGGGCGACCATTAAAACCAAGTGATATCGGAGTATTAGGGCGTAGAAAGCACGAACTCAAACAAGTGGAAGATATGCTTACCAAGTTGGGTGTGCCTACGCTTGAGACGTCTGAAACGAATATTTTTGATACCGTTATTGCTGCTGACTTGGTGGCATTACTAGAAGCGATGCTACGTCCGCAGCGCCGCGATATTATCAATCGAGTGTTGACGGGTCATTTTTATCAATTGAGTCTGGCTGACGTACAAGCACTAATGTTAAGTGCTGATACCGATAATATAGAAGCGCAACATATGGATTCTGAGCAGGCAACGCTTAAACAGGGCTATAAACAGAATTACAAACAAAGCTATCAGGACTTTCAAACTTATTTGAAGACCGCGGCGAACCATTGGCAGCATGGTGGTATCTTATCTGCATTGCATTATGTGCTTGGCTATAATCCAATGGCGAAGCAGGGAAGTCATAAAAGCATTTGGGTCGGACTGGCGGCTTTAGAAGATGGCGCACGATATTTGATGGATTTGCGGCATTTATTGGATATTTTAGCGCAACACGGGATGCATATCGGCGAGTACGAGCTATTGGCATGGTATAAGAAAAATATGAACAGCAAGCGCATACCGGAATGGGCACAGCAGCAGCCTTTACCGACTGAGTCCGGCGTGCAGCTAATGACCATTCATAAATCCAAAGGCTTGGAATTTCCAGTCGTCTATGTCGTTGGGCTCGATAATGCCAGTCCAAAAGCGGGCGGGCGTAGCAAACATAATTTATTTTTATATAATCATGATGTTGGTACTCATGAACTTAATAATGAAATTAATAGTAATCAAACAGAGCGCCGTTTATCTGCCAGTGCTGGCAAGCGCCATAGCAAGTCTGCAAAAGGCGATATTTCTACCGATCACTATGCCCAATTTGAAACGATTGAGAATTATGAAGAACTCAGACGGCTTGCCTACGTGGCATTTACGCGCGCTAGTGAGCAGCTGTATATTGTAATCAGCGATGTTTATAGTAGTGCAGGAAGTGAACGTAAACCAATTTTGCAATGGCTTGACGGTGACAACAAGGATAAAACTTTTACGCAGCCCGAACGTCTGCAAGCGCATACTGGCTGGATAGAATACGGCATGATTGAAACCAATGCTGAAACGATTATTAAAGTTAATAATAACTTAAAAATGAATAGTCATTCGTCTGTAACCCGTTCTAATGCGATGACCCTTATTGATTATCAACCTGCTTACGACCAACTGCGTAACCATCAGTTTAAAGGTTGGGAAAAAACCAGCTTTACCGCGTTATCACGGCAGCTAGACGAACAAAGCCAAGCTCTGGCTGTTTTTGATGATGGTGTAGAAGATGATTTTGACTTAACGGATAGTATAAAATTATCACAGAGTAGATTGTCAGAAGACAATCAAGATATGAATGAGAGCGGTTCTATAATGTCCGCGGATAATATCCGCTTTCGCTTTGTTAAAGGCGCTAATGCCGGTACGTTTTTGCATCAAGTATTTGAAAAAATTGACTTTACTAACGATAATAAATGGTCGGCAGTAATTGATCAAGCCATTCGCCAGTATCAGTTACCACTTATCTATACCAGTGCCGCGTCGCAAAAACGATTGCAGAAAAATAAAATGAATGTCACATTGGCAAATAATAGTGCGATAGTGGAGGAGCTTTCAGATATTGAGGAAGCCGAAATTCAGTTAGCAGCAGTTCATAACGAATTGATGGCGTGGATAGAAGATGTTTTGTCTGCACCATTATTGGCATCTGGTCAGCCCTTAAAAGCGATTGCTGCTAACAAGCGTATTGCAGAGCTGGGCTTTAATATGGGTTTATCAGACAGCTTCACACCTGAAGCAATCAATGAGATTTTTGAGAGGCATCTACCAGACGAACCTGAAAAACATATTCAACTGACTCCTCAATATTCCGAACACATTTACCGTTATTTACGTGGTGAAATTGATTTGGTTTATGAGCACGCTGGCAAGTTTCATATAGTGGATTATAAGAGTAATTATTTAGGAGATAGCCTAAGTAATTACAACAATAAAAATCTAAAACTAGCTATGAACAAAACAGGATACTGGCTACAAGCAGCAATTTACCAAGTCGCTTTACATCGATTTTTGAATTTAAGAATAAACGATTATAAAAATAACGAAGAACAATATCTAGGAGCAGTAGAGTATGTATTTCTACGTGGTATCGACTCACAAGAGACGCATACTTACGGACGTATTCAATGGCAAATCCCTTTTGCATTAATACAAGAGCTAGATACTCTATTTGGTAACGCCAACGTTTAAGAAAAATTCTCAATATACAAAAATAATGATAATAAACGGATATATGATGAAAAACTCTCAAGATTTAACTCAAACAGATGAAAAAAATTCGAATACAGCCAAAAACAAATTTTCCGATTCAAAAAAAGAACAACAAATATTGGTTATTAACAACCAAAGTAAAGTGGAATCAGATGTTAGTAACAGTTGGGCGACAACCATCTGTCAGTATTTATCACAGCGTCGAATACAGACGAAAGTTGCGTATCAGGCACAATTACAATCAAATAATATTTATGATGAAGATAGGGAGCCGCAAGACTGGTTATTCGACGCGATATTTGAAATACTGATACAGCGCTTAGAGGAAGGGCATACCGTATTGGTGCTTAATGATAGTGATTCAAACACAAGTAGTTCTAGTAAGCTCTATAGGTGGCAACAGCAGCTGCTACAGCCTTTATTACAATCCCTACTTATTCCTACTAACGGAATAGTAGCAACAATAGATTTTGAGATTTTAGAAAATATAGCGTTGTGGGAGACACTATTATTACAAACTATGCTATCAGAATATGAGCAGAAAATATTAAGACAGCGTTATAGTATCTGCGTCAGTCTGTATCATTATTTCCAATACGTATATGAACACTCTAAAGATATCACTGATAGTTTAAATATTTTTATAAAAACCATAAAAAGTGCTCAACTGTTTGAAATAGTTAACATTAAAAACGAAATAATAAATAATCCAATAGTTTTTCAAATAGAAAACTCTTTAGAAAGTAATGCTGTTGCTAAAAAAAATATAAGCATTACTCTATGGCTACATCGTACATGGCAAGCTGAATATGATCTTGCTCGTCATATTATTCGAATAAAACAACAAACCATTAATGAATTGCCAATAGTACTTAGTCCTCTTTTAAATGCTGAACAAAAAGCCGCGATTCATATGGCAAATCGTTCAGCCTTTAGTATTATTACGGGTGGTCCAGGAACAGGAAAGACTTTTACCGTTGCGCAGTTGGTTATTGCCTTACAACAAGCTCAAAATGATAATGAAGTAGGTAGCGTATCTAGTCACGCTAATCTTGCACTTGCAGCGCCAACAGGTAAAGCAGCACAGCGTATGCAAGAATCTTTGCAGGATGCCATACAACACGCAGGCGTGACGATGCAATTACCTGAAGCGAAGACTATTCATCGATTACTGGGTATCGGACAGGGCGGGCGACCACGGTATAATACGGCTAACCCACTAAGTGAAGACATTGTTATTGTTGATGAAGCTTCAATGCTTGGGGTGGAGATGGCAAATTATTTAGTCAGTGCGATAAAACCTAATGCGCGACTTATATTATTAGGCGATGCCAATCAACTGGCTGCCGTTGATGCTGGTGCGGTACTTGCTGACTTATGCCGCATTCCAGTATTGCAAGATATTCATAAACGCCTTGATGTGAGTCGCCGTTTTACGACAGAATCAGGCATTGGTAAGCTTGCAAGTCTTATTAATAGCAGTATTACTGACATGCCAGCCGTTTGGAAATTAATGCAAGATGAAGAAACACTGAGCTTCTATCAGCTATCTAACCATCTATCAGAGCCTCTCTCAGAAAAAGAAATAGCCGTTACTAACGACAATTCAATAAACACTTTCAGTACTTTAAAAGTATTAAAAATACTACTCGAAAAATATAGTCATTACATCAATGATAGTAAAAAAATATTGATAGAAACTAACACCTTAAAATCTCCCTCAACAGCACAATATATGACTTACTTTAAAGAACTTATGACCGTGCTTAATACCTTTAAAGTACTGACTGCCGGTCATAATGGGCGTTGTGGTGATCATTATATTAATCGCTACCTCAGTGAACAGCATAAAGAACAACTTAAGCTACCGTTATCTAAATCACCTTGGTACCACGGGCGACCAGTAATGATTCTACAAAATAACTATGAATTAGGTCTATTTAATGGTGATATTGGTATTTGTTTACAAACCGAACGAGGCATTCTGCAAGTATTTTTTGAAAACAAAATACAAGGTATCGCCGTGAATATGTTCAGCGATGATATGATTGCAACCGCTTATGCTATGACTATTCATAAGTCGCAAGGATCAGAGTTTGAGCATGTTGCCATCAGTTTTGATGATAATAACGCGCGATTACTCAGTCAAGAGCTTATCTATACAGCGGTAACTCGTGCAAAAAAACAAGTGACTATTTTTAGTACCACTTCGGCATTTACACGTGCACTGTCGACACCAACAGTTCGGCAAACAGGATTAGGCTTACAATTCGCAAACTTGGATAGCGTTACTGAATAAAAGTGTCACTAAGCAAAGTATGTTTAATCTGAAAAATATGCCATAAAAAAGTGCCCAATTCGGACACTTTTTTATTAAAGAATAAAAGCCTAAGCTGATACTTTATTTTCTTTAATGGCATAAATACCCGGCAAATGGCGCAAATAGCCATGAAAATCCATACCACAGCCGTAAACATAGCGGTCAGCAACATTGATACCAACAAAATCAACATCGAAACCGACCACTTTGCGATCATGTTCTTTGTTCAGCAAAACACAAGTCTCAATAGAGGCTGGCTGCTCTTTACCAAGCTCTTCAACAATGGCTTTTAAGGTAATACCTTCGTCAAAAATATCGTCAATCAGTAATACGTGCTCGCCTGCAATATTAACATCGGGCTTAAATTTCCAATCCAGCTCATTGGTTCCTTGGTTATCACGATAACGTGACGCATGAATATAGTGCATACGATGATAGAAGGTGAGGTGAGTGAGCAGTTGACCGGCTGGGATAAGTCCACCGTTCATCACGACCATTACGATGGGATTCAGCCCAGCATAATGTAGGTTTAACTGTGCGGCAAGGCGCTCATAAGCAGCCGCAACTTCAATGCTACTGATGATACATTCTGAATTACGCAGGGTTTTTTCGATTTCTTGATTACTGATTTGGGTCATGGGTGGCGCCTTCGGTAAAAAGTGCTGCTTATTTTAGCAAAATTTAACAAATTTTCCCAATACAACCTGCATTTTAAGACGAAATTAATCGTCTAGTTGTATTAAATAAGGGCGATAGAATATTGCGAGACGATTTAATCCGGCATTCGGTAGCTGTGGCAGCAGTTTATTAAGCGCCATGCTCATACCTTTATCGATAGCGGCTTTTGCGACTGGAACAGATTTGCGCTTAATCATGCCAAGCTTGAGTGTTTCAGTAAATCGACTCATAAAATGAGTCAGTGATTCATCAGTCATGGTCTCCAGTGCTATTTTAAACTGAGATCTATCAACATTGTCGGGTGTGATTGCGGCAAAACCTTCATTAATCGTTTGAGCAGACGACTCGGATAGTTTAAAACCGACACGTCGTACGCCTTGATTATCAATAAAGATACTCTTATCCTTCAAAAAGTTAAAGCTCGGTATAACGTCTTTATTGGTATCTTTACCTAGTAAAACATTCAATAAGGTTTCAGTCGTGCGTTCAATCGTATTGACAATTTTACGCATAGACTCCTGCCGCTCAGGATTGGGGATGACGTCTATTAAACTGACCAACAAATTATCGTTTAATTCACGAGCAATTTGCTGCGTTAACGCATTGCGATAGGGGTAATAGTCTACTGCTTCATTGGTCGTAATAATGCTCTCCGCCTCGTCAATCATACTACTGAGTTTGTCTGAAGGTATAAATCCGAAATAATATGCCATCATGTTGCCTTTATCTTATTATTTACTTGCTGAGGTTGAGAACAGGATTATATTAAAGTAATAGCATCGCGCCAGTATATTATATATGAGACTGTAAACATTTGATTGCAGAAAAGATGTGAAAAAATTTAATTAATCGCTTAAGTGGTATTTATAAGCGTTCTCATTTATAGGCGTTCAAGTTTTCTTGATAATGACCATGCCGCATCTGTGCGCAGAGTTTGAGCATGTTCAGATTTACCGCTACTCAGCGATGACCATTGCGGTTTGCTACGCGCTTTTTTAAGCTCACTAGGCAGCTTGTGAGTAGACCAAGGTTTCATACTTTCTGGATTGTCGTCATCATTAGAATGATTATTGCTATAAGACATCTGCGTTGCGTCAGTAGCGGCATGTCCACGATGACGTAGCGCCATGTGCAAGTCTATCGCACGAGTCGCCAGCAGCGTTAACGTTGCAGGATCAATATATAAGCGCTTCACACCGGATAGCCGATCCGCGATACTGCCTGTATTGGATAATAACCCGCCAGCAATACCGCCTAACGCTGTGCCTAGCCCTAAGGTCGTACCCAGTGCAGCAGCATCAATACCTAGCCCTAATAACGCGCCAGCCGCTGCTCCTGAAGTGGTGCGAATACCATAACTTTTTAGCAATTCAGCGTCAAAAGGATCTTGCTGATAAGCTTTTAGCTCAAGCGGTGTTGCTGCCACGGCATTGTCATAAAATTTATATGAATTTAATAGCTGATGCTGCATGGCACGCTCACTTTGGCGTACCGCTTCTTGCATCTGCTGCAATATTGGCATCGGGTCATCATCATCGTTAATTTCGCGCACAAAGGCGGCAACATTCAATAAGAAATCCGCAATAATAATATTAGCGTCATCATATAACAGCGCCCAATCCTCGGTCCGACGTTGCATCAGCTGCTCAAGCATTTCGGCATGAGTAAGCATAGTCGCAAGATTTTGCCAAAGCCGCATCTCATCGCTAAATTCAAACGCTACCGAATCAAACCGCGTTGAAATATGCAAGTTACGACGCGCCAGCATCGTCTGCCACGCATCAATATTACCATCTTGGCTGTCCGTAAAGTTAAATACTGGCATGACTGGAATTGCTGCCCACGACAAAATAGCCAATTCATCTTTATATTTACCAAGCACCGGTTCACGCGCATCGATCACATATACCGCCATATCACTTGCCAACAGCTGCCGAATAACCTTTGCTTCTTGGCTATAATCCTCATGCTCACTGCTATATGAAGCTGTAGCTCCTGATGCAATATCAGCGGCTAAAAATTGCTGTAAACGCTCAATACCATCACGGCGACTGGCGGTGTTATCCTCTAGCCAATCCATCAGTCCAGAAGCATCTTCAAGACCAGGGGTATCATACAATGCGACCAGTACATCACCCGTTTGACTGTCTATCAGCTGCGCACGCTCAACATGGCGCGTAGTCGCTGCCTCATTCTTTACTTCACCAAAATAAACATCTCGTAATAAAGTACGCAAAATTGAAGTCTTGCCAGTATTGGTGTGCCCAACCACTGCCAACTTTAAAGGTTCACCGCTGCCAATGGTGGTTTTTGCGCGAGCAGACTGCGGTGTCACGTCCAAGTAGGCATTCTCTTCGAGTAACCTTGTCGGCTGCTTGCTCATATAGCTATTGTTATTATTATCTTGGTTCATAATAGTGTCTTCTATTATTTAGTTAATCGTACGGTTTGATTGCAATATTATCTTGGTTTTAATATTGTTATATCATGCTGATAATGGCGTGTTATTCATGTTTTTTAATAATAGAATGACGAATCTTGAATTCTATAATTTAATAAGTTCGTATTTTAATAGTGATGCTAATTCATTGAAAAATAAAGGAATCATTCGTTATAGTGTAAATATATATTATTTCTTCAAGCCAGTGATTTAGCGTTAATTCGCGTTAATCGATAGTTTGTTCATGAGCAGTTACCAAACCAATTTTACGTGCTGCCAGAGCCGTTTGCCATTGTTGATAGCGGGCAGTTTTTTGCTGCGTATTCGGGTCAGAAAAATCAGAAGTAGTGGTATTGATATTTTCTTGACTTAATAATTGTACAATAAGCCCGTATTTAGCATGGCTGGCGATGTGATCAAGTTTGCGTAATGTGCCGCGATCAGGTAGCGCTTGACTGTGAATTCCTATGAGCACTTGCACGGGATGTTGATCCAAATATGTCGTTAAGCGCGTCATATCGTCACGGTCATCAACGATACCAAAATTATCTACCTTGTCGTCATTATTGTCGTTACTATTATCATTAAAGGCGATATGCCACCATTTATCGACATCTGTAGGATATTCTAGTAACGCCACCAGCTTCTTACCAGCACTAACCGTGGCTTTTGGCGCAACTGGCGCATCGACTTCGATAAAGTCATCAGCATCAACCACTTGCCGCTGCCAAAAGTTAATAATCTTTTGATAGTAGGGTAATTTAATATCCAAGCGCATTTTTTTACGGCGAAACATCAGCGCACAAAATGACCATGCTAGCGCCCGTGGTACGATGCCATACATCAGCAAACTACCAATTAATAAGCCTGCCCACTGCCGAGCGATAGGTAAGGGTAGTGCTTCAGTGACCAAACGGCTCTGCACAATTGCCGCATTATCTGGCACATCAAAGCCCACCATACTGGGTAACCAACCAAGCATATGGGTCAACGTAATAAGAGCCTGATCTGATAATAAGGTCGACTCCCAACTAAAGCTGTATTGACGTATAATCAATAAGAATATGATAGCCAATAGCATCCCTGTCAGAGTCGCTAGCCACAGCTGATGGCTGAACCGTCCTAAATACCAGCGCATACCGCTATGCTGAAGTTGCTGCTCATACAAGCGCACCGCTGCTTGCGTGATATCGTCTTTACCTCGTATCAAACGCTTAGGACTGACAAAATTGGCGAACCAGTTTGCAGACTGTTTACCTTGATTAATCATGGTTAATACTAGCCAACCGATGAGCATAATAGTATGAAAACCAAGCAGACATACCAAAACATAGAAAAAATTGACCACATTGGCTTGTAGTAAGGTGAATAGCCCTAAAAAGCCCGAGACACACCATACGACACTCATCACCGTCATGATGCCTTTGATGCGTCCGTCAATCTTTTCTAGCACGCGTGTTAGTGCGCCATTACTATCGATGCGTGACGCCCGCCTATGTAGTTTTTGGATGGGCGTACCTAATTCAGCTTGCAGCTTTTCAGTGACCAATAGCGGGTCAGTAGCGAATATATGCTGGTCAGTTTCAAGCGTGCGTACCAATTCAGTCAGTTGGTTTTGTGGTGATAACATAGCGGTCGTCATATCCGTATAAATAAGTGTTGAGTAACATGAGCGAAAGGCGCTTAACATTCAATAAAAATAACGACTTGCTTACGAATAATGTTAAATTTCTATAATATATGGCTATATTAGCCGCGATAAATAGAGTTTTTTTAAGATTAAATCGTTATAAATTAATAACTTACCCTATAAGCTGACCAAATGGTCAAAAAATCACTGGCAGTTATTATCAATACACGCTATCCTAAAAGTAAGTTATGAGCTTTACGATATAACCAAAACAAGCGCAACAAGCGCAATAGATAATAAGTTATTTGTTATATCGATAATTAACATTGATATTAACAATGTTAGCAGTATGCGGTTTTGATGCTCCTGCATCAACTAACCGTAAAATCACAATGTTCTTTTTGTGAATCTAGCAAACCTATTATTTTAAAAAGAGCAATGACTTCTTTTCATATGTTTGATATAGATAAGCAATGAGTACAAAGCGTGATAAAAAACAGTGAATAAGCTCAGTTATTGTAAAACTTAATTTACTATAGTTCTACGTCATTCAAGGTGTATCAGTTAGGATACATTAAAAATATAACATGCAGGGAGCACACCTATCTATGGATATCAAATCTACCTCTAATCCAACGTTCGCTCGTCCAGAAGATGAGAACTTGGGCGTTGGCGCTAATATCGCTTATGGCTTTCAACACGTCCTTACGATGTATGGCGGCATTATTGCGGTTCCATTGATCGTTGGGCAAGCAGCTGGACTGACTTCGCCTGAGATCGGCTTATTGATTGCCGCTTCTTTGTTTATTGGTGGTCTAGCGACACTATTACAGACCCTAGGTGTTCCTTTCTTTGGTTGTCAGCTGCCATTGGTACAAGGCGTGTCTTTTGCAAGTGTGGCGACAGTTGTTGCTATCGTAACCACGGGGGGCGGACTACCTTCTGTATTTGGTGCGGTTATGGCAGCCTCTGCGCTTGGCTTTTTAATTACGCCTATTTTTTCCCAGATTATTAAGTTCTTTCCGCCACTCGTCACGGGTACGGTTATTACCACGATTGGTCTAACCTTGATGCCAGTAGCAGCACGCTGGGCGATGGGTGGTAACAGTAAAGCACCAGATTTTGGTAGCATGACTAACATCGGTCTTGCAGGCTTTACGTTATTAGTGGTATTACTACTCAGTAAATTGGGTAACGCTGCGCTTAGCCGCTTATCTATTTTGCTTGCCATGGTAATCGGCACCTTTACCGCTTGGGCATTCGGCTTAGTTGATTTCTCTGGTATTACGACGGGTTCTATTTTTGCTTTCCCAAGCCCATTCCATTTTGGTGCACCTAAATTTGAGCTTGCTGCGATTATCTCAATGTTTATCGTGGTATTGGTTATTCTAGTAGAAACCTCAGCTGACATTTTGGCAGTTGGCGATATCATTGAGACTGAAGTTGACTCAAAACGTCTAGGTAATGGTCTACGTGCAGATATGGCAGCCAGTATGATTGCCCCAATCTTTGGCTCTTTCACTCAAAGTGCTTTTGCGCAAAACGTTGGTTTGGTTGCAGTAACCGGTGTTAAAAGCCGTTTCGTAGTGGCTTATGCTGGTATCATTTTAGTAGTACTAGGCTTAATGCCTATCATGGGACGCGTTATTGCAACGGTTCCAACTGCAGTATTAGGTGGCGCGGGTATCGTATTATTTGGTACGGTTGCAGCCAGTGGTATTCGTACTCTTGCACAAGTTAGCTATACCAATAACATGAACCTTATCATTGTTGCTACCTCTATCGGTTTTGGTATGTTGCCGATTGCTGCTCCAGCATTCTATGATCAATTCCCAGACTGGTTTGCAACTATCTTCCACTCAGGTATCAGTTCTGCAGCGATTATGGCTATTGCACTAAACTTGTTGTTTAACCATCTTAAAGCCGGAAATTCAGAGAATCAGTCAGTATTTGCAGCGGGTACAGAAGACCGTTCAGTACGCCCTGATGTTATCCTTGATTTGACTGACGGCGATTACTTCAGCGAAGGTAAGTTGTTTGACGTAGACCACAATGAAGTTCCTGTGGCTAAAGTACAAAAAACAGCAGCGCATTAATATAGCTTAAGTAAAAATATCAATGCTATAAAGTTATGATATAAAAAAGCCGCCCATTATTGAGGCGGCTTTTTTATGATAAAAAATAAGGTACAGCTATAATATAGATTGGCAAATATTTAGAGAAGCAGTCATACTAAATGAGTAATCATCATAGACTAACCCTAATAAGGAGTCAGTATGCAGACCATGAATGCAACTAAAAAAACGTATCTTATCATTGGTGGTACTGGCGGTATCGGTCGAGCAATGGTGAAGCAGTTGCTAGAAAGCACCGACAAAGAAGAAGGTGGTAGTCAGGTCTATGCAACTTATCATAAAACTGTACCTGACTTTGAGGCAGACAACCTGCATTGGTTGCAAATGGATGTCAGTAATGAGGACAGTATCGAGCAAGCGGCGACTGAGATTAAACAGCATACCACGCATCTTGATTGGGTCATTAACTGTGTAGGGCTACTACATACTGAGACGGCGCAACCTGAAAAAGCACTCAGACAGGTTGAGACAGACTTTTTCTTACAAAATATGCAAGTCAATGCGTTAGCCAGTCTGCTGATTGCGAAACATATCAAGCCACTGTTGGCTACCGCTGAACGAAGTAACGAGAAACCGGCAATTTTTGCCACTATCTCAGCTCGTGTTGGTAGTATTAGCGATAATCAAGTGGGTGGCTGGTACAGCTATCGCATGAGTAAAGCTGCTCTTAATATGGGGATGAAAAATCTAAGTATTGAATGGGGTCGGGCGCTTAAAGATGTGTGCGTGGTCGTTATGCAGCCGGGTACGGTTAATACGCAACTGTCTGCGCCCTTTCAAGCCAATGTGGCGGAGGGGCATCTGTTCTCGCCAGAATACAGTGCAGAATGTTTATTAGAAGTGCTCGCAGGTATGACCGCGACTCAATCGGGCAGTTTCGTTGATTGGGCGGGTGAGTCAATACCGTGGTAAATCCACAATATTGACCTGAAAATTTGCTTCAAATAGTTTAAATGGCTAAAGATATACACTGGAATAAACCTGCTAATTAGTGACAAACATCGCCATAAACTCATTCACAGGTGTTTGATCTAATTGGGCTTGATTATCACATAGAGCGATAATGGCGTCACAACGACTACTGATAAAGCGTGTCGCCAAACTGGCTTGAAACTTAGCTTCTAAGATAGGAATACCCTCACTACGGCGACGTTTATGCCCAAGAGGGTATTCAACCACAACCTTATCGGTGCTGGTGCCATCGGTAAAGAATATTTGAATAGCATTCGCAATCGAGCGTTTGCTAGGATCATGATAATCACGCGAGTAGCTCGGATCTTCCACTACCACCATCTTACGGCGTAACGCATCAATCAACAGATGATGCTCAGCATGATAGTCATCTTCATAGTTTTCTGCCATGAGATCGCCGGTTAATAGCGGTACAGCAACCATATACTGTAGACAGTGGTCACGATCGGCAGGATTGTCCAATGTACCTTCTTTCGAGATGATGCGTATTGCAGATTCATGCGTGGTCAGTACGATTTTTTCGATATCATCAATATCGTTGTCTTCGATACGTGGGTGCAAAATAACGGCGGCTTCACAGGCGGTTTGTGCATGAAATTCAGCAGGGAAGCTGATTTTAAATAAGATGTTCTCCATCACATAGCTACCAAAGTCACGTTGGAATTTAAATATTCGTTCGCTTTCAGGTTTAGTGGCTAAGTCGGCATTAGTATGGCTAAACAGCACATCATAAAACCCCCATTGCGGGGCAGTCAGCGCCCCTGGTATACCCATCTCGCCGCGCCTAGTAATATCTACCAAACGTACGGCTCGACTGGTGGCATCACCTGCTGCCCATGACTTGCGGCTACCCGCATTGGGAGCGTGACGATAGGTACGCAGTGCTTGTCCATCAACTATGGCTTGTGAGAGTGCCGCCATTATCCGCTCGCGTGATAAGTTATAAAGCTTGGCAACGACTGCAGTTGATGCCAGCTTAACTAAGAACACATGATCCAACCCAACACGGTTAAAAGAGTTTTCTAACGCGATGACGCCTTGTATTTCATGCGCCATAATCATCGCTTCTAACACATCCCTCATGATAAGGGGCGCACGCCCTTGGCTGACATTTTGCTGACTGATATAGTCCGCTACCGCTAAGATAGCACCTAAGTTATCGGAAGGATGCCCCCATTCAGCCGCCAGCCACGTATCGTTATAATCAAGCCAGCGCACCATACAGCCAATATCAAAAGCGGCTTTGATGGGGTCTAAACGATATGCAGTGCCGGGAACACGCGCACCATTTGGGGTGATTTGATCCGCACATTCTGCGCCCAGATGTTTGGTACATTCAGGAAAGCGCAATGCCAACAGCCCGCAGCCAATGGTATCCATCAGACAATAGCGCGCCGTATTCCATGCGTCAGCACTATTGGGAGAGTCGTTATCTATGGAATAAGTTAAGACATAATCCGCAATTTTTTGAATCTCAATATCGTATTCTGGGCGAACATTGCTTTCCACCGTTGTCCTTTCTGCACCAGTCATTATAATCTCCTCATCCTTGAGTATGGGTAATCGCTATGAATCAAAGCCACTTCATTAAAAATAGCATACTCAATATCAGACCACAGTGACATAGTGTAAAACAAGCTTAAGAGCGCTTTTTATGTTTAAAGCGGCGCTAAAATCATATGAATGTGCTCAATACCTTCAGCATCATATGCTGCGTCTTCACAGACAAAGCCTAAGGATTGATAAAATTCAATCAGATAAGTTTGGGCAGACAGATGAATCGGCTGATTGGAAAAGTGACTGTGGCAATAATCAATCGCGCGTATCATAAGCTCACGTGCAAGCCCATGACCACGATAGTCCGCCACTACCAAGACGCGCCCGATAATAGGATAGCGCTGTGGCGTAGTGGAGGTTAGCACGCGGCAGTAGGCTACCAGCTGTGGATTTGAGTCCTGATTGTCATTTCCCTCATTACCTTTATAAGCAGATAAATGCATCGCTGTAAAATCAAGACCATCGGCATCGATATAAGTACAGTGCTGATCCTTCACAAAAACCTGTTCACGTGCTTGAATGATGTTATAGACCTCATAGCCACTAAGTTCATGAAAGGATGTCAGTTGCCACGTGAGTGATGATGGTAAAAAAGGAGTGTTATTGCTGTTTTTCATGGGTTTTAGCGCTCATTACTTCATTAAAATTAGATTATATTTTATTTATAAAGCCAGTTAAATCATTAAGTAAACCACACCAATGAGAAATAAAACGGCTAACATTAACAGTATAAAGTTAAGAATCTTGCTGGTACCGGAACTTTGCGTTGGTGCTTTGACTTTCTTAACGGGATATAACACCATATTGACATGCTCAAGACCATCTGCCAGATAAAAATCACTATTCGCTACAAACCCTAGCGATTGATAAAAGTTAATGAGATAAGTCTGTGCTGCGATGGCAATGGGGATTTTTTTACCATATTTTTTATGGCAATACTTGATAGCCTGCGTCATGATTTGGCGCGCTAAGCCGTTACCTCGGTACTGTGGCAACACCAATACTCTGCCAATTGCCGGCATGGACCCTGACGCTTTAGCATGATTAAATTCGGGTGCAATAATGCGGCAATAGCCAATCAGCTTTTCATTGTGATGCGCGACAAGATGTAGGCAGTCAAAATCCGCCTCATCAATGTCTTGATAAGCACAATGTTGCTCGACCACAAACACCTGCGAGCGTGCTTTTAAAATATGATACAGATCAACTGAGGTCAGCTCATCAAAGGTTTTTATAGAAATATCAGGACTCATAGGAAAATAGCTTCTGGCAACTTAGTGGATATAGGTTAAAGGGGAAATGAGGAAAAGGTATCCGCATGTAAGGATATTATAGATAGCTATTATAACGGGTTAATGGTTGCTTAACCGTGTAAGGTTTGACTGATTTTATCCAAATTTAAACTATCCGACATCGCACTGAATATCTCAAAGTATTTACCACGCTGCTCATATAGCGCTTCGTGAGTCCCTGTTTCGACCACCCGACCATTTTCTATCACCACTAAATCATCAGCATCGATAATTTGGGCAATATTGTGCGATACCATAATCACGGTACGGTCTTTTTTAATCAAATCTAGGCTTTTCTTAACCTGCTGACTGGCAATCGCATCTAGGCTTGCCGTTGGTTCATCCAAAAACACAATCGGCGGATCCTTTAAAAACATCCTTGCCAATGCAATACGTTGCTGCTGTCCGCCTGATAGGGATTTCGCGCTACTTTCATAGCCTTTTGTTAGTGACATGACTTGCTCATGAATAGAGGCTTTTTTTGCAGCAATGACAATATCATCATCACTGGCTGTCATGTCACCATAGCGGATATTTTCACTAATCGTCCCTGAAAAAATATGATTGCTTTGTAATACCAGACCAATATTTTGACGTAGCTCATGGGTATCATAGTCGGCTAAATTCTGACTGTCTAAGCATATCGTGCCAGCGTCAGGCTCATAAAATCTCACCAACAAGTTAATAATCGTACTCTTGCCAGCACCACTTAAGCCAACCAGCGCCGTAATGCGATTGGGTTTGATGGTAAAGCTGACGTCTTTTAGCGCTTGAGTGCCATTAGGATAGGTAAAATCGACATTTTTAAGCTCAATATGACCTTTTAGATTTTTGCTACTTATACCAGTGATATTTTCAACTTGTTCGTCATCCTCTAAAATCTCAAAAAACCCTTCGGCATAGGTGAGTGCGTTGTTAATTTGATCGTATATACGGTGTAATTGACGGATAGGAGCGGCGACGTTTTGAAATAGCATCACGTGAAATAAAATCATACCAATGGTCATCTGACCCTTTAGCACGAAATAAGAAGTCAATAGAATAATCGCTACCACACCGATTTGTTCGATAAAGGTCTTCACTGCATCATAAATAAAACCAATACTACGAATACGTAGCTGGTTATTAGTCATGTCTTTTTGAATGGTTAAATGCTTCTCAGCCTCGATAGACTCACGTACAAAGGATTTTACGACACTGATGGAGTTAATCAAAGAGATAACAAGCCCGCTTTTCGCCTCTCTAAAACCACGCATTTGGCGACGAAAGCCTTGTAGGCGCTTGGCTTGTTTTTGACTGATAAAGAAATATATAGGGATAATAATAAGACCGACCATCCCTATCCAAACGTTGGTCGAAAACATAATAATGAGTGAGACAATGGCGCTAGCGAACAGCGGTAGCATATCGATAAAGAAGTTTTGTACCAAGCTGGTTAGGCTGCTGACGCCATAATCAATACGAGTTTGCAGCTTGCCACTGTCGTTTTCACTACTGGTATAAAACGCCATACGGTAGGTTAAGATACGCTCAATGATTTTTTGCGATAAATCACGCGAGAGATTGATACGAATCTTTTCGCCATAAAAGCGCTGTCCAAACGAGATGAATATCGACAATATCTCTTTAGTCAGCAATACCACACTGATAATAGTGAGCATGCGCACGCCAGCTTCCCAAGGTTCAGAAAGGGTGGCGATTTCGGTCAAAGTATCTACGGCATAGCGCAGTACAAAGGCATTGACCTGAGCGGTAAAGGAACCTAGTACTGTTAATATCAAAGTAGCAATGATTATTAAGCGGTAAGGCTGAGCAAAGACGGCAAGCTTTTTGAGGATATCCCACAGCAAAGCCCGCCGCTCCGTTTTTTTGAGCGGCGGCTTTTTGTCTAGTGGTGATTTATTAAGAGTAGGAGAAGTTGGCATTTTATTAGAGTAAAACAAACGCAAGCAAAAAGCTATTCAGAGTATAAGTATTAAAGAAATCGAACAAATAATAAACGTTTAAAACACATCCGTTGGCACAAACACTTCACCAACCATGATACGACGTGCTGAGCGGCTCATCGACACCTTTTTGGCTTGCCAGCGACCATCGACTTGTTCGGTTTTACCGCCCACGAGTAACGTACCTGATGGGTGACCAAAACGAACTTCACCTAATTCGCCTGCACCCGCTGCTTGGTTAACTAACGTTCCTTGCGTGGTCGCTGCTGCAGCAATCGCCACCGCTGCTGTACCCATCATGGCATGATGTAATTGACCCATACTCATGGCGCGTACCACTAAATCAATGTCTGCCGCATTAACTGCTTTGCCACTAGAAGCGTTATAACTTTGCGCAGGGGCAACCCAAGCGATTTTAGGAATATGCTGACTGCTTTGTGCTTCACTGACGTCTTTAAATAAGCCCATCGCCACACCGCCTTTGGCACGGATATTCTCAAGCTTAGTAAGCAGCGCGCTATCGCTGTTGATATCACCCTGCAATTCAGTTCCGGTAAAGCCTAAATCTTCTGCTTTCATAAAGATAGTTGGGATACCAGCAGTGATAAAAGTTGCTTTTACACTATCGCTAGCCAAGCCGCAGCCAGAGACATCGAAATCATCGACTAGATTGTTTGTCGGGAACATATCACTTGATGAATCAACGGGATCAATAAATTCAATCTTCACCTCAGCCGCTGGAAAAGTCACGCCATCTAATTCAAAATCTCCCGTTTCTTGGACTTGTACTTTGCCTTGTGCATTTAGATAGACAGGCACATGGGCGATAATGGTTTTGCCGATATTCTCTTGCCAGATACGCACTTCGCAGATACCACTTTCCGCACTATTGGCGACCTTATCAGCGTCGATTAGTCCCATGTTAATCGCACAAGCCCCAACCGCAGCAGTTAAATTACCGCAGTTACCCGCCCAATCAATCATTGGTTTGGCAGTATTTACTTGCCCAAATAGGTAATTCACATCGTGATTTACTTTATCAGATTGAGAAAGAATTACTGTCTTAGAGGTGCTAGAGCTACCATTACCTAAGCCATCGATTTGCTTACCATAAGGGTCAGGGCTACCGATGACACGTAGCAGAAAATTATCTCGCGACTCGCCAGCAACTTGGCAGCGTTCTGGTAGGTCGGAGAGTTTAAAGAAAGTACCTTTTGAGGTGCCGCCGCGCATATAGGTGGCAGGGACGGAAATTTGTGGGGCAAATTTTGGTTTATTTTGTGTCATTATGGAAGTCCTTTAAAATATAATTTATTAAAAATTTAACGTTATAATTTAAAAAGGCTAGTAACTCTCTAGTTTTTTAATTATTGATTCAAGCTCATAACAAGAGTTATTCTCTTCAAATATTTTTCTTAAGTCTAAATAATCATCAGATATATAATATAACGTATCTTGTCTTTTTTGTGATGTTGATTGTTTCTTAGCTAAAATCACACCGATATCGCATAAGTTCTCGAAGGTTTGATAAATATTTTTAAACCTATTCTTGGCTTCTCGTTCAAGCTTGTCTGTAAAGTAACCATTATTCCAAAAATAGCTAATGATCCTTTTAACATTTCTTCGGGTTTCATCTTTCTTCATATCTTTTAATGCGATTTTCTTTTCAAGAAGATCGTCAAGACCAACAGTATTACAAGTCGAAAAATCTATATTAAAATTCGAAATATTAGTGTTCAAGCCTTTATGTGATAATTTAGGCTTGAACACAGTGTTTTTAAAAATAGTATGTTCATCAAACGTACATTCTGAAAATCTATCATAATTATTAAATAAACAGTTATTGAACTTCATTCCTTTAAAATCAAAAATTATGTTTTTAGAATCGGAATGTAAATCAACAATACTGAGGTTTTCTATATATCCGTCCTTTTCATATATCTCTCTCATCAAATTAGTTCTCTCATTTTTATCTAATTCATTACGCATATCAAGTAATAGAATAAATAAAGCAGAGCTAAGTAGCATTAATCGATTACCATCTTGTATATGATTTATTTGATAGCCGTTATTTACTAAAAAAAGTATGATTTCTTTTAGCTTTTCCGAGAAGCTAGTTCCCAGCCGGGTTTTCAGCATTAAGGTAAACTCATTCCCAAAACTAATTTGACGAATTAGAAGATTGGACTTAGTGCTATCAATACTATCAAATTCCTCATTAGCAAAAAAACTGTAAAGGTATAAACATTTAAAATAAGTTGCAAAAAAATCATATCTAAAGGATAAGTTACCGTTATCATGCACGAGCAGGGGGTGGTCTTTGAATTTATTGAGATTTTTTGTTGCATGCATACTATCTAATATATTTTCTAAATGCCTCTCATTTAATATTCCGTCATATTCTATAGCTATTCTGTTAAATATTTTTATCTGTTCATCAATTTCAAGATTATCTAGTTTTATGATTTCACGTTCACATGATTTAGCAACTAAATAATCATGAACATTGGAACTATATTGAAGAACTTCAGTTTTAAGTTCTAGATTTAAACTATTGTCATCAATAACTATATTTTCTTTTATCATATCTAGTATGTAAGGTATATATGATTCTGGTTCATCTTTACCGTCATTGATTTTAAAATCAGACGCTATTGCCATTGATTGACGGATTTTTTTACTCTCATTGTTAAATACTTTAGCAAAATATTTTTCAGCTAGTTTTTGATCAAAAGGCTTAAGTCTAAGAGTTTTTAAATTTCCAATGTTCTGAGACTCATCCCAAAAAAAGTCCCTACAAGTAATAATGACCTTTGTTTTATTTAAATTTCCTGAATAATCGTTAAATATTGATTCAATCAATGCATTAAGATCGAAGTCGCTTCCTTTTTTTGCAATTACTTCATCAATACCATCAAGAACAACAACAAGATTCCCATTATCACTAGATAAAGCCAATAATTTTTTGTTAAACTTTTTTCTTAAGTTATTTTTTGTTGCTAAAATAGAATAAAAATCAAAAATATCTTCAATTTTATCCATCTTCATAATATCATTGATAATTTCATGTGAATTTATATATAAGACATTTATATTACTTTGAGAGCTATATAGACTCTTAATAAAATTCTTAACAACTGTTGTTTTCCCACAACCACCGCTTCCTTTTAGAACAAGCAAAGGATGATTATTGCTTGTATACCACTCGTTTATTAGTAAATCTGCCGTCTTATCAGAGCTTTCTTCTGTATAAGGTTTGATAAAGTTTTTATTTAGTGTCTGACCTTTATAAAAAACATCATTATTAAACAACTCTTCATAGAGCTTGATTAGCGAAAAGTTCTCTATGTAGTAAGATTCGGATTTTTTATAAAACTCTTTAAATATATAACTTATTCTATCTATATCTATTTTTCCTCCTTTTTTATTAACTGTATCAAGTAATATGAATACTTTTTCGTTTTTGTTTATTAAGTCTAGGTTTTTTATATGATCAAATGTTTTATTTTGGGAGGTGTATTTAGTGAAGTAGAGAAAATATATTGGATTTGAAAACTCACTTTCTACACTATAAATTTCATAACAAATACCCGTTGTATAGCTTCTCTCATTAGCTTTGCTTATTATATCTGCGCCTGGGAGATTTTTATCTCTAAAAGCCTCAACGACTTTTAGTATCGTGGTTTCTTTCTCTGGATATGATTTAAGTTTAATATCTCTTATAATTTCTAGTAATTCACTTACTTGAGCGTGATCTGCTATATCATTTTCAGGAGTTTTATCTGATTTTAATTTTCTAAGCCAAATATCTCCACTCCTAGTACCTTTCCCTGTATTTGATTTTGACTGTAATAAGTAGGGAGCATCATGAATAATTAAAACTAGGTTTGTAGTATCTTTATAATTAATGGCTTTAATTTCTAAAATACTTTCTATATCATATAAATCAGAGCTGCCTTTAAATAATGGATAACATAAAAACCTACTTTTTAGTTTTTTAACTAAATTATCTTTTAACTGATTTATATCTATAAGATCAGTTATGTCATTACCATGTCTATCTTCACGATAGTTATTATGATTTCTTGTTTTCTCATCATATCCGAATATTATATATTTTCTGCCATTTACTTGATCATCATAGCTTCTAGTGTTAAACATTGCCGATAAGTCTTTTAGTAATTCGTTCCAACCTTCTTCTTTTTTATTATTACTAGCATCCCAATACCAATATGATTTGAATTCTAACCAAGTATTTTCATCTCTATTCACTAAATCTTCAAAATATCTATCACTTATCATATCCTTACAGTGTAATTATACTTAGTTAAAAAAAACGCATAAACACCTTTATTAATAGTGTTTATGCGTCAAACATGATATCAGATAATTCGATCTGTTTAGCTTAAAACACTTACGTAATATCTAACGTGCCATCGATAAACTCTTTCGCAAAACGCTGTAGCATACCGCCCGCGTTATACATTTTGACCTCATCAGCGGTATCTAAACGACATTTCACTGAGGCTTTATCGACAGTACCATCTGTGCGGTTAATGACCAATGTCATCTCACCACCAGCCGACACTTCGCCTTCAATATCGAATATTTCAGTACCATCGATATTAAGCGTATTGCGCGTAATGCCTTCTTTAAATTGCAAAGGTAGTGCGCCCATACCGACCAAGTTTTGACGATGGATACGCTCAAAATCTTCTGCAACGACGACTTCAACGCCTGCTAAACGAACACCTTTGGCAGCCCAGTCGCGGCTTGAGCCTTGACCATAGCCGTCACCGGCAATAATAATAAGCGGCTGCTCACGGTTCATATAGGTTTCGATTGCTTCCCACATACGCATAACTCGACCTTCTGGCTCGACTCTAGCCAATGAGCCTTGGACGACTTCACCTTTCTCGTCACGTACCATCTCATTCAATAGCTTAGGATTGGCAAAGGTAGCACGTTGCGCGGTTAAGTGGTCGCCGCGATGGGTGGCGTAAGAATTATAATCTTCGCTAGGTAAACCCATAGTATCAAGGTACTCGCCAGCAGCTGAGTCACCCAAGATAGCATTTGATGGCGATAAATGGTCAGTAGTGATATTGTCACCTAACACCGCTAACGGGCGCATACCTTTTAGCTTATTCATCGCTGCCATTTTGCCTTCCCAATACGGCGGACGGCGAATATAAGTAGTCTGTTCACGCCAGCCATAGAGTGGGCTTAACGCTTTACCCGTGTCTTTTTTGGCTTCATCAAACATTGGAATATAAACAGCGTTAAATTGTTCAGGCTTCACCGCTTTGGCAACGATAGCATCAACTTCGTCATCATCAAACCAGATGTCTTTTAGATAAACATCATTGCCGTTTTGGTCTTTACCCAACGAGTCTTTTTCAATATCAAAGCGGATGTTACCGGCGATAGCATAGGCAATCACCAATGGCGGTGACGCTAAGAATGCTTGCTTGGCATACGGATGGATACGACCATCAAAGTTACGGTTACCTGACAATACAGCTGTGGTGAACAAGTCATTATCGATAATTTCTTTTTCGATATCAGGGTCTAATGCGCCACTCATACCGTTACAAGTCGTACAAGCAAAGCCAACCACGTCAAAGCCAATTTCTTGTAGCTCAGACATTAAGCCTGCTTCCTCTAGGTACATTTTGACTGTTTTAGAGCCTGGTGCTAATGATGATTTTACCCAAGGCTTACGTAATAAGCCTTTTTCATTGGCGTTACGAGCAACCAAGCCCGCTGCAACCATATTGCGTGGGTTAGAGGTGTTGGTACAGCTGGTAATTGCGGCGATAATAACCGCACCATCTGGCATCAAGCCATCTTCTGGCTCAGGTAATTTTTCTTCAGGAGCGTGAGCAATACCTTTGGCAACCAAATCCGTGGTTGAAACGCGGGCATGTGGACGTGAAGGGCCCGCCATATTGCGTACGACAGCGGATAAATCAAAATCAAGTACACGGTCATAAACCGCATTTTCCATACCATCAGCCCATAGACCGGTCTGCTTAGCATACTGTTCAACCAGTTTGATTTGCGCTTCACTACGACCAGTTAGGCGTAAATAGTCGATGGTTTGCTCATCGATATAGAACATCGCTGCGGTTGCGCCATATTCAGGAGTCATATTAGAGATGGAAGCACGGTCACCAACACTCAGATTGCGTGCACCTTCACCGAAGAATTCAATATAAGTTGAAACCACACCAGCATCACGTAAGAACTCGGTCATAGCGAGCACTAAATCGGTGCCGGTAATGCCTTTTTGCAACTTGCCTGTTAGCTTAACACCAACGTAATCAGGCAGGCGCATATATGATGGGTTACCCAACATCACGCTTTCAGCTTCTAAGCCACCAACACCGATAGAGATGACACCTAACGCATCAACCATTGGCGTATGACTATCCGTACCGACTAAGGTATCAGCAAAAGCGACTTGTTCACCGGCTTTGTTTTTTACTACTTGCACAACCGGTGACATCTTCTCTAAGTTAATTTGGTGCATGATGCCGTTACCAGGCGGTACGACGTTAACGTTATCAAAGGCATACTGACACCAGTTGATAAAGTGAAAGCGGTCATCGTTACGGCGCTCTTCGATAGCACGATTTTTCTCAAAAGCGTTTTCTTCAAAGCCGGCATGTTCAACGGCTAGTGAATGGTCAACGATTAATTGCGTTGGCACGATAGGGTTTACTTTTGATGGGTCACCACCTTGCTCAGCGATGGCATCACGTAAACCTGCCAAGTCAACAAACGCGGTTTGACCTAAAATATCATGACAAACGACGCGGGCAGGGTACCAAGGAAAATCTAAATCTTGCTTACCATAGATATGCTGCTCTAATGCCGCGGTTAAGTCTTCTGGTGGGCAACGGCGTACCAGGTTCTCACATAATACTTTTGAGCAGAACGGTAGTTTGTCATACGCGCCCGCTTCGATATTCTCAATCGCTTCGCGGGTATCAAAGTAATACAGGTCGGTATCGGGCAGTGGCTTTTTGAATTGTTCATTCATTGGCTGTACTAGGGCGTTGTCCATGAGTCACCTTTGGCTATTGGCTGGTTGGCATTCAAAAAAAGAGGCTTTCTCTTAGCAAAAACATCATCAGTCGTATTAGAATCAGAAGTAGGTTTTGCTAAAAAAACATAGTTAAAAAGAAAATGAGGTTATGAAGAAAAAACAAAGATTTGGCTGCTAAATGAATATATTTAGCAGCCAAACCCGTTACCTAGCATAAACGCTTATACTGGGTAACGAATAGAGATACTAACGCGCACTTATCTCTGGTACTGAACGCAATTCTTCACCGGTATATTCCGCACTTGGGCGAATAATACGGTTGTTAGCACGTTGCTCGAATACGTGAGCCGCCCAACCTGTCAGACGTGAGCAGACAAAAATTGGCGTGAACAACTTCGTTGGAATACCCATGAAGTGATAAGCTGAGGCATGGAAAAAGTCTGCATTACAGAATAGTTTTTTCTCGCGCCACATCACTTCTTCACAGCGTACCGATACTGGGTATAACACTTCATCACCCACATCTTTACCTAGCTTTTCAGCCCAGCCTTTGATAACGACGTTACGTGGGTCAGATTCACTATAGATAGCATGACCAAAGCCCATGATCTTATCTTTACGAGCCAGCATTGCCATCATCTCTTTTTCGGCTTCATCTGGTGAGGTAAAGTTCTCAATCATATCCATCGCTGCTTCGTTCGCGCCGCCATGTAAATGACCACGTAATGAACCAATCGCACCCGTAATGCAAGAATGGATATCAGACAAGGTAGAGGCACAAACACGAGCAGTAAAAGTTGAGGCGTTAAATTCGTGCTCAGCATAAAGAATCAGTGATACGTTCATAACCTTAGTATGCAGCTCGTTTGGCTTTTCACCTTTTAGCAGATGTAAGAAGTGACCGCCAATGGTGTCATCATCAGTTTCGGTTTCGATACGTACATTGTCATGGGTAAAGCGATACCAATAGTTAATGATTGAAGGGAAGACCGCTAACATGCGGTCTGCTTGGTCATTTTCTTCAGCAAAGTCGAGTTCGGTTTCAAGATTACCGAGCATAGAACAACCAGTACGCAAAACATCCATTGGATGGGCGCTGGCAGGGATACGCTCAAGGACATCTTTCAATGCTTGAGGTAAACCACGTAAGCCTTTTAATTTAGTTTGATAAGCATCAAGCTCGCTTTGGGTTGGTAAGTTGCCGTATAGCAACATATAAGCGACTTCTTCAAAGATACATTTTTCTGCAAGCTCTGACACATCATAACCACGGTAAGTCAGACCAGAGCCTGATTTACCCACGGTAGATAGAGCGGTCTTGCCAGCGACTTGACCGCGTAGACCTGCGCCTGACAATACTTTTGCTGATTGGTTTTGTGCTGCCATGATAAATTCCTTTTTGTTGGTAGCTAGTGTTGAATCAAAGATAAAGGGGTTATAACTCTTGCATACTGCGCTGGCATACTCATTGATACAAAATCCAGCGCCTTGCACTTTACATAACGGCTAACTGCTAAAACTACTTATTATCTGCAAACAATTTGTCTAGCGTTTGCTCAAACTCATGATAGTTTAAGAAATCATAGAGCTCCATACGGGTTTGCATGGTATCGACGACTTTTTCTTGCGTGCCGTCAGACAACAGATGCTGATAAACATTTAATGCCGCTTTATTCATCGCACGAAATGCCGATAGTGGGTAAAGCACCATATCGACGCCAACACCATGTAATTGTTCGGTGGTATAAAGATCGGTCTGACCAAACTCAGTCATGTTGGCAAGGACTGGAATATCAAGCACGTCAGTGAATTTGCGATACATCTCAATATCAGTCAACGCTTCAGCAAAAATCATATCAGCGCCCGCTTCTTGAAAGGCAACCGCACGCTCAACAGCTGCATCAAGACCTTCAACAGATAAAGCGTCAGTACGCGCCATCACCACAAAGTCATTATCAACTTTGGCATCAAGTGCTGCTTTTAAGCGATCAACCATTTCTGAGATACTAACGATTTCTTTATTCGGGCGGTGACCACAGCGCTTTTGCGCCACTTGGTCTTCGATATGCACTGCAGCAACACCGGCTTTTTCCATTTTACGAATGGTTTGGGCAATGTTAAATGCGCCACCAAAGCCAGTATCGATATCAACCAATAATGGGGTATCAACGGCATCGGTAATACGGCGCGCATCTTCTAAAACATTATCAAGGCTGGTCATGCCAAGGTCTGGCAGACCAAACGAGGCATTTGCCACGCCAGCGCCAGAGAGATATAGCGCTTGGTGACCGACTTGCGTTGCCATCATAGCGGTATAAGCGTTAATTGCGCCTGCGATCTGTAGTGGTTGGTTGTTATCGTTTTTTTGTTTCATTGCACTGCGAAAGCGAGCGCCAGCTGATAGGGTCATGCGAGAATCCTTGCGTAAAGGGTTGGTCTTATCAAAGTAGTGTCAGGCGATAGTTATCATTAACCTTGCCTGTATGCCCTTAGAGTATAGGTAATTACTCTGCTTTTGAAGAGGTGCTTATTCTGTATTATTAAAATATAGTAATAAAACAATGTAATTAAATTACATATATTCGATTAATAAATAATACTATCCATTAATCGTTGATTTAGTCATCTTGTTATTCATTTTGGTAAAACCGGATGATAGTTTGCTATCTATTATTTAACATTTGGTTACAATTTTAGCTATTGGTCTTTATAATTATCAATAAAAAAGCCCTCTTAGTTTAACTAAAAGGGCTTTTAATCTATCGATTATATGATTATCTATACGAGCTAACAGTTATCCTTAACCAAGGATACCTGCAAGGTTGGCTAAGAATAACAGGGTAAAGCCACCTAAAAACACCAGACTTGCTATCGAATAGGCATTCATGCCGGCTGATAGTTTTTTATGGTTTTTCACGAGCGAGTAGTTTAACCAACCAAAGATAGGCGCGGATATAAATGCCGATATCATCGCGAACTTTAGCATTGCGCCTAATTGTCCAGCAAAGAAGCTAATAATCACCAGACCGCCACCGATAGCATAAGTGGTCCAAAAAGCGATTTGCTTTTTGTTAATCTCGTCTTCGCCTTTTAGCAAGCGCCAGCATTCGGCGTTGGCACGTCCGTAACCATCCGCACAGGTAATCGTCGTCCCAAACATACACATGAAGGCGACAAAGGCGACCAGTAGTCTTGACCATTCACCGATAGTGGCGGTATACATATTGATCAGCTGATCAATATAAGCAACACCGGCGGTTTGAATCTCTTGACCAGAGCCGTATTGTACGAAGACACCTAACGCTAAAAAGAACAAGGCTAGAACAGCAGAGACTAAGAAGCCGACATTAAAATCCAGTAACCCCTGACGATGCGTCGTATTGTCCGCTTTTCTTTTTGCAGATGTCCACATCGACGTTATGGCAGCGAACTCAAGTGGTGCTGGCATCCAACCCATCAAAGCAACAATAAAGCCTAAAGTCGCTAAATTCCAAGGAGATGCCAGGACAAAGTCAGCAACCATCACCGTCGGTTTGCCAGCCGCAATCATCACCGCCACCACGGTTGCAGATACAAGCGCAATCATAATCCACTTAGTCACACCATCAAGCAACTTATAGTGACCAGCAATCAGGAAAAACCAACATACAGCAACGATGATGACAGCTAAGGCAATACTTGATAATCCCAAAGAAGCTGGCAGCATAAAGCCTAATATTACGGCAGCAAGTAATGTCACGGCACCCGTACTAATCACCGCCGATAAAATGGATAGAATAAAATAAACCCAAAGATAAGCTTTTGAGCGCTTGGCATAACCGGCAATTAAGCTCTCGCCCGTGTCGTAAACATAATCAGTACCAAAACGAAAAAATGGATATTTAAAGACATTGGCTAAAATAATCATAATCGCCAATTGCCAGCCGTATAGTGCACCTGCTTGCGTGGATGAAATCAGATGCGAGCCACCAATTGCCGCAGTTGCCATTAAAATGCCGGGACCAAAAATTCGCCAGCTAAAGCCTTTTTGTGCAACGCTAGAATTAGGTTCGGTTAAGTCGATAGCTGTACTATCATCAGGGTTGTTAAGTTGTTGTGCAGTCATGAGTACCTCAAAAGTGTTCAAGCGGCAAGCCGTCACCATCCTGTGAGTGCTTGCCCATTGCAATTTGCCAGTAATCATTACAGCAAAGTATAAAAGACATAAATCGTGGCGGGGACTGTATCACACCTCGCTTAATGCAAGATAATGATGATTTTTACGGATGTCGCTAAGAGATAGTTAGGTATACGCTATATTTTTTAGCCGTACTTTATAAGCTATTTATAGATTAACAATGCGCTTAATAATAAGTCGTCGACAGTATTAAATAATTAAACAAAATGTTGACGACGGTAAGTAATCCCGCGCCGCTCATACACTTGATAAGTGGCACTCAATAAATCGGGAATTCTTGGATGAACAAAGTCTTTTAGCGTATGCAGATAAATAGGCGAGGTCACGTTTTCATGCACCAGACGCTGATAGCTAATCTGCTCAGTGCGTACCGTCTGTAGGCTGGCTGGTACTAAGGTAATCCCTTCACCAGCCGCCACCAACCCAAGCGCGACTTGCAAATCACTTACTTTCGTGGTCATAAATGGCGTAATACCGTACTGTGCAAAAAGATGCAGTAATGGTTCCGTCTCTGTATTGGCGGTAATGGCTTTACCATCCGTTTTTGAAGAAGCACTGCTATTGGCTATTTGCCCTGGCAGGTGCGTTTGATGGTATAAAATTAAGCGATTATTAGCCAAATCAATCAAGCGTTGTTCAGGATTGTCGGCAAGGGGGTGCGCTTTTGGCAGTGCAACCACATAACGCTCGTGGCGCAATAGTATTTGCTGAATCCACGGGTCTTTATGTGAAAAACGGCTAAAACCGATATCAATTTCGCCACTTTTTAATGCTTCAATTTGTTGATAAGAGCTGATATCTTTTAAATTGACATCAATATCCGTGCTTAAATGTGAGCGTTGCTGCTTTAACGTAGCAATAATTTCGGGTAGTAGCCCATATAGTACGGACGGCACAAAACCTATATTTAACGTGGTACTGGGCGCAGATAAGCGCTGGGTCATACTGGTAATGGTATCTAGCTCTGTCAATACAGCACTGATCTTATCATAAAAAAAACGACCCGCTTCGGTCAACTGTAGTGGTCTGTTATAGCGATCAATCAATAGGACACCCATGTCGGTTTCTAACTGTTTCAATAGCCGACTTAAACTAGGCTGTGACAAGCCAGTTGTTTTTGCTGCCGCACTAAAGCTCTGTAGGTTAGCAATGGCAATAAAGGCGTTGAGTTGCTTTAAATCCATAGGGCAATATCCTTAAACCTCATGTTTAATCATATTTTGCAATATTATCTTTATAAATGGCATCATTTTTGCTTATAGTTTACTTATAAAAAATAAAATTAGTGATAAAAATCCAAATTTTGCTTGAAGGTAGCGTGCTTGCCCTTTATATTGTGCATGTCTAGCAGCGTTACATTTTAGCAAAACATCTTAACGTAATGTAATGATAGCGGTCACTTAATATTCATGACGACATTGGCGTAATACACTATGACTGATTCAGATAACTATAATAACGCCAATAATGATAGTGATGCACGTGCCGATAGCGATACGAAACTTAGCAAGTCTAAGCGTACTAGCGATATTTATGAACGCTTTTTAAGTCGGGTGCAGCAACTTGATAGCGAAGTTAGCGAAACTGACGTTGATGATGGTTTTAGTAAGGAGTCGTTATACGAGCCATTAAGTGAGGCAGAATTAGGGCTTTTTGCTGATTTTAGTGACAGCAATGACAATGAACCGCACTTAGCTGTGCCTCAGTATGAACATGACGATATTAAAGAACATCTAAATACTGATGAAAGACTTGATAATGAGGAGAGTAAATCAGCTAATAATGCTGATAGCATAAATAACAGTCAGAATGCTGATATCGCTATTGAACATATTGATGAAACTACTCATTCCGATGTCAGTGTTCATCATCAACTGACAAAAAATATAGAAAAATCCAAAACATCAGGTGCCGTAAGAGGTCGGCAAGTCAGTAGTGTTAAGCTCCTTATCATTGGCGTGGTTTGCGGATTATTATTAAGCGCCAGTATGGTTTTTCTGCTCAATAAAACAGGGCTATTAACTGCCTTAACCGATAATTCAGTGCTTGATAGTTCTGAAACGATAACACCAAGTGCAAAAGTGAATGTACCAGCAACGCCTGCATCTATACCCCAACCAACAGCCATAACGACTGCTGATGCTCCCCAAACATCTCCTGAAAGTAATACGGTAACAGCGCAGCAAACGTCAGCCAATAAAGCTACGACAACACAACCGAATAGTGACGCTATACCTGAGGCAGATATTACCTATGAGGATTTTAGGGAAGAGGCGCAAAACACTTTATATCGTGAGACCAAAGATTAATTAGATGGCTCTTAAACAATGAAAAAATGGTTCATGAATTAATTATTGGAAAACCTTTATATGTGACTTGGTCAGGTGCGATAAAAAAGATATATAATTACAGTATCTAAAGTATGGGCACTGAACACATGAATATCGAAAACGATACCACTAACCAAACCGATAATAAAATAGATATCATCTATGAAGATGAATTTTTGGTGGCGATTAATAAAGAGGCTGGTCTATTGGTGCATCGCAGTTGGCTGGATAAAGGCGAAACGCGCTTTGCTATGCAACTCACCCGTGATGCGGTAGGTTGCCATGTCTTTCCGGTGCATAGGCTGGATAAGCCTACCTCAGGCGTGTTGTTATTTGCCAAGAGTCCAGCCGTAGCGCGTAGCCTTACCGAAGCTTTTACTGCGCACGAAGTTACCAAGCAATATTTAGCTGTGGTGCGGGGCTTTATGCCAGAACAGGGCACTGTGGATTATGCGTTGAGCTTTCAGCCCGATGCCATTGCCGATAAGCTTGCTGACTTGGACAAACCCCCTCAAGAGGCGGTAACCCATTGGGAGAGTTTGGCACAAGTTGAGCTGCCATTTACGGTGTCAAAAAAGCATGAGACTAGCCGCTATAGTCTTATGCGTTTAACACCTGAGACCGGACGCAAGCATCAGCTGCGTCGGCACATGAGACATGTATTCCATCATATAGTGGGTGATACCAGTCACGGCGACGGACGGCACAATCGGTTTTTTCGTGCTCAATATGGCTGTCAGCGCATGCTACTGCATGCCGAGAGTTTAGCGCTCAACCATCCAGTTACCGGTGAGCCATTGTTACTAAAAGCGGAATTAGACGATCAATGGCGGCGCATTATGGAAGAATTTGCTTGGGTAAATAGCGCTGATAATTAAGCAATATAAAATCTAACCAGTAGACATGAAATTCTGTTTTCTTCCCATTTCTTCCAAAAAAAACAAACCTACCGTGAAGATAGGTTTGTTTTTTATTTACACGGTTTTAAATCACTATATTTATTGAATAACAATGTTTTCTTGTGCGCCTTTTTCCCATTTAACAATATTGTTAAAGGTAATTTCGGCTCTTCTGACCATGGCTTCCTCTGTTGCATATCCAACATGCGGAACAAGAACCGTATTTGGAGCAGTTAAGATAGGGTAGTCTGTAGGAACAGGCGGTTCCATCTCTACTCTGTCTAAACCGGCGCCAGCGATAGTGCCATTGTGCAGTGCTGCTGCCAAAGCATCATGATCAACAATCGGTCCAATGGCGGTATTGATTAAGAATGAACTGGTTTTCATCAATGCCAGCTTATCTTTATCAATCAGGTTTTTGGTTTCAGCGGTTAGTGGTATATGAAGGGTGACAATGTCACTCGCCTTTAAGACGTCATCTAGCGACTTATATTCCACCCCTTTATCTACCAGTTCTTGATTGACGCTTCTATTGTATGCAATGACTTTACAGCCATAAGCCAAACCTAATTTGGCGACTGCGCTGCCGATATCGCCAGTACCTAGAATCCCTAAGGTTTTACCATTTAAATCAATCTGGCGGTAGCCATTCTTAGTACCACCTTCTCTAGTTATCGCATCTAACGGTACAATGTTGCGTAGCAGTGCCGTTATTAGCCCAAAGGTAAGTTCGGCTACAGAGTTGGTGCTATAACCGGCGGCATTTGAGACTTTAATGCCTTTTTCTTTACATTTTTCTAAATCGATATGGTTATAACCCGTGAAGGCAATTGAAATGTACTTTAACTTTTCTGCAGCATCGATCACGTCGCTACTTAATGGCGTATTAGCGAGCACTAAAATTTCTGCATCTTTAATTCTGAGCTTAATCGTCTCATCATCTAATTTTCCATCATCATATGCCACTAACTCATGACCGTTATCAGTCAAAGATTTTGTTATTATATTTAATTCTTCATTACTGATTCCTAGAGATTCTAAAATTACAATTTTCATTTTTTATCTTTCCTTAGTTTTTATGGTTACATTTAGTCATACTATTTGCTTTTTACATAAGCATACCATTGTTCAGGCATTTTTTAAAATGAGCTAGGCGGACCATACCATAGAAACTAAGGTGGGAGGTTTTAATCAGACAGCCTGACTCAAGTAAACCAATCTCCGAGATACTCGGGGCGGTTTACCTTTGACATCATGACGAAGCGCTTTTGACGCCATCTTGATTGATACGATTTTAGATACATTTCTAGATTTTTGCCTATATCGCCTGAAATGGGTACTGAATTTCCTATATAATGTCAGCCATCTCGTTGTTAATAATCCATTCAATTTAAGCTTTTTTCTTAGCAAGAAAGGCTTTTTATTAGGTAAAAACGGCACTTTATGTTTAACACTTCCTCGACTCGTTTAAATAAATACATCAGCGAAAGCGGTATTTGCTCTCGAAGAGATGCTGACCGCTTTATTGAACAAGGTAATGTATACCTCAATGGTAAGCGTGCTGCGATGGGTGCGCAAGTGGTTGCTGGAGATACGGTAAAAGTCAACGGGCAGCTCATTGAGCCAAAAGAAGCGGATGACTTTGTTTTTATTGTCTTAAATAAGCCAGTCGGCATTGTGAGTACAACGGAAAGCTCCGAGAAAAACAACATTGTTGATTTTGTTAGACATAGCGTACGTATTTTCCCGATTGGGCGTTTGGATAAAGACTCTCAGGGTTTGATATTTTTGACCAGTAATGGCGATTTGGTCAATAAAGTGTTACGTGCTGGTAATAACCACGAGAAAGATTATGTGGTGACGGTGAATAAGCCGATAACGGATAGTTTTATTGAGGGTTTGGCTGGTGGCGTGCCTATTTTAGGGAAGATGACGAAAAAATGCCCCGTCACTAAGGTGTCGCCTAACGTGTTTAACATCACGCTAGTACAGGGTTTAAATCGCCAAATTCGTCGTATGTGTGAGCATTTTGGCTATGAAGTCGTGAAGCTTGAGCGTACGCGAATTATGAATGTGAATCTGAAAGGTATACCCGTTGGCGATTGGCGAGATTTAACAGAAAAAGAGTTGTCTGTTTTACTTAAATCGATAGAAGATTCTTCTTCAGAAGACAATTCTTCGGCTAAGAAATCTCGTAATGCGCCCCGCAAAAAGCCTCGTACTGATGATTCATCAAAAGCAAAAGCGTCTTCAAAAACAACGGGTGCAGCAAAGGGCAGTGCTAAACATTCCAAAGATGGTGCTAGAAAACCAGCGGGTTCTAAAGGTAAAGAGTGGCGTCCTTTTAGTGATGGCAAGAAATCTGGCGGCAAGGGTAAACCTGCTGCCAATGGCAGGCGTCCTGCAAAAGGTCGAGGTTCTAAGTAGTCTTAGCAGCTGTCTAAGTAAATGATGCCACTACACACCAAAGATTAGGCCATAAAAAAAGCACCAAGCTATTCAGGCTCGGTGCTTTTTTGTTTAATATTTTTTAGCTCAGCGCTAGCGCTTACAGCAGCTCTTTACGCAGCTGCGCCGGTGTCTTAGGTGACAATAAACTAGGCGCCACGTCGAGCACAGTTTTCGCACCAGCTTCACCGGCTTGATTCATTTTATAGGTAGCGCGGGCATAAGCCACGAGCACGCTGGCGGTAAACTCAGGGTTACTGCCAAGCGATAATGAAAATTCTAACACTTGGTTATTGTTCTCATTGTCTATACCGCTGACGCCACTACGAATGACAAAGCCACCGTGCGGCATTTTGCCATGCTCAGACTCAAAAGTTTGTTGATCGATAAAATGCACCGCCGTGTCGTAGTCGGCAAAATAATCCGGCATGGTCACGATAGTATTCCGTACTGTATCGGCATCGGCACCGTCTGCTAACACGATATAGCATTCGCGGGTGTGCTTCTCGCGGGTGCTGAGTATGGGCTGCTCACCGTTGCGTACCCGTGCCATGGCAGATTCTGAAGGAAGGGTATATTGCACGCCTGACTTAACACCAGCCACGCGACGTATCGCATCTGAATGCCCTTGGCTTAAACCCTTGCCCCAAAAGGTGTAGGTTTCGCCCACTGGTAAAATGGCTTCGCCGTATAAGCGATTGATAGAAAAAAGCCCAGGATCCCAACCGACGGACAACATGGCGACTTTGTTAGCTTTTTTAGCGGGCGCATCAAGAGCGTCGAAGTACTCAGGAATTTTAGCGTGAGTATCGAAGCTGTCGACGATATTGAATAAGCCGGCGAACGCTGGACCTTGCTCGGGTAAATCAGACTTTGAGCCGCCACATAAAATCAGCACGTCGATGTCATCGACGTATTGTGCAATATCGTCCATAGCGTACACGGGCACGCTTTGGTCAATTAGGATGACAGAAGCGGGGTCTCGGCGGCTGAATACACCGACTAATTGCATGTCTGGACTTTGCTTGATGGCGGCTTGGGCGCCTCGACCGAGGTTGCCGTAACCGGCGATGGCGACTCTAATTACAGGGGTCATTATGATTAGCCTTACGTTGGTGTAGCGAACAGTCAGTGACTGCTGGTGTGATAGGTATCAAGTAATACTTGCTGTTTATGTTTAATAAGGATGTGCAGAAATAGCGCTTATTTTAAATGATTATTATTACAAGTGATAGCTTACTTTGCATATTTGAATCCATCTTTACAAGGGTATTTATTGAACCAGTCTACAAATTACTCGTTGGCGTTATTGTGAGTATAAAATAAAATCGGAAAAGTCAGTAAACACTAGAATTATATCGAACAGTTTAGTGCATTCTAAATAGCCGCTGAATTTATCGTTTAAAAACCATTACGCTAAGCTTATTAGGTCTTCACTAGGCATTCGAAATCACTTAATCATATTGTTTTAATTGTAGGAAAAATCACCATCTCATCACCCTCTTGCCATGGCTGAAACTTGGTCATCGCTTGTAGAAAAAGTGGATGCGCTAACCACTGCTGTAGCCACAGCTGTAGTTTTGGGTAAGGTAGGCTATAGAAAACCGTACGATCTACATGGGCAAATTGGCGAACAAACGGCATGATGGCAATATCGGCAATAGTCACGTTATCTGCCAGTAGGTAGGCGTGTTTGGTCAGTAAATCCTCTAAAACCTGTAAAAAAACTTCTCCCTTCTGCCGATACTCTATTTGCGTCATCTCAAGATGACGGTCAGCGTATTTATAGCGATTGAGCCAATGCTTAAATTCATTGTCATTCTGTTCAATCAAAGCATTGGCTTGATGCAAAAATTGTGCATCCAACAACTGTTGTGGATCTTGCTGCTCAAGTGCCCAGAACATTATCTCTAAGCTCTCTTCAAGGACAGTACCGTCAATACGCTGTAATACAGGGACAGTACCTTTCGGGCTAATGTCTAGCATCTGTGGCGGTTTATTTTTTAGGGTTACCTCGCGCAACTCGACAGGAAAGTCGGCAAACAAGAGACCGAGACGGGCGCGCATGGCATAGGGACAGCGGCGAAAAGAGTAGAGACAATGCAGTGAGGAAGTCATGGATATTTTCCGTATTTGATTCTTGAGCGATGCGCGATACAGGCATCGAGCTGTAGGTTTTAACTCTACTTTTTTAGGGATTCAGGGGCTTAGGGGTTTTAGATATCTAATTCTAACAACGCTATCAGCAATATTACAGCATCGCTATCAATAATAACTTGATTAAATCTTCAATGAAGTCATTTCCGCTACCTGCTTTATCAGTCCGAAAATCATCTAAGACAATGACTTACGCTCGAAAATCTGCTGAATAAATTATTATCAGGATTTTCTTTTGGTTTAAAACGAGGGTAATGTTTTTATCAGGGATTGACTATAACTGGTACAAAAAGCATCGGTTATCATATCGAAATTATTAGCAAATCATCGAAAAACTCATCATGTTCCTAATATTTATGGGTAACAGTAAACAGTCCAGAGTCCGTGCGAGCGAGCAAACTACTAACTATCCATTTGCTCGCCAAGATAGAAAATACAAAACTATTGGAACATACATTCATGAATAAACAAAAAAGCAATCAACGCTATTTTACCGTATGGCGCTGGCATTTTTATGCGGGGATATTTGTTGTCCCTTTTTTAATGATTTTAGCTTTTACTGCGCTTGGTATGTTGGTTATGTCTAACACCCTAGGGCGAGACAATGACCGTTTAAGCATTGTTATCCCCGAATCAGCAATGCAAGCGCCCATTTCTACGCAAGCTAAAAACGCCCTCAATACCCTACCTGATAGTACCCTCGTTAAATATATCGCCCCTCGTGATACGGATAAGGTAGCTCTGTTTCAAGTGACATCAGAAGACCATGACAATATGGTAGCCGTCAATCCTTACACTGCGGATATCGTCAACAGCATACCCAGTAATAGTAATCTGTATTATACCTTTGACAGTATTCATGGTGATTTGCTTTTGGGTAAAGTCGGTGACTATATTCAAGAAATGACCACCTCATTAACCATTTTAATGATACTAACCGGTTGGTATTTGTGGTGGCATAAGCGTAAATCTGTCAAAGCGATGCTGATTCCTGATGATACCACTCTAAAGAAAAAGCGTTCTTTTTTCCGAACGATTCACGCGACCTTAGGCAGTTGGATATCTGTTTTGCTATTATTTTTCTGCATTTCAGGTATGGCTTGGGCAGGAATTTGGGGTGAGCGCATTGTACAGTCGTGGAGTCAGTTCCCTGCGGGTAAGTGGGGCGTTGCGCCCATGCCAGTCTCGATTGACCACAGTCAGCATCATGCTGGTATGAATATGGATAACGCTGATGCCGCGCCGCACGTTCATGGCGCACCAGCAGCCATAGCGCCCACACATGGTAGCGTCTTAAATGCAGGTAAGACCAAAGACGTACCTTGGGTATTAGAGTTAACACCGATGCCAGTATCAGGGACAACTATGGGTAAAAACGGTATTGCGCCTAATATACCCATTATGATTGATACTGTAGATCGATTTGCCCGTGAGCTTGGTTTTGTAGGGCGGTATCAGTTGAATCTACCGCAAGGGAATACAGGCGTATGGACGATTAGCCAAGACTCAATGAGCTACGATACGAAAAGCCCAACGGCTGACCGCACCGTGCATATTGACCGCTATTCCGGTAAGGTTTTGGCTGATATACGCTTCGATGATTACAATGCGTTTGGCAAATTTATGGCAGCGGGTGCAGCTATTCACATGGGTACGCTTGGGTGGTGGAGTGTGTTAGCCAATGCTTTATTTTGTCTATCTGTTATTGCCATTTGTGTGAGCGGTTATGTGATGTGGTGGCAACGCCGTCCTCGTTCAGCTAGCGACATGATTGGACTCAATCCGCCCGCTCGGAGTCAAAGTGTAACTATAGGGTGGACGCTTGCCATTCCATTACTTATTGTCGCTATCCTATTTCCAACGGCAATCATTGCTATTGTTATCATCGCTTTATTAGACTTTTTATTGATATCGCGTGTTAAATTTTTACACAGGCTATTAAAGTAAGCGCTGTTTGATAGGTTTTACTTTTGTAGGGTAAGTTTTGATATTAAGTAGACATGCCAAGTACTTACAGGTTTTTTCGAATTAAAAACATCAAGTTATCGCTTTTAATTCGAAAAAACAGACCAACCGGTTTTCTGTACTAGCAGCTCTAATGCTTTTAACCCAAGCTTGGAATTTCCGACGTGATCCAGTCCCGGTGACCATACAGCGATGGAGCCTTTACCTGGTGCTATCGTTAAAATACCGCCACCAACACCGCTCTTACCCGGTAGGCCGACACGGTAGGCAAATTCACCAGCACCATCATAATGACCGCACATCATCATTAACGAGTTGATTCGTCGAGACTGCTGCGCATTAATTACCCTTACACCTGTGTGTTGATTAACACCATTAGACACCAAAAACAGACCTGCGCGTGCTAGCTGCTCACAACTCATTGCAATCGAGCATTGATGAAAATAAACACCCAGTACTTTATCTACATCGTGCTTTATATGACCAAAGGACTTCATAAAGTGTGCTAACGCGGCGTTTCGATCTCTATGCTGCATTTCAGACGCTGCCACTTTATGATCAAAACGGATCGAATCATCGTCGGCAATAAAGTGAACAAATCGCAGAATTTCACCCAAGGTTGCTTTTGGCTCATGCCCCATCATAATGGCATCCACCACGGCAATCGCACCGGCATTGATAAATGGATTACGCGGTCGACCAGATTCGTACTCCAATACTGTGATCGAATTAAAGGGATCGCCAGATGGCTCACGACCAACGTGTGTCCAGATCCCATCACCTAACTTGCCAAGACCGATGGTTAAAGTAAATACTTTGGAGATACTTTGGATCGAAAATAGGGTGCTCGCATTACCTGCTGCATATACCTGTCCATCCGGCGTCGCTATTGCAATACCAAATTGGTTTGGATCTACATGAGCCAGTTGTGGGATATAATCCGCTACTTTTCCATGGTCGGTTTCACTTGCCATCTCTGCGGCAATATCATCAAGAATCTGTTGCATATTAGTTGGGTAACCGTATGTCTACTGCGTGGTTGAATAACCATTATTTTAACTGAATAAAAGCAATAAGGCTGGAAAAGTTATATGCTTATTAGGGTGTATTGAACTGAACCGCGCTAAGAGTGTCGGAGTCTAAAATGACCGTGAGAATAGTCTCACGGTCATTTTAGTTGTCTATCATAAATAATGAATAACGATGCTTTCAATAAGAAAGCTAATAAGTTAAACGTTATTAATCATCGTATCAGGAGATAAAATCGCCGCCAACTCCTCATCACTGAGCAGCTTCTCTTGCCTAACCAGTTCCGCAACCCCTAAGCCGCTGAGCAAGGCGTGACCTGCGATGCGACTGGCATTATCGTAACCAATATGAGGTACCAGAGCCGTCACAATGCCAATGCTGTTTTCTAAGTGTTGCGCGCAACGTGCCTCATTCGCCGTAATGCCCTGAATGCACAGCTCATCCAGCATCCGAATGGACTTTTCTAACATGCGGGCGTTGTTTAATAGGTTATAAACAATTAATGGCTCCATAGCATTTAACTGTAATTGTCCTGCCTCTGCCGCCATGGTCACCGTCATATCAGTACCCATGATTTGAAACGCCGTTTGATTCATTGCTTCAGGAATGACTGGGTTTACTTTACCGGGCATAATGGATGAACCGGGTTGCATGGCGGGTAGATTGATTTCACCCAAGCCAGTGCGTGGACCGCTCGACAATAGACGTAAATCATTGCTGAGTTTAGACAGTTTAATCGCTAACCGTTTAAGCGTTCCTGAAAAGGTCAGAAAGGCGCCCATATCAGAGCTAGCTGCCAACAAGTCTTGGGCAAGGCGCACGCGCAAACCACTGATATCTGCCAGTTCACTAATAGCCAAGTGCGCATAGCCTTTGGGCGCATTAATGCCCGTACCAATAGCAGTACCGCCTAAATTCACTTCACATAACTGACGGCAGCTGTGATCAATACGAGCAGTTTCACCACCCAAATCACTAGCAAAGGCGTTAAACTCTTGCCCCAATGTCATCGGTACGGCATCTTGCATTTGGGTGCGACCCATTTTAAGGATTTTACTAAATTCTTGACCTTTAGCAGCTAAGCTGTGTTCTAGATTGGCAACGGCTTCTTTGAGAGGCTGTGCCGCAAAGATAATAGCTAAGCGGGCGGCAGTAGGATAGACATCATTGGTGGACTGCGATTGATTGACATCATTGTTAGGGTGCAGATGGCTGTATTGTCCGTATTCAAAACCCATCTTTGCCAAACCAATATTAGCAATCACTTCATTGGCATTCATGTTGGTAGAAGTGCCCGCACCGCCTTGAATTAAGTCAACAATAAACTGTTCATGATGCTCGCCACGAATCAGATCTTCGCATGCTTCGGTAATGGCGTTGACTTTCTCATCGCTAAGCAGTCCATGTTGATGATTGGCGCGCGCAGCGGCATATTTGACCATGGCTAGGGCTTTAATCAAATCAGGGAAGTGACTGATTGGAACGCCAGTGATATTGAAGTTTTGGTGCGCGCGTTGCGTTTGAATACCGTAAAGGGCAGTTGCAGGAACGGCTTGGGCGCCAAGTAGGTCTTTTTCAGTGCGAATAAGAGGCTGATCATTGGTTTGTGGCATGGTAGTTTCCATAGTCATGGGTCTTCTTAATGTTGAGTTGAGTAAAAGAGGAAAAGTTTAATTTTCATATATTAAGCCATTATCTAAGCGAGTAGTACAGACCTCCAAAATTATTTAGGAATGTATAGGGGTTGCTTAATAATAGATTTATTCGTATCGCTTGTAATTTTTTATCGCTGATGAGATAAGTTATGAAATTCGCTTAATATCATCATATTCACTGCCCATGATGCCATCACTGAAAACTTCAGAGAATTCGCGTTCACTGTTTTCATCGATATGCCCATCAAATATTTCTTTCGCTCCTGCGTCGGGATCATTGTAAATTGCCAAATCCATTTTACCTTCAGATTTCGCTACAATAGCGGTCACAGCAGCATCACCGCCGACGTTGACTGCGGTACGCAACATATCAAGAATACGATCCACCCCTAATATCAGTCCAATGCCTTCGATAGGCAAACCCACTTGCGCAAATACCATCGATAGCATAATTAAACCAACACCAGGAACGCCTGCCGTACCAATAGAGGCAAGTACGGACATTAAAATAACCGTTAAATATTCAGTTACACCCAAATTAATACCATAAATATTGGCAATAAAAATGGTCGCAGTACCCTGCATAATAGCCGTACCATCCATATTGATGGTTGCCCCAAATGGTACGGTAAACGATGCCACAGAATTATCGACTCCCATACGCTTAGTAACGGTACGCAAGGTAATCGGAATCGTCGCATTTGAGCTTGACGTACTAAAGGCAAAAATCTGTACTTCACGCATCTTTGTTAAAAAAGTCTTGATTGATAAGCCTGAAGAGACCTTTAAAACAATCATCATGGTAATAAAGAAATGGAAAGCCAGTGAGCCAACCAGTACCGCGACATAGCCAAGCAGTGACCAAATCAGATCTAACCCCAGCTCAGACATGGCTTTGGCTAACAGTGCAAAGACGCCGTAAGGAGCAAGGTTCATAATGATGGTCACCATCTTTAAGATGACCTCGTTAATCAGCTCTAAGCTTTGTACCAAACCTTTGGCAGGCTTACCAACCATCAAGATACTAATACCGATTAAGACCGCAAAGAAAATAATCGATAACATATCGCCATTTGCCATCGCGCTAATCGGATTGGAGGGGATAATATTGGAGAATACATCGAGCAACGGCGGGGCTGTCTCTGCCTCAAATGCCGCTTCGGTTGCTATATTCATGCCTTTCCCGATACCGAATAGCACCCCAAGTCCAATAGCGGTGGCAATCGCTAGCGCTGTCGTTAACATATAAATCAAGAAAGTTTTAGTACCGATACGACCAAGCAAACGTATATCACCGATGCCGCAAACCCCGCAGATAAGCGAAATCAACACCAGTGGTACCACGAGCATTTTTAACGAGTTAACAAATAACTTACCGATGATGGCAAAAAAACCATTGGTTACATAGGTGTTAACAAAGCTACCTTCAGCATTCAAGCCAAAATAGTTTATAAATAAACCCACTATAATACCCAGCGCCATAGCAACAATAATCTTGCCGGTCAGTCCCATATTTTTCCACATAAATCCTGTCCTTGGTGTTTGTAACCCTTGGTGTGCGTAATTTTAAGTCGTGCCATAGTCCATATGTAAATTGCTATAGGATCACCATTTCTTGCTAGACCCTATAACGCATCTTTCCTTGATGTGATTTGCTTATTAATTCCTTAAAATTATATTTTTTGGTAAGCACAATGCAGCGAGACTTACTCCTGCAAGTCTTTGAGTACAAGTTAAATTCAATGGGTTGTAGCCAAGTTGTGGTGCCGCAGTGGTGTAAGGCTAGCAATGAACAGCACAGAGTCAGTACAAAATAGTAAAGCTACCTATCGTAAGGCGCTAAAAAACAGTATCGCTTGCTTACTTTCTATTTTAAAAGACTTATGCCACTGCTATAGGATAGACAGGGATGGGGGATCAGGTATAGGAATGGCGAGATAAGAATATAATAATTTCATGACATGCTCTTGGTGCTATTAAATAAAGTAGCGTCATCGTAACCGAGAATAAGGCACAAGAAAAACGTAAATATTCCGTTCTCAGCCCAAAAAAAATTGAGGCTTAATAAACAAGCTTAAGTTAAGCTTGCCCTATCAAAATATAAATGAGAGAAGTAGAGGATTCTAAGAAAGTTTATAATGAAGTTTTTGCGGGGAATTTACGTATTAGGAAAGACTGATTTATAAAGCATAAGATGCCTAAATCGCGCTGACTGGGTATAAGTTAGCGCGCGATAAAAACAGTAGGTTAATCACATGAAAAGAGTTAGAAGATATAGGTTTATAGGGTTTCTGTATAAATCACAGCGCTAACACCTGTTTTAAAACATTGATTTTCGGCTGTTGGCGATCCACATAACGATAGGCAAGTACAATCTCACGTACCAAAGTATTATCGCCTAAATGATGAATTTGTACCGGTGCAGCACTTCTAATCCATAGACCCGCATAAGGAATCAAAGCAACCCCTAAGCCAGACTCAACCATTCTAACAATGGCATCAAGATCATTAATTTCCAAGACTGTATTTACTTTGATATTTTGTTGTTTTAGGAATGTACTTAATTTTACGCTGGCTGAGGACTTGAGCGTGTAATAAATAAAAGGATGTTGCTCAAGCGTTTGCCTGAGACTGTAAAAAGGCCATTTCTTTGGGCTAATAAGCACATAAGGCTCAATCATAATAGGTTCAATAACCATATCTTTAGGCAAAGTGAAAGCAGGCTGTACAGTTATGGCGGCATCTATACTGCCTGCCTCTAGCTGTTCGAACAACTCTGTCGAGCGTCCTGGAATAATTTCAGTCTGCATCAGCGGTGCTAATATTTTAATGGCTTGTAAAGCTTCCGGTAGAATACCAACTTGCACGGAGTTGATAGCACCAATCTTGAGCTGCCCGTAATAGCTAGCGATGTCAGTGTCTGAAGGCAGTTGCATCGTCGCATAGAGGGCTAAAATTTCTTTGGCGATAGGTAAAATGCGCGTGCCCTGCGGATTGAGCGTAATGGCTCTGGCAGAGCGGGTAAATAACGGCAACCCTAAAGCGTCCTCTAGGTTTTTCATTTGTGCACTGACCGCAGATTGGGTCAGGTTTATCTGCCTAGCAGCGGCGGCAAAACTGTCTAATTCGCAAACCGCTACGAAGGTTTTAAGTTCTCTTATCATTTAATTCACCACAATTGTTTTACCTAAATGGTCGTTAGAATCTAGGCAGAATAGCTATCGACGCTCAATCAACACCATCTAAGTATGTCGAGCTCAAGCCATCACGAGCCTGAATAGACTTATTCTCTGAGCTTCAGGGCATCAATGACTACACGTATTGGTAAGGTAGATCAGCCTGATAAGTGAGCCGATATACTTGTGCAAGGCAGTGTGCAAAATGAATTTAGTCGAGACTAACTCGAAATAACGTTTTTTAATAACGGAACTGCCCCAGTATTGTTGTATCCTCTCAGAATATTAAGTCTCTGACAGTAGCGGGGCGGTTCACTAAAGCGATTCCATCTTTTTAAGACCTTCTTGGCGTAGCACTTCAGTCACACCAGCATCGGATTCAATACGGTTAATGAACGCATTAAAGTTGTGATAGGCAGATAAATCCAGCTTCATATTCTTCGCCCACATTAACATCACGTATAGATATACGTCCGCTGTAGTCTTAGTGCCTGTGAGATAGTCTTGCTTACCCAGTTGTTCATTGGGATATTTCAGCAAGTTAATAACACTTTTTTTCGTATTTTCTTTTAATTCTTCTTGTGCAGCTTTGTCTGATACTAAGCCACTTAGATTAAACAAAGGCTTAAACGCATTATGCACATCTGAATTGATAAATGCCAACCAATGCGTAATTTCTGCGCGTTCGGTAGGAGAGCTATTGTTACCGAAGATATGAGCGTCAGGATATTTAGCATCAATATAGGTTTGTACAGCAATATTCTGCGTCACTATCGTTTCACCATCTACTATGGCAGGTACTGCACCTTGCGGATTTATACGTAGATATTCCTCTGATTTGACGGAGCTATGATTTAAGATTTCAAGCTCATAATCTGCTTTTGCCCACTCAAGTGCCGTATGTGGAACAAAAGAACAGGCGCCAGGCATAATATATAATTTCATAACAGACTCCACTGAATAAATGTATGAATACCATTCAGCTTAACTAAATATGAATGTAAATTTAGTTATATTATGTGTCGCTAGTATTGATAGGTATCCTCATAAAATATAAGTCTAAATAATTGAAATTTTCAAATATGAAACGAACTTAATCATGCATCTATGCTAAGCTTTTTATGTCCTATTCGGTATGATTGAATTATCAATACAGCAACTTGTAAAACCTATAAGGACTGTAACTAGAATCAATTAAAAAAACCTCAAAGACAAGGAGAACGTCATGAAAAAACTATCAATGGTTAGTAAGTCTATTGTTATGGCACTTGGTATGGTAGCGGTTAGCAGCGCTACTGTTTCTGTAGCCCAAGCAGCTACTCCGACCCAGGCTGCGACACCAACCATGAAGATCAGTGAAGCGGAAGCAGCAGTGCAAAGTAAAATCAGCCTCGATCAAGCCATTGCTATTGGTAAGAAAACGGTTAAAGGGGATCTTGTCAGTGCAGAGTTTGACCAGCATAGTCACTCAGCAAGCGGTAAATACGAAGTCAAGTTCATCGAACTTAATACCGAACATAAAGTAAAAATCGATTCTGATACCGGTAAGGTTTTAAGCACTAAACAAGAAAAGCTTGATAAAGACGATATAGCAGAATACAAAGCGATGAAGCAGGCTAAAGTTAGCCTAACTCAAGCCATGCAAAAAGCCTCTCAAAATGTAAGCGGCAAAGTCATTGAAGTGAAGTTTGATATTGACAATGGCAAGTCAGTCTATAAAGTTAAAGTGGCTAAAGGCAATGAGATACACAAAGTCGTTGTTGATAGCATGACTGGGGCAATTATTAGTAGTCGCTTAGATTAGTAGTCGCCTAGAAATCTCTGATGATGAGCGCTAAGCATGCTATCCATTAACTTTTAATATTCTAATTATAATTCTACTTAATAATAGCTCTAAGCGGTACTCAAGTATCGGTTAGAGCTTTTTTGTTTAAAGTATTCTGAGTTTAAAATAACCCTATCTATAAAGAACTTAAAGCTAATAACTATCTGGTTTTTCAACACGTCTCCTAAATAAATAAACAAACTGTGAGCGAAAAATCTTGTCCGATCAGACGCTTCAACCATCAGATAGGCATCCTATAACCATAAAATTCATGATCCTCGTTGTAGCCGCCTTGACCTGAGCCGAGATCAGCGAAATCGTGGACAAATTCAATGGCCGTAACCCATTTAACCATCTTGAATCCAAGCTCGTTTTCACAGCGTAATCGTAGCGGTGCGCCATGTAAGACACTGAGTGGCTCGTCATTCATGTCGAGGGCTAGGATAGTTAGCTTATGTCGCATATTCTCCATATTATGGCAATCGTAGTAGACACCACCATGAGCACCGTCTGCCAAAGAGTAGAAGACTGCGTAGCGAGCCTCTGGTGTCGGGCGTACTAGCTCTAGAATATGGCGCATCGGCACGCCAGTCCATTTAGCGACACCACTCCAACCTTGGATGCAAAAGTGCGTGGTAATCTGCTCCTGCTGCGGCATCTCCCGCAACTCAGCCAGCGAGTATTCGGCTGGCCGTTCGACCAATCCGTCGATGCGTAGCCGATAGTCGGCGAAGTCATTTGCTACTAAATCTTCAAACTCTTTAGAATCAGGCATCGTGCCGTTAGGCCATAAAAATGGAGAAATATCTTTTTCGGTTAACTCACTTTTGGGATCGAACCACTCCGCCCAACCTTTGATTGGACCGACTACGAACGCGCCAACTCTCTGTACCAGTCGCGCATGACGAATGGTAAAAGGCGATGCCATAGCCCACAATATACCAACGAGAGTGATGAGCGGAATGAATACCATGAAGCCACTCCACGAATCATCATTGACGCCGGCCCACATCATATTCAGATTGACGCGTGCCCCAGTAATAAATACCAATGTCACGTGCGCAAGAATGAAAAATAGAAACCACCACAGTGATAAAAAGTGAATCGAGCGTGCTCTCTGCCTATTAAAGACACGTCCAAACCAACCAAGATGGTTCGACAAGGCAGGACTTTGCATAAAGCCAGTAAACACTGATGTGGGAGCTGCGATGAAGACTGTGATGAAATAGGCGAGTTGCTGCAAACTGTTATACTTGGTCCAGCTCTCGTCGGGCGGAAAGTTGAGCGACAGATACTGCAAAGCAACCGATGCCGCGTTTGGAAAGACCTCCCAACTTACAGGGACAATCCTCTGCCACTGATTGGTGGAGAACAGCAGAATGTAAATGACAATACCATTAAGCAGCCAAAGCGAATTGACCGAAAAATGCCACCAGCGCGCCAGACCGATTGAATGACGGACACCGGGAATACCAAGCCAACCTGGAATTGTTACTGAGTCATCTTTAGCTGTCCAAACACGTCCTTCCGGTACTGGCTTCTGAAAGCGGAACCATTCGGTGCCAGGAGTACTGTCGCGGTGCCAGTAGAGCCTCGGATGATCGGCTAATATCTGCACACCAGACCTGATAATGAAGGTCATGAAGAGCAGGTTGAGGAAATGGGATACACGCAACCAGAGCGGAAAACCTGTTTCCACAACCGCTGCGGAGGCGGGCGTACCTGGATAATGTTCAATAAACATCTGCACACTTGGTACTTCGCGTAGTCCCTGAGCTATTGCCACTGCAGCAACCAACAGCACGAATATGATTGGTAGCGCCCAAAGGATACTGTACCAGTTCTTTTTAAAGCGGATCAACGGCACAATACCAGATTGCGGTGGTTCCCAATCGCTTAGAAGTAGCTGGTTATTTCCGGGAGTAATTTTTGCTTCAAGCGGATCTCGGGGCACAGGGACGTCCTGCGCATTGGGAGTAGGGTTAGTATCTTTATCAGTCTTATTCATGACACATCCTTATTTATGAAGTAAGATTGTTTGGATAAGACTGGGTAATGAATACTATAGATAGCCTGTTGGCTCAGTTAGCAGTCTTAATGGTTGTATCACTTAAGCATGCACCACTACTTTTTGTCTATTAAATATAATAGGGTAGTCAGTTAAAATAATTTGACTCTCTGATTTCTATCCCTTAATAATGCGCTGTATAACAATAAAGTAAAGACTTATTAATCTACCTTGCATTAATTAATGCTCAAATAGCTATGAATCCGTATCGAAACATACTTAAAACGTTTCAACTTATTCAGAGTAATCAAGCTAAATAAGGAGAGTAGCTATGCTTAATTTACTTAAACAATCAGCCTTCGCCAGTGTACTTTTAGTTTTAGCCTCAACAAGTTTTGCCACCACATGGACGGCAGGCAGCAGCCATAAAGGCAAAGTGACCGTACCCATTGAAGGTGGTCCTGTTATTAGTTGGCAATGTAATGGAAAAAGTTACCAGTTAACCGGACCTTGGGGTAATGATTTATCTATGGATTCTTGCCAAAGTTTGGTGACACGTATTGGTAAAATCAGCTATTACAAAAACACAGCGGGTAAAGCATGGACAGCCAAGTCGAAAGAACTAACTGAATGCAACGAAGTGGCACGCTAAAGGCTTTTCTCAGCCTCTAAACCTAAATCAATTAAATCTACTAATCATTTATTACATAGTCATAATTCTATGAACTTATCATCAGGTACTGTCTATTTAACATATGCGTACCTAAAGCTAGGTTCACAATAAAATAGGAATGATTAACTAATAAAAACAATGCTCTACAGTTAGGAAAAAAATTGATGGTTCATGAACCTTAATATTTAACTTAAACCAATCACCTCTCCTCATTTCATTCCAATTTCTCTTTTTCAGCTATTCTTAACTTCCCTCTAGCTTGTTTAATTTATTCAGCGGTCACTATCGACAGCTGCACCCGATAGTGCATTAAAGGCAGTGTTCACTGATCGCGGCTTGGCAGAAAATTCATTAAAAAATATTCGCATTTGCATTGGTAATGCTTGGATTTAAAAGGCTGTTTAATGATTGCTTGTCACTGCCTTTTCAAAATCAACAGGATCGTCGGCGCTATCACTATCAAGCGTATTTAGCATGCAGTAATGATAAATTTCTTAGGCAGGGGTAACTCTATAAGTTAACTACTAAAATTTCTGCAAAGTCAGCGCTTTAGTTTTGAGCTGCTTGCACTTTGGTTGTCGATTCCAATTTTTTTAATAACCAATTTCGCTTATAGGATAGCGTAGTGGCATCTTTACTTCCCCATATCAAAAGCCAGCATGGTAGTGGGAGCGGCTAACGAATTAGGGACGACTGAAGGCGTGTCAGACAATGGCATTAAACTATTGTTTTAAGTTTCATGGTTTGATTCAGATTGTGTATGAGTGTTGGTATTCTTAGGTGACTGAATCTCAAGCTTAAGCACTGCTAAACTTGAACTTTAATAACTTAGTACACACATCAGTAAGTTTATTTATCAATCTATAGGTATACCTATGTCTAAGCTAAGCCGAGAAAGCGTAGCAGAGTTTGCAGCAATACATGTAGTTATGCATGAAGCTTCCCGAGATAGCGCTGTGCAAGAAGTTATAAATAACGATGCAATACTTCAAGATGAAAAGCCTAGAGTCTTAGCTGAACACGGTCTTAACGGGGACTCTGGTGTAGACATTGAAGCGCTTACTGATACTTCAGAATACGCTCAACCAATAATGCCTGACGATCTTAAGAAAAAACGCCAAATTATGGCTGTTAGAAAAGAGTTATTGTGTGATGGTACTATTGATAAATTTTACGTTGATGATGTTGTGTACGAGCGCCTTAAGTAATTAACTATACTATTTATTTGATTAAGTAGTTCTTAACCATATCAAGCAATATCGTCCCATTATCCTCGCTCACTTCTGAATAGTTGTGAGCAGGAATTTAACCCCACAGATGAGCTATCTATGATTTCATATCCGTAGATATTAACTTGAGAGATTTTAACCAAGCAGCCTGACAATAAAAGTCAAACCACATCTACCTTGGTGTCTTATAGTCTAAACTCTTTTGAACCCTCTTTTGATTGTAGTACAGCTCGATATCACTGGCGACGTTGAAGTAAATGGCTATGCCACCGAAGAAGAATAAATATCAATCAATACGCCCGACACCTCTTAGTTTGTCGCTAAGGTTCTGATTTACACCATATACTTAAAATAGGAAATGCAACATGCACATATAATGACCCCTGCCGTCAAATCCGTACAGTTAAACTTGGGAGATTTTAGTTACGCAGCCTGACGGTCAGAGTCAAACCACACCTGCCTTGGCGATCGATAGCCTAAACCCTTTTGAATCCTAGTTTGGTTGTAATACAGCTCAATATATTGTGTGATCTCATTGGTCGCTGTAAACCTTGTTTTATAGTCCTGATGGTATACAAGCTCATTCCTCAATATGCCCCAGAAACTCTCTATTGGCGCATTATCAAAGCAATTACCTTTACCACTCATTGAGCCTTTGAAATGATGCTGCTTGATGATTTTATGATAGGCATGACTGCAATACTGGCTGCCTCTGTCAGAATGCACAATCAGTCCTTGGCTGGGTCGTTTATTTTTGATAGCCATATTGAGTGCACGACAGACTAAATCGGCGGTCATGCGCTTACTTATGGCATATCCAACAAGCTCTTTGGTGTAGAGATCTTTAACACCTGCTAGGTATAGCCAACCCTCAGCAGCCCAGATATAAGTGATGTCACTGACCCAAGACTCATTGGGGCGCTTAGCATCAAATTGCTGATCCAGCATGTTTAGATAGACAAGCTTGTTATGATTGGAGTTGGTAGTGACTTTAAAACGTTTGTGACGACGGCATTTGATGCCATGCTCTTCTTTAACGCTTCTAATCATATATTGGCTGATAGCATACCCTTGCGCACTTAGGTAGGCATGTAGTCGATCAACACCATAACGTTCTTTAGTTTCACTGTGAGCCGCTTTAACTAATAGCTCACAGTAGTTACGGTGTATCTGCTGTTCACTAATCTCACGATTTATCCAGTCGTAGTAGCTTGATGGTTTTACGTTTAATACACGACACATGCAGGTAATACTAAAAAGGTGCTGGTTGTCTTTGATAAAGACGTACTTCATCAACTGTGCTTCGCGAAGTACGCCGTGGCCTTTTTTAGTATCTCTCGTTCCTCTTCAGCCACTTTAAGCTGCCGCTTGAGTTGCTTTATCTCCTGAATAGCTGCCATAAGCTCAGGGTCATACTGCTCAGTTCCTAAAAGCTTGCCTTGATTGGCTTTGTTCTGTCAGTTTGATAAGGTTTGCATCGCTATGCCAAGCTGCTTTGCGGTAGCTGAAATGTTGCCATTATTGTCTGCTATCTTCTTAACGGCTTCTGCTTTAAATTCTGTGCTATAAGTTCTGGTTTTCTTGGTCATGGTAAACTCCTCATCGAGTCGTTAGTTTACCAAGTTTATCTCTACGGTTTCTTCAGCATAGCTCAAGCTTTATGAAGTATGTGACACCTATTACATACAAATTTTTTGGGGTGGTACAGGCAAAAAAAGAGTGGTTACCGGCATTTATATAAAAAAGAAAGAGCCGTTAACAGAAAATATTCCAGTGCATATAAACCTTAAAAAACTATCAAGCATTGTAACCAGGGGTTCATGTTTCGTTGAGCTTAGCATGACATCTACTCCAAAGAGCTTTAATGATCGGGACTTACTTTGTTTGACTGATGACACGTTAGCTAAAATCAACGTGGAGGGCAGTCATGAGCTTGAATTAATTATGAGTGAGAATGCAGTTTTAGACCTAAGCGGTAACGTGGTGAGCGGTAGTGCTCGAATTGAGGATCAAAGCCGCTTGATAGCACTCGATTTTACAACTGATAATATTTTCAGCTGTCATCGATTAGACGAGGATTCACGGGTTTTCGCCAATAGTGCAAATTTCTATGTTGAACGACAAATTGATGATGCCCCGTCCAATTTTGCCAATAAAGCTGCCGATGAATTCTGTGATGAACACATCGGTTATCTCAGAAAGCAGCGCATGGAGGAATAACGATTATACCCGCCAGTATCGCAAAACAGCCGCTATAAGCGGCTGTTTTGCGTTTAGGGTTATACCTTACAACTGAACCGGACTAACAACGCCCATAGAGCGAAATAACAGGCTTATCTATTAATTGTGGCTGGCACGTTGGGCTATCTCAAAATAGTTTTTTGGTAATTCATAGCGTTACTTTGGATTTAAAGACTTTTAAACTCTTTAATAAATTCTTTAGCTACATTCCAACCTTGAACATAAACACCTATTTCGTGGTAAATCTCTACAAGGTTATCAGGGGCACTTGCAGACAGCCAATTTAAGCTAGTAATCAGCAAGTCATTATTATCCCAAGCTAATACCTTGGCATGGCTATTGGAATGATGCGCACCCAATTGAGATAGAGAGTCGGCAGACTTCAGATCATCATGCATCTCAACAATTTCTGAATGATCGATATAACTTGATTTCTTAGAGTAATAATAATGTTTTTTAGCTTCTGACTCTTTTAAAGCGTCAAATATAGGCCTTATAGGTGAGGTGTTTATAAAATCACTTATAATATATATCTTGTTTTTTGCTTGAGCGGCTAAGTCAATATAACTATGATGCTGGTGCTTTAGTACTAATCGCAGCTCCAGCTTTTCATTGTTAGGAATATCAACGTCATTTGGTGTATCAGCTATATTGCTTGAAAGCCCTCGAAACTCCTTGCGCACTTTGCTGTCAAAAGTGCTTTTTCCGCAGCAAATATTAGCAGCAATCTCTAAAAAATATTTAGTAAATTGATCGTTATAAACAACAACTGACGCCTCAAATCTTTCAAATTTTGCATATAAGAAGTTGCATGAGCTGACCATAGTACACAACCCTCTGTCTCCATGATTGGTTATAACGAATTTTGCATGCGAGTCGGTACGCCTGAAGTCATTGTAATTTACAACATTTAGCATGCCTTCCTGGTGGCAGCTTTCATTAAAGTCTCTTAATTTGCTTTCAACAGCCTTATCTTCACTATCTGATTTTTCAAAGTTTTCATCTGTTTCTTCAGCATTACTCTTTCCCCATAAAATATAAACTTGAACACCTCGTTTCAAAGCCTCTTTAATTTCTAGAAAAAGATGAGTATAGCCATCATCATTGACAATGCACCATTTACCTATGAAAGTAGAGTGAATGACTAGAAAGTCAGTAGAGGACTGGATTAGCTCAATGAGCTTGGCTTTGGTGTTTTGACCGCCGTAAACAAAATCTACATCGCCTCTCTTGGCAATAACCTTGACTTCATAGTTATTTTCATCTTTGCTAAAATGTGCTTTAAGCAAAGAATTATCATCCTTGACTATAGCTGGAAGTGTATTTTTGATTTGTCTAATAAGCTTGCTATTCAGCTTCTTTACTTTGTTGTCATCGATTATCCTTCCTTGCTCACGACCTTCTATATACAACATATCTACCAGTAAATATTTCTTAGTAGTTAATGTATATACAGCCTCGTCAAGTACGTTGTCTATTTTTTCATGCTCCCTGGCCATAACGCTATACATTTTTGTGTACTTGGGATAAGAATTGCTATCATCTATAGGCAAGGTAACTATATTCTTGTTTTTATTCATCTCACTAATATATCTTGCATGAGTAAGCAAAGGGGAGTCAAAACTATAAAAGCTGTAATAGTTATCAAAATAATCTACAAAAACTTCTCTTCTTTTTTGATATTTATCGACCTTACAAATGAGCTCATGTTCTTTAACGCTTAAATAATAAGCTATCTCACCCATTTCCGTTATTCTAAAAATAAAACTGTCTCTAGAAGTAACAATATCAATCCACCCGACATTGCACATGGGTAGTAAAACTTGAATGACAACTTGAGTTTCTAGATTGGAGAAGTCACTAAGACTCTTAACAGTCATCTCTCTTTGACTTAACTCTTTTAAGAAAAGGTAATCGATAATTGACTAATTGGTTTTTCTACTAATACTAAATGTATATTCATTAGTGAGGAATGGGATAGCAATAGTATATTTTATAGTGTTTTCTTTATTCATTAGAGGCCCAAAAATGATTTTGATTGAACAAAGTTAATGTTATTAAACACCTTGTTTTCAGTATCAATTGAATGATCATTCATTAATCCAAAATCATCAACAAACATTTCAACAAAGAGATTCAAAAAGTCCCTATCCATATCGTCCAAATAACCCCTATTGTTAGCATAAGCTTTATTTTCAAGCAGCTGCCAATATCTGAATAAACCGAAACAGCCAACAATAATCATTTTATGTTTAGCCCTACTCAGCAGTACATTCATTCTGCGCATATCTGATAAAAAACCCAAAGCAGAAGTAATAGGCTGACAACTATTATGCCTTACTAGGCTAATAATAATAACGTCGGCCTGATCACCCTGATAAGAGTCTACTGTTTTTGCTATGTCTTGATCATTATATTTGCTCGAAAAACAGCTATTTATCTCACTCTTTTCAACCAGGTTATTGATCATATTCACTTGATTTACATAAGGGCTCAGTATCTTGATTGAATAATCTTCATCACTATTAGTATGTATTTTGGATAATAACTCTTTAATAATACGGATTTCGTGTTTATTGACGTTCTTATTTTCAAGACTACGCATCCTAACATCACTATTTTTATCAGGTAAATCGACCCATATTACTGCATTATCTTTATTCAACCCTTCTAATTTAGAGTCCTTAAAGATAAATGGGGACGCGCTATTATAGAAATCTGCGGTTTGAGGATAATCTTTTAATTTACCATCATATACAGCGTTAGAAACAATCCGAGAAATCTGAGGGTGCATTCTATGCTGTGTATCGATCATACTACCAAAACTTTCTTTTCCTCGACTCCTAATACTTTCTGCACTTTGACACAGACTTTTGAATAAAGAAAAATATTTAGAAAGGTTGCTAAAATGCTCAGCTTTAGAGGTTTTATTTATGTCAGCATAGTTAAAATCAAGATCAAAAATGACGCCTTTTCTAAATCCTATATTTGACAGCTGCTCTATAACCAAGCTCATATCAAAATTACCAGGGTTTCTGATAATTTTTTGGACATCCTGTTCTGAAAATGCTGGAAGTTGCTTGTAATCACCAATAAGAACTCTTTTGCTGGATACTATCATTGGTAATACCAACTCGATACCTGATGTCTTGCCGCACTCTTCCATAACAGACACATCAAAATTGATATTATTCTCTATCAACTCTTCCATTAATTTAGAGTTAGAGGTTGTAAATACTAGATTGGCGGCACGTAAAACTTGATTGAAAAACTTAGCGTCTGATTTACTAATAAATTTATCGAGCTTCTGCTTAATAAGCGGTTCTTTGGAATATTTACTAAACATCTCGCTTTTTTTGAATTTATCAATATAAGGGTTTGTCGCGTTTTGAATAAGGGTTTCTGCATTACTACCATCGTCATTTTTTTCAGCCTTAAAGTTTGGGATGATAATTAGGCTATCAAAAGACTCATGCTTTTTGAGTTTCTCAGTGATTTCATCATAAAGCATATTGACAGTGGCATGACTCTGAGCAGACAAAAGCACCTTTGAGCTGTTTTCTTCGTGGAAAAGATAATCAACATAGGTGGTTATAAGGTGTGTTTTACCCACACCTGGAGGGCCTTCAATGAAGTAATTTGGTTGGGTTTTCACCAAAGAAGAAAACACTTCTTTTTTGGATTCATCTAATGAAATAAGAGAAGCCTCAAGATCAAATTTGCGAGAGGTAACAAAGAATTTTTTGGACGGGTCTGCGATACTTGATATTAAAGAGCTTTGATTGAGTAAAAAATAAAATATTCTCTCCCGCCTTTCAATTTGAGCGATTGTTCCATCATGGTCCTTAGGGTAAATTCTAACCAATTCTTCTGATAAATTACTTATGCTCCGCTCTAACGGTTGTTTTGTGGAGAATATATAGTCTAGATTGGGTGATTGCCCTACATATTCCGCATCTAACTTGTCTTTTTTGTCTGTGCTTCTACGAGACTTGGTGGTAGTCTCAATAACCCATTTGTCAGTAAGTTTAGATAGATCGCTAAAGTGTTGTTTAAATCTATCAAAAGGCTGTCTTAGGCTTAGTGAGTCTGATAGCTTGTTGTTAATATCATTATTTTCTTTTTTGTACTCTAACGTATAATAAAAGAGCCCATCATCTAGGATTAACCCTTTTCCCTCTTTTAGTTGATCATCTTCAATGCGATCTAGGCTAATTAGGTACTTTTCCGTTTCCGAGCGCGCTACGTCAATCGCAAAAGATAACAACAACCCCTGAAGGCATTGTAGCTCAGATTCTGTATACTTTTGCTCTTTTTTGAACTGTATTAACTTTAGCTTCCATGAGTTTTCATCCGAAAACTCGTTCTTTTGCATAAGCCTAAATGCATTAGGTGTAAAAACCAAGTTCCCCTTAATTTCGATGGTTTCTGCATAATTCAGCCAGTCAGGGACACTATCATATATGGCCGTTATGTAAGAAACATACCAATCACCAAAGTTATCGTGCTTGAACTCTTTAAATCTATATAGAAAATTCTTCCCTTTTAAAATAAATTCATTGCGATACCTATCATTAAATATACGGAAGGGGTCTAACGTAATATCTTCTTTGATAATGTCGATAACATCAGACTTTGTTAGGTTTTGAGCATCATAATTTTGAACTGCATTGTCGATTAAGTAATTTTTAATAACGTTTCTAATGTCACCAAATATATCAGAGTCAAAGCTTGCTGTTGTTATATAGAATACCGGCGAGAATGAATTATCAACTTCTGACAAGTCTGTAACGGCTTGCTCTACCAATAATTTTAGTTGAGTCTTATCCACTAATTTAGTATGACCGGTTGAATGGCCTTCTAGTAGAAGTCTTAACGCCAATGCTTCGTTGCGCAGTAATTTTTCGTGAAAACTGTCGGAATCAATTCCCAATAATTCTAATATTAAAACGCCTAAGTCGCTCCAGTCTTGGTGAGTTGTGCAAATAACATCCTTGTGCTCACCCATAAATATAGGTTTATTAATCTTGTTAAAATCTAATGATTTTTCAAAACCACTCAGCACAAATCTTTCTGTGTCGTCAATTTCTTCACTTTCTTTATAAATCACGCTATTAGTATTGATGTTTCTGTGAATGATGTCTTGGCCATGCAATATCTCAATGCCCTCTACCAGTCTTAATATATTCTTCCATAAAAACATTCTACTGGTGGTAGACATTATCTTGTTTTTGCTCAACCAATGACTTTTCCTCTTAGGAAACAAACCTATCCTTGCGGGCTTGGCTTCTACTTCTATTAGCTTGGTATCCAGTATTTTAGACTCTTCATCAGTTGGGTAAATTAAGCAGTAATTACCACTGTTATCGATGAAGCTATCATGGATTACTTCAAGATATTTTTCTGCATTAGTAACAGACTTTAGCTTATTTAATTGCCGAGTTTCATTTAACCAAATCTCTTTGGTCAACTCTTCATTAAGTGAGTTTTTTGCATACCAAAATTTCAGTTTAAATACTGTGTCATTATCTAAATACTTCCACACTTCTAGTAAATCAGTCTGTGACTCTTCTTCAATTTTAATCTTGAATTCATTATCTATTGAGTCTATAAATGCCATTGTTATAAGTTCCAGGGGTTTTATTGTGTGAAAAAATTTAGATGATTTTCAAGGGTGAGGATAGGTGAGGCCACCGCCAGTAAAGATAATTAATTCAGGGGCTGTCCTAGATTATCTTACTTACCTAGGACTGAACCGCCCCGACTTTATCGGAGAGTGATTTACTTGAGTCAGGCAGCGATGCCTGACAGGGTTAAATTATCATAATACCGCTTTTCAAATTCAAAAGGTGGCATATAACCAATCGTACTATGCAGTCGTGTTTTGTTAAACCAGTCTACCCATTCAAGGGTTGCCAGTTCAACATCGTTAACACCATGCCAGTTCTCTTTTAAATAATGGATTACTTCAGTTTTATAAAGCCCATTGACTGTTTCAGCCAAGGCACTTTCGTATAAATCCCCCGTCGTACCTACAGAGGCAATAACGTTCGATTCAGCCATTTTATCGATGTAGTGAATAGATAAATACTGCACCCCTCGATCACTATGATGAATCACATCTTTGGGATTGTTTCTGTCTGCTATTGCTTGGTTCAATGCTACCATTACCATATCGGTGTTCATGCGCTTTGATATCTTCCAGCCGACAATAGAGCGGGCAAATACATCGATGATAAAAGCGGTATAAACCCAGCCGCTCAATGTCTTGATATAAGTAAAGTCCGCAACCCATAGCTGGTTAGGACAATGGGCGGTAAAGTTACGATTGACTAAGTCATCAGCACGCTTTTGGTCGTCACGGCTGTTGGTGGTAATCTTATCCTTACCGCGCCAGACACCTTGTAAGCCGTGCTGGCTCATTAAACGTTCTACGGTACACCGAGCAACCTTTAACCCGTCAGCTTTCATCTGCTGCCAGACTTTACGAGCGCCGTAGCGGCACTTGCTATTCTGCCAAATACGTTTAATCTCGCTGAGATAGTAGTCGTCATGCTGACTGCGCAGTGAACGCTTTTCAGGGCAGCACTCTAGGTCTTTAGCACGGTGATAGGTTGACGGGGCAATCGGTAGTACTCTACAAATCAGCTCGATCCCATAACTACCTCTATAGTCATCAATAAACTGAACCATTATCTGGGTGGACGGTCGAGCTCCGCCTGGGCGAAAAAAGCAGCAGCCTTACG